>CAYXEC010000100.1:0-3624 GCA_964463855.1 uncultured Verrucomicrobiales bacterium | reverse complement strand
GAACGCATACCTCGGAGCCGATGAGGCCTGATGATCCGGTTACGAGTAATTTCATGAATGAAGTTTAAGTTAGCTGCTCCGCAGCAGTTTAAGTTGAAGTGGGCCGCTTGCCGACTAGTTTAAGTTATTCGCTACGCGAAAGTTTAAGTATCGTGCTTCGGGGAAGCAGTTGAAGTTTAAGTTGAGGGATTTTGGAGTGAACGGATTAGGCCATGGAGCATCTTTGATAGTTCACGCGATTCAGATATCCATCTCTCACTCACAGGTGGCTCGAAGTAGCCTAGATCCGTGCCAATCATGATTTGGGTCCTAAGCTCACCTAGGGAACCTTTCGCATACCCAGCAAAGAGCATAAACTCCTTGGGTCCGTTTCTCTCAGCACCCTCAGCAATGTTCGATGGAACGGAGACAGCACTTCTCATAATCTGATCACGGAAACCCCAGTCCTTAAATTGCGAACTTTCTCTGCAGACTTCAACTGCCAAGCTTTTAGCCCTCTGCCATACCGCAAGACCTTCAAAATCTCTCGTGACGCTCAATACTTGAATTCTTACTTAAACTTAAACTCACAACTTCAACCGGCCGCTTTGCGGCCAAGCATCCGCCCTTGGTCGTTTTTTCAGTGTTTCTCTGAAAAAGACCGGTTTTTGTGAAAGCAAGAGTGTGCGTTTGCTTTGATATTAATGTTCAGATCCCATGGTCTGATTTTGACTCTGGCGATGAGTTCAAAAAATCAATGAGGTCGCGTCACCCGAGGTGCTCGGCGGACTCACTTCTTCTTCTCATCCTCATCGTCGTCATCGTAGTAGCCTCCGTATCCGCCGGAACCACCATATTCTCCATAACCACGGTATCCATAATAGCCCGATCCAATGTGCTTGCGCTTCATGGCGTTGATGACAACTCCAGAAACTTTGATGCGGGCCTGTTCAAGTAACTCTTTGGTGCGAATGATCGCGCCCACTGGAATTTTCAGGGCCCGAACAACCAGAATGACCGTCTGCACGTGCTGCGCAATGAGGCGGGTATCGCTCACCGGCAAAACGGGCGGTGTGTCGATTATGACGCGGTCGTAATATTCGCAGAGCTTGGAAATGATGTCGGCAATTTCATGCTCCTGGAGAAGCTCAGAGGGATTGGGTGGTTTCGTACCTGCACAGATGACGTGCAAGCCCGGGACATTGGTCCTCTGAACGACGACCGCGAGATCCGCCTGACCAGACAAGACCTCGGAAATGCCCAGACTCTCGTTGATCCCTGGGAACAGGGTGTGGACGCGAGGCTTTCTGAGGTCCATATCCACAAGAATGGTTTTTTGCTCGTTAAGGGCAAAGGAAGCGGCAAGCTCCGAGGCGCATGTTGTTTTACCCTCACCTGGAGCCGCAGATGTTATAAGGATGCTTTTGTTCTTCTCTGCTTTACCGAGCAGCATGATGGATGCCCTGAGGTTCCGTATGGACTCCGCATTGGCACTCTTGGGATCTGCATCCAGGACATTCTGCCAATGATCCTCCAAATCAAAGATAGAGCTCTCAGGCACGGCCGCCAGACAGGGAAGACCTGTGGCCTCCTCGACCGTGCGCACATCATAGATCTTGAAATCAAGCATTCCCAGGATGTAGGAAATGGCAAAACCGACCAGAGCTCCAATCGCAACACCCTGGGTAAGTCGCTTGTATTTATCCACTTCAACGTTACCACTACGGAATGCTTTTTCTGCAATCTTGAGCTCAAACTGCTCGTTCTTCTCCGCAACCTCGAGATCGGTAATGCGTTGAATGACCCGGTTGTAGTGACTCTTTCTGTTGGCGATCTGCCCCTGAAGGGCACCGGTCCGTGCGGACAAAGCTCCCTGCACGAGCGCCAGCCATTCTTCCTCAGCCTCGACAACAGCCTTGCTTCTGGCTGCACTATCTTGACCACTACCGGTTATGATTTGCTCAAGCTCCTTCACGCGCTGCTGGTAATCAGACCAGAAGGTGCGTTCATCAGGACTGCTCAGCATCACCGCCTTGATCTCGTTGCGAAAACGCTTTTTGATATCAGCCAGGAGAGCTACCGCATTAATCATGTCCGGGTGCTTGCTCTTGTAACGCTGCTTGAGTGACACCATGTTTTTGTTCATCTCATTGATGCGGCCATTCGTCTGCATGACGGATGCGTAAGTGGATATGGCCCGCTGTGCCACCTCCACATCAGAAGCAGCCATCGCTGCATCGGCACTGAGAATTTTCTTGGCCTCTTGCGAGGAGTCCTCAATTCTCCTTTTCTCACTTTTGATAAATTCCTCAACAATGGCATCAGCGATGGCCAGAGCACTATTGGGGTCTGCGTGACTGACTTGCACGTCCATGAGCAAGGTACCCGGTCTGGGCCGAACGCTCAGATTGCCAGTAATCATGCTGACAACTTCAGAGGTTGAGGCCTCCGCCACTGACTTAAAGCGCATCTCGTTCTCAGTGCGCCAGTATTTGGGTTTCCAGGAGAAGCGGGGGGGCATGGCATTTTCAATTGCCTGGATTTTATCACTTTGCACCACTTTGGTGAGCTGGGATGAGCCCAGAATCTTGCTCGCCATGGTCTGCATCGCTTGTTGAAGACTCACGCGGTCTTGCTCGAGCTCGCCTCCGACAAGCTGCCGTTTTTTAGTCATGACCTCAATCACCGCTCTGGCGGAATATTTGGGCTCGGCAATGGACAGGGAATACAGCGCGACCACATAGCCCATCACCGCAAAGATGAGTATGATCCACCAGCGCGTGAGTGCCATTCTGATACGGCTTTTCTGCATACTGGACTGAAGAGGTGCTTCATGGTCGACATCACTCAAATGTTGAATGTTGTCATTGTTCTTCGTTGCCTCTGTCATAAATATAAATTGTGTAGGTGTATGTTTGTCTCAAGCTACTGGTGATAAATACGCTGCCTCTAACTGCCGGGATGGGCACGCTGCCCGAATCCCATGGTTAAAAGATGCTTTCCTTGATCACCAGAATATCATTCTCCCTGATATATACCATGGCGGCTTTTCCATCCCTGATATCCCTGATGTTGACCTCTTCCACCGTGTAGCCCTGAGGCGTGAACCGGCGCAACGTCGCCACTTTTTTGTTAGCAATACGGCTCAGCCCACCTGCCTTGGCAATGGCTGAGAGAATGTCGAGTTGACCTGTTGCAGGAAGCATGATTTCCCCCGCCCTGTTTACCTCCCCTGTTATGGTGGCTGTTATCAACAACTCTTGCTCGATTGGCAACATGTGTATTAGTGCTGTATCACCAGGCAAAAGCTCAATCTCACCAGCCTTATCCATTGAAGTCTTGCTAGAGCCGCCAGCCTTACGCACAATGGTAATCCTGCCTGAATCCCCTGCTTCTGTGATACCTCCGCTCGCCGCGATTGCTTGCGCCAACGACAAGGCACCCTCATCCGGATAAGGCACAGCGCCCGGGTTAACAACAGCTCCCGATACGACCACGGTTTTTTGTGCGTAACCCGTGATAACAACACTGATTTTTGGATCTACAAAGTAGTCCTTTTGGTAGAGCTTGGTGAGCCTGTCTTCGAGCTGGGGCACGGTGAGTCCGATAACCTCCACACTACCAATGAGGTGAAAAGAAATGGAT
>CAYXEC010000099.1:0-6276 GCA_964463855.1 uncultured Verrucomicrobiales bacterium | reverse complement strand
ATTTTCAAGCTCACCCCGGGTGCCGGCGCCAACCAGGCGGACCAGCTCATGCTCGACATCCAGCCGCAGGGCTCGGACCTCATGAACAATGGTGACAACCTGGCTGTCTCCCCCGCGAACGGCGACCTCATCGTCTGCGAGGACCTGATCGAGCAACACCGGGAGCAAACCCCGCACCTCAGGGTGGTCACCACGGAGGGCGAGCTCCACACCTTGGCACGCAACGCACTCAACAAGTCCGAGTTTGCCGGATCCACCTTCTCCGCGGACGGCTCCATCCTCTTCGTCAACATCCAGTCACCGGGCTACACCCTGGCCATCACCGGGCCCTGGCAGGGTTGAGATGACCCGTTTTGTCCGGCACCCGTCAGAGAAATTTTATCTGTTTTCCTCTGTAATACATAGCCACCAGGTGCAGTATTGATGCCATGACATTTGGCAAATTGACACCCGCTTTTCCTTTTTTTTGCAGCATCTTGCTGGGCATCACGCTAGCGACGGCCGCCCACGCCGAAACACCGGCAGCCAAAATCAAGGTCGCCTGTGTCGGTGACAGCATCACCTTCGGCTCAGGGGTCGCGGATCGCGACAACGCCAGCTATCCCGCCCAGCTACAGAAACTACTTGGAGACAACTTTGAGGTGAAAAACTTCGGGGTCAGTGGACGCACGATGATTTCGAAGTCCCCCTCCGCATGGGTCAACACCCAGCAGTACAAGGACGCTCTCGCCTATCAGCCGGACGTGGTTCTCATCAAGCTCGGCACCAATGACAGCAAGCGCGGCGAATACAAACAACGGCAGAACTTTGACCATGACTACAGTGGTGCGGCACGGCTCCTGATCCGCGAGTTCAAAAATCTGCCCAGCAAGCCAACGGTGTGGCTGATGAACCCCGTTCCCTCCTTCATTCGCTTCGGCCACAGTATCAACGGGGCCTTCATCGAGGATGAGGTCCTGCCCCAGATTAAAAAAATCGCCCGCCTCACGCAAACTCCCGTCATTGACCTCCACAGCCCCTTCTTGAATCGTCCGGACCTCTTCCCGGATAAAATCCACCCGAATGCAGCGGGAGCAGCGGAGATGGCAAAAATCATCGCCCCCATCCTCCGCAAGCATGGAAAAAACGCACCCCAGCTTCCCGTGCATCACGTCGCTCACCCTCCTGCAGAAAACCTGATCATTTGGGATGATGAGCCCGCCTATGACTGGGAGGGCACCTACCCGGTTGGCAATGGCCGCCTCGGCGCCACCCCTTACAGCCTATTCCCCAGAGAGCAGATTGTTATCAATGAGGAAACCATTTGGAGAAATGATGGCCCTCAATACATGGAGGAGAATTCCTTCCCGCACTTTGAAAAGATCCGCGAGCTGGTTGCTGCGGAAGATTACAAGGCGGCGGACGAATACTTCAGGAAGCATATCTCAACGAAAGGCTCTCCCCATAAAAGCCCCTACAGCTACCAGCCCGCTGGTCGGCTCAGGATCGCCTACGAGAACACTGCTGAAATCGCCTCCACCCACCGCCAGCTCGACCTGCGCACCGGCGTGACCACCAGCACTTACAGCCTGCAAGATGGCTCCAAGATCACCCAGGAGGTTTTTGCCTCCGCCCAGTGGGACTGCCTTGTAGTACACATAACCTCTGACAAGCCACTCGATCTGGTCACCTGGATGGATGGCGCACAGGTCGAGGGTGAAGACTGTGTTGTGAATGGTCAAGGCAGCGGCAGGCTGGGAACGAAATTCCAAAACCGCATCCGCCTCAAGGGAGCCTCTACCTCCGCAGACGGGACGAAGCTGGAGATGAAGGGCACTCAGCAGGCCACCATCCTCATGACCGTGGCGACGAACTTTAACCGGCAAAACTCCGCCGCTCCACTGGCGGACGGGTGGCAGCAGCAGACCAACCAGATATTAGACCGGGCACAGGATCAGACCGTCGAGCCACTCAGGAGCAACGCCATCAGTGACCACGCCCGGTTTTTTGACCGCGTGCAGTTTGACATCGGAAAGACTGCTGACTCCATCATGAAGCTGCCCACCAAGGCACGACTCGCCCTCCTCAAGAAGGAAAGCTCCGCGGCCGAGGGCTCGCAGGGCAAGCCCTGCTCTGACCCGGACCTGATGGAGACCTACTATCAGTTCGGCCGTTATCTGCTGATTGCCTCCTCTCGTCCCGGCAGCCTCCCGGCCAACTTGCAGGGGATCTGGAATCCCTATGAGTTCGCCCCCTGGGCCTCTGACTACCACCTCAACATCAACGTCCAGATGAACTACTGGCCAGCGGAGACTTGCAACCTGGCCGAGCTACACCCCCCCCTCTTTGACCTGTTGAAGAGCTGGCTGCCCCAAGGCAAGGACCTGACCCGCCGCATGGGCATGAAGGGCTGGGCCATGGGACACTCGACCGATGTCTGGGGCAGTGCCCGCTCCATGGGTACTGCCCCGCTCTGGGCAGCGACCTACCTCGGGGGACAATGGGCCTCCTTCCACATCCTCGAGCACTACCGCTTTAACAAAGACCCGAAAGCCCTCGAACCATACTGGGAACTGCTCACCGAGTCCGCCACCTTTTGTGAAAGCTGGCTTATCCCCGGACCAAAAAATGACAAGGGTGAAGAAACCCTCATGGCACGCCCCGCCACCTCCCCGGAGAACCAGTTCAAGTATATCGACAAGGACGGTAACGAGCAAACCGCGGCCCTCAGTGCCGGCACCTCTGTGGAGCAGTGGATGATCATGCAGGTCTTCCGGGACTACGTGGAAGCGGCAAACGCCCTTGGCAAACAGGATGACGCCTTCGTCAAACGCATCGAAAGCCTCATCCCCAAACTCTACGTCCCGAAGGTGGCCGAAGACGGACGCCTCATGGAGTGGATCAAGCCCTTCAAGGAATGGTCCCCGTCCCACCGCCACATCTCGCACGTCATTGGAGCCTACCCGGGCAACGTGATCGACATCGATGATGATCCTGTGATGCGGGATGCCGTCACCAAGTCCATCGATGGGCGCCTCGCGGCCGGTGGAGCTGGAACCGGCTGGAGCCGTGCCTGGACCATCGGCATGTATGCCCGCTTCTCGGACGGGGCCAAGGCCTATGACAACCTCCACGCCATTCTGGTGCGCTCCACGCTGGACAACCTCTGGGACAACCACCCGCCCTTCCAGATTGATGGCAACTTTGGTGCCACCGCCGCCGTGGCCGAGATGCTGCTGCACAGCCACAACGAGGAAATCAAACTACTGCCCGCCCTGCCTGCCGAGCGCTGGCCCAACGGCAGTGTCAAGGGCCTGCGCGCACGCGGTGACTACTCCGTGGACGTCTCCTGGCAAAACGGTATGCTCGCCTCGGCCACCATCCATGCGGGTGCCAACAGTAGCGGCGAATTGCGCGTTGTGAGCAAGGGCAAGGCCAAGAACATCACCATCCAACCCGGCCAGAGCCTGACGCTGAGGGCCAGCGATTTTTAATGGCCGCAACAGCGTTTGAACGGTCGCGACGCGACGTGGCATGTGTACACCTCCATACCGTGGGTTGAAACCCACGGCTACGTTGAACCGTCGCGATGCGACGGGATTGCCAGCATCATGTATTTTGTGTCGCGTAGCGACAAATCATGTTAGCCGTGGGTTTCAACCCACGGAAAACGTGTTATCAGGATTTGCGTCGCGTAGCGACCGCTCAACCCCATCCGAAATCCTTCATCAGCCCGCTCAGGGACTAACCCCTGCGGAAGGCCACCGGCGTCTTGCCGGTGCGCGCCTTGAACTGACGGGAAAAATAATACACCGAGGAGAAGCCGAGGTGCTCGGCGATCTCAGTGACATTGCGCTCACTCTCACGCAAGAGTTCCATGGCGCGGTTCATGCGGATATCGAGTTGGTACTTGCGCGGTGAGCTGCCGGTGTGCCTGCGGAACAGGTTGCGGAAGCGCGAGTAGCTCATGCCCAGCTCCGCGGCAAGGGCCTCGAGATCGATCTCCTCGGCTGCGTGGGCAAGCAGGTAGTAACGAGCCCTGTCCATCTTTTGCTCGTGCTCGTTGATGAGTTTGTCCGCCCGCATCACCAAAGACCTTACCCGCGCCAGGGCTGCCACGCTCTCTCCGGCCATCATTTGACGGTATCCCGCGGGGGCATCTTGCATCATCTCGACAATGGCATGCAACTTGCGCAGAAGCTCACCATTGTGACCCACCTTGAGTAGCGCCTTGTCCTCGGGGAAAAACTTCTCCACCAGCCGCTTGGCATATTCTCCCTGAAAACCCACCCAGTTCTCGGACCAGCCAGTCTCCTTGTCCGGCTGATAACGGTGCCAAAGCCCGGGGCGCAGCAAGATGACATCTCCCGCCGTGACCTGCTCACGCTGGTGCCCCTCCCACTCAAAGACCCCCTCGCCGGCACTGATGTAGACGAGCTGGTACTCATCCAGCACGCGCCCTTTCTCCCAGCTGAAGATATACTCCTCGGGGTGTCTTCCCACGGGGTAGTCACTGCCTGGGCTCACATCCTGACTACCCGCATCCAGCACATACATGCCCCAGTCAATGAGGCTGGGCTCTACCGGCAGGTAGCGGGAGTAGAGATTTGCCGCAGTCATATTGTGCAAAAATAGAGTCAGATCGTGCATTTGCAAGAAGGAATTTTTCCTTCAAGCTAGGTGCCGAATATTTGCAACATGTCCTACTTATTGTTTTCCCAAGTCAAAGACCAGTACGCTGAGCTCGGCATTGATGTCGAAGCCGCGCTCACCACCCTTGCCCACACACCCATCTCCCTGCACTGCTGGCAGGGTGATGATGTCGGCGGCTTTGAAACCGGCGCCGGGGAACTCGGTGGAGGCCTTGCTGTCACCGGCAACTACCCCGGCAAGGCGCGCACGATCGCTGAACTGCGCCAGGACCTTGAGGAAGTGCTACGCCTGCTTCCGGGAAGCCACAGACTCAATCTCCACGCCATCTATGGCGACTTTCAGGGGCAGGCCGTCGACCGTGACGCCATCACCACCGGGCACTTCCAGAGCTGGATTGACTGGGCAAAGTCCCAGGGCATTGGCATGGATTTCAACCCCTCCTGCTTTTCCCATGAGAAGGCCGGCAGCGGATTCACCCTGAGTAGCCCTGATGCAGGCATCCGTGATTTCTGGATCGAGCACTGCAAGCGCAGCCGCAGTATTGCCGCGGACATCGGCAAGCAGCTCGGTTCCCCGGCGGTCACCAACGTCTGGGTACCGGACGGCATGAAGGACAACCCGGTAGGCCGACAAGGCTTCCGCCAGCGCCTTGCAGAGAGTCTGGACGATATTTTTTCGCAGTCATATAGTGCAAATCACAACATCGATGCCGTGGAGTGCAAGCTCTTCGGCATTGGGTCTGAGAGCATGGTGGTGGGCTCCCATGAGTTCTACATGGGCTATGCCATCAAGAATCAGACGGCCCTCTGTCTCGATGCCGGCCACTTCCACCCGACCGAGAGCATCGCGGATAAAATCTCCTCCGTGCTCATGTATGTGCCCCACCTGCTGCTGCATGTTTCCCGCGGTGTGCGCTGGGACAGTGACCACGTGGTCCTGCTTGATGACCAGACCCAGGCAATCATGCAGGAGCTGGTCCGCTGTGATGCCCTGCCCCGCACCTCCATCGGCCTGGATTTCTTTGATGCCTCGATCAACCGCATCGCTGCCTGGGCCATTGGCACGCGTGCGGCCCAGAAGGCCCTGCTGCTCGCGCTGCTCGAGCCAGCTGAACAACTGCGCCAGGCAGAGCTGGAGGGTGACTATACCACCCGCTTGGCACTCCTCGAGCGTAGCAAGTCGCTGCCATGGTCCGCCGTCTGGGAGGAATTCTGCCAGCGCTTCGAGACCCCGGGTGAAACCGAGCTCCTTGGCGAAATCAAAAAATACGAGGCCAGCACACTGAGCCAACGCAACTAGGCAGACGAACAACTCTCCAATACTCCCACCCACTCCAACCAGACAAACCATGAGTAACGAAGACCAAAACCAGGCAAGCGCCTCCTCAGGCGAGTATGAAAACGAACCAGTCCCCAAAGGCGCCCTCAAGGGGGGTGACAAGTTCTGGGGCATGTATGCCGGGGAGCACGCGGCCGGCACGGAATTTATGATTGGGCCCCTGTTCCTGCTCAACGGGGTGTCCCTGCAAAACATTGTGCTCGGCCTCCTTGTGGGCAACCTGCTCGCCGTTCTCTCATGGCGCTATCTCTGCGCGCCCATTGCCACCCAGGCGCGCTTAACACTCTACAACCACCTCGAGCGCAT
>CAYXEC010000098.1:0-6452 GCA_964463855.1 uncultured Verrucomicrobiales bacterium | reverse complement strand
GCAAAACGCTCCTGTTGACGCTCACGCGCGGCCTCGACACGTTGCCGCACACTTGAGGATGACTCACCGGTGACATCACCTACCAATTCACGATACTCTACCAGAGGCACCTCCACGTGAATGTCGATCCGGTCCAGCAAGGGGCCCGAGATGCGCTGGCGGTATTTCTCGATCTGGGGTGGCGAGCAGCGGCACTGGCGTTTCAGATCCCCGTAGTAGCCACAGGGGCACGGGTTCATGGCAGCAATTAACATGAACCTACTGGGAAAATTCAGTGATCCGGCAGCCCGGGAAATCGTTACATGACCGTCCTCGAGCGGCTGACGCATGACCTCCAGGGTCTGCCTGCGAAACTCGGGCAGCTCATCGAGGAACAACACGCCGTTGTGAGCCAGAGACACTTCTCCGGGACCCGGGTTAGTACCGCCACCCAGAAGTCCCGCATCGGAAATCGTATGGTGTGGAGAGCGGAACGGGCGGGTGACAAGGAGCGCGTTTTCCTTACCCAACAGGCCGGATATCGAATGTACTTTGGTGGCATCGATAGCCTCTGCCTCGGTCAGCTTGGGCAGAATCGTCGGCAGGCGCTTGGCAATCATCGATTTCCCCGTGCCGGGAGGTCCTACCATCAGCAAGTTGTGTCCACCGGCTGCAGCCACCTCCAGGGCACGTTTGACCTGCTGCTGACCCTTGACATCATCCAGGTCAATCTCGTAGTGGCGACTCGTGTCAAAAACTCGTTTGCGATCCAGATCATGCGGCGCCAGCAAGGCCTGCCCCGTGATGAAATCCCAGGCCTGGCGCAAGGTCTCCACACCATAGACCTCGAGTCCCTCAACGACTGCAGCTTCAGCCGCGTTCTCAGCAGGCACGATCAAGCGGTCCCGGCCACGCTTTTTAGCCTCCAGTGCCATGGGTAGAACCCCACGTACTGGCCGCACCATACCATCCAGGGCCAGTTCCCCGGCTATGGCATAACGCTCCGGATTCTCAATGCGCTCTGCCCCCGCGGTCTCGGCCAGGGCAAGGGCAATGGGCAAATCAAAGCGTGGCCCCTCCTTCTTCAAATCGGCCGGAGCCAGGTTGATGGTTTTCACCCCATCCGCCCAGGCAAGGGCCGACGTGCTCAAGGCCGAGGTGACTCGTTGCGCACTTTCCCGCACTGCGGCATCCGGCAGACCCACGACATTGATGGCAGGCTTTTCCGCGTTGAAGGCACTCACCTCCACTTCCACCTCAATGCCGTCCACCCCTAACAGAGCCGACGAATACACACGCACAATCATGCGCGCACTCTAACTCTAACTGTTAGTTCGTAAAGGGTCGATTTACACAACATACACTGCCATCCACCAGCTGTGAGAAAAACAGCACCATCTTGCATGGCCATGGACACAGATCCTGATGACAGAGAAAATTAGAATCATTCTAAAAAAAATGAACAAAAAGCCGATCGGGCGCGTCTCAACCTATAGAAGGATGTTTTTACAAGGTGAATACATTTTAATGAGACAAAAGTGACTTCCGTGACGTTTAACTCTATGAAGACCATGACATAATCAAAAGTTTACACAAAAAATATATAAGACTCCTGCAAAACACTTATTCCCAGTTCCTTAACCCATAACAACCACAAAACCATGTCCAGATTTGAAGCAGATACCAGCCTCAGACTTTATTTGAGGGAAATATCCAAGACCGAACTGCTTACCCCCGAGCAGGAGGTCGAACTAGCGGCCCGCATTAAAAAAGGCGACAAAAAGGCGCGTGCACACATGATTCGTGCCAACCTTCGCCTCGTCGTCAAGATCGCCCAGGATTACTCCGGCTATGGCCTGCCACTAGCCGACCTCATTTCAGAGGGCAACATCGGCCTGATGAAGGCCGTGGAGCGATTTGATCCCAAAAAGGGTGGCAAGCTCAGCACTTATGGCTCCTGGTGGATCAAGCAGTCCATCAAGCGAGCCCTGGCCAACCAGAGCAAGACGATCCGGCTGCCCGTTCACATGGTGGACAAGATTGCGCGCATGCGTCGCATCTCCGGCATGCTCACCGAGGCACTCGGACGTGAACCCACCCAGGAAGAGCTCGCCGAGGAGCTGGGCATCCCCCGCAGGAAGCTGGCTTTACTCGAGCGCGCGGCCAAACGGCCCACCTCCCTCAATGCTCCCGTTCATGAGGATGACAGTGCCGAGTTTAGTGATATTATCGGTGACGAGCACGCTGTTGATCCCTTCGAGGCTCTCGATAGTAAAAACATGCATGGCGAGCTCGATGAGCTGCTGGATGTCCTTGATGAGCGCGAACATCGCATTATCGATGCGCGCTTTGGACTTGATGGCAAAAAGCCCATGACCCTCGAAGAGGTCGGTTTGGAATTTGGCGTCACCCGCGAGCGCATCAGACAGCTGCAAAACATTGCCCTGGAAAAAATGCGCAAGGCCCTGCACCGCAAGGAAAAGCCCATGCCCGAGCCTCTTTCCGAGCCCCTGGCGGAAGCCTCGTAAAGGCCAAGTAGTCCTGCTTCCGAAATGAAGGACTCCTGGGCCTGAAACCATCATCAAGAGAACAGTATGGCTCGCCCTGCTGTTCTTTTTTGTTTGCGTTGCGCTCTGAAAAGACAGTGCCCGCACCTTCAGAGATGCCGATTTTATCCAAAAAAAACAAGTTTTCGTTCTATTATCAGACACTGATAAACACTAGGCTCATCAATTCATTTGCCATCGGAGAAGAGCGTAGCTCCTCGTTATGGATCACCTATAGCTCCGATCCATCTCAATTCCCACATTCATGAAAACCATCACCATCTTTTTAATGACCGCACTCTGCTCCCAGCTGAGTGCACAGATGCTGCTACCAGAAAATGCCCTGCCCGAATACGAGCTGGATATTGATCACGCCAAGCTGATCAAACACATTGATAAAAAGACCATCCAGCAGGGACAAAAAATTTACGACAACCTGTGCATGAACTGCCATGGTAACCTCAAGCAGGTCGGATCTATTCCCACATCCCTCCGTTTCGGTCAGGGTCAATTCCAGCACGGTAGTGACCCTCACACCATGTATCAAACCATCACCCGCGGCTGGCGCGCCATGCCTCCCCAGCCCCAACTCACACCTCGTGAAAAATACGCGGTCATTCACTACGTCCGGGATCACTATTTAAAAAAGCACAACCCTTCGCAGCACTTCAAGGTCACTGCTGACTATCTGAACAAACTGCCCAAGGGAGCCAGCCTCGGACCAGAGCCTCCTTCAAGTGACGCTCCTGATCCCTGGACAGCCATGAACTATGGTGACTTTCTGATCAACACCTACGAGATCGCCACAGAGCAGGACCGCAAAAAAGCAGGTGGAGGCGACCAGATCGCACCCGATGCCAATCTCGCCTACAAAGGCATCGCGCTGCGTCTCAATCCGGGTGAGGGTGGAGTCAGCAAGGGGCAAACCTGGTCGATCTTCGAGCACGACTCGATGCGCGTTGCCGGCGTCTGGCATGGTGATGGTTTTATTGACTGGAATGGCGTTCACTTCAACGGCAAGCACGTCGTCCGGCCACGCACCATCGGCACGCCCATCCTTGAAACCAAGGATGAACCCGGCTGGGCCAATCCGGACACCGGAAACTTCGATGATCTGCGTTTCAAAGGGCCTGACGGGCTTCGCTATGGCCCTCTGCCAGGGCAATGGGCCCACTACAAAGGGCTCTACAAGCATGGCAGCCAAACCATCATCAGCTACTCCGTCGGGGACGCTGACATTCTCGAGAGCCATGAATTAGCCTCAGACGGTGCGTTTGTTCGCCAGATCAACATCGGCAAGTCGAGTAAAGCACTCAAACTGCGGGTTGCTCCAAGCTCACAGAAACTCAGCCAATCAGCAGGCAGTCCTATGGAGCTGAACAATGCCGATGGCTACTGGACCATCACCTTCACCCCGGAGTCAACTCCAGCAAACGTCGCCTTCACCATCGGTGGCGAAACAGCAGCACCAGCCAAGGACCTTGCCCCACTGACCAAGGGAGGACCCGCGCAGTGGTCCGAGACCCTCACCGCTCCGCTCACCCGAGGCAACCAGCCCGGTGCTTTCCAGTGGGATCACTTCGATGTGCCTACCGACACCCTGTGGAACAGCCGCCTGCGCACCTCAGGCTTTGACTTCACCCCTGATGGAAAATCCATCATTGTCTGCTGCTGGGATGGCGACGTCTGGAAAGTCGATGGTTTCACCGATCCGCATGCCACGAAGACGACCTGGAAGCGCATCGCTTCCGGCTTGTTCCAGCCACTGGGACTCAAAATCGTCAAAGGCAGGATCTTTGTCACCTGCCGGGACCAGATTGTCATTCTCAACGACCTCAACGGCGACGGTGAGACCGACTTCTATGAGTGTTTTAATAGTGACGCCCAAGTCACCAACCACTTCCACGAATTTGCCATGGGCCTGCAGGCTGACGAGGAGGGCAACCTTTACTATGCACGTAGTGCCCGCCACGACCGTCCACCACTCGTACCTCACCACGGCACCCTGCTCAAGGTCAGCGCTGACGGCTCTCAAACAGAGATCCTGGCCCACGGCTTCCGTGCTGCCAATGGTGTCTGCCGCAATCCGGACGGGACCTTCTTCGTCACCGACCAAGAAGGTCACTGGAACCCGATGAACCGGATTAACCATGTCACCGCCGGCAACAATTTCTATGGCAACATGTGGGGATACGGAGCTCCCGAGGACAGCTCGGATGCCGCCATGGAGAAGCCGCTTTGCTGGGTCGCCAAGGGATTTGACCGCTCCCCTGCCGAGTTGCTCTGGATTGACAGCGACAAATGGGGCCCCTTCGACGGCAAACTCATCCACCTCTCCTACGGTCACGGACGTCTGTCTCTCGTTCCTCATGAGACGATTGGCGGCAAAAAACAAGGTGGCCTGATCCGCTTTCCCCTTCCCGACCTCGCCACCGGTGTGATGCGCGGCCGCTTCCACTCCGGCACGGGGGGCGACGGCCAGCTCTACACCTGCGGGATGGCTGCCTGGTCGACCTCGCAATCCAAGAAGAAGGGTGGACTGTTCCGCATCCGCTACACCGGCAAGCCTGCCCACCTGCCCACCGACCTCTCAGCCAACCAGAAAGGCATTACCATCACCTTCTCCGAACCACTCGACCCTGCGAGTGTTACTCCCAAGGCACTCGAGATTAGGACCTGGGCCTACAAGCGCAGCAAAAACTATGGATCGCAGCACCTTAATGAGAAAACCCACCCGGTCACGGCTGCCAGCCTCAGCCCGGACGGCAAGACCCTTAGCTTCCAAATTGCTGAGCTGGGCACCTGCTGGCAAATGTCGATCAAATATGACCTCAGATCCAGCGACGGCTCACCCGTCAGGGGAGAGATCCAGAACACCATCAACACAGTCAAATCTGAACCCTGAGAGATGCCCACCAAGCCTGCTGCACAAACTGAGCAGATTTTCTTCCTACGTAGTAGGAAAGGAGCATTCTTGAACATTTATCTTTTCAAGTGCCCTCTCGGGACGTAGGTCATCCTTCCATGTCGAAGACCCTGATCATCGCGGAGAAGCCCTCCGTAGCCACCGATCTGTCCCGAGCCCTTGCCAGGGCAGACAGTGTTGGCAAGTTTGAGAAAAAAGGCCGGGGACGTGACATCTACTTTGAAAACGACGGCTATATCATCACCTCAGCCGTTGGTCACCTCGTCGAGCTGAAGATGCCCCAGGGGCCGGTTGGCAAGAATGGCAAGGCACGTAACCTGCCATGGAACTTCGACGTGCTGCCCGCCATCCCCAAAAAATTCGAGCTGCAACCCATCGAGCAGTCCGAGAGCCGTCTCAATCAGGTGCTCAAGCTCTGCCGCCGCAAGGATGTCGACACCATCATCAATGCCTGCGACGCCGGCCGTGAGGGTGAGCTGATCTTCCGCTACATTCTCGAGCTCGGGGGTATTGAAAAGCCCGTCAAGAGGCTCTGGATGCAGTCCATGACCGAGGGTGCGATCCTCGACGCCTGGAACAACCTCCGCAGTGACGAGGAAATGCAGGACCTTGCCGATGCGGCGAAGTGCCGCTCCGAGTCGGACTGGCTGGTGGGTCTCAATTCCACCCGTGCCCTGACATGCTTCCGCTCACGCCACGGCGGATTCAATATCACCGCAGCTGGCCGTGTCCAGACACCCACACTCGCCATCCTTGCCAGGCGCGAGATGGAAATTCGTGAATTTGTGCCCGAGGCCTATTCTGAAGTGCATGCTGATTTCTCGGTGAGTAAAGGTGACTACGCGGGGCGCTGGTTCAATGAGAACTGGAAGCGCGACCCCGGGTTTCCCCACTCAAAGGCCGAGCGCATATGGAAGAAAGAAGATGCCGAGGCCATCCGTGCCCGCTGCGAGGGCAAGGCCGGCACGGTCACCGAGGAGCAAAAACCCACCAAGCAGGCT
>CAYXEC010000097.1:0-6565 GCA_964463855.1 uncultured Verrucomicrobiales bacterium | reverse complement strand
GAGCGGCTGTCTGTGAGCATGCCGATGTGCGTGCCGATGGCGGAGAGTGAGGTCAGGATGTCGAGTTGCTCGCGAATGCCACGCACATGGTCGAGATGCCACCAGGCCGGGCCGTATTGGAGTTTTGCTTGCCCTGCGAGCTCTCGGCCGCTTTGTAGCTTCGCTTGCCCTGCGAGCTCTCGGCCGCTTTGTAGTTTGCCTGGTGTGATCGGGCGACCGTCAGGGAGTGCAAGCGGTCTCGAAGCCGCCTGCTGGAAATTTTGCAACGCGGCACAGAGCGCGGTGCTCTCGTTGGGATTGAGGTTGTAGACAACGATTCTGGGCAATTGATCGGTCTGGTTCAAGTCGTCCAGGAAGTGAATCAGTCTCTCGGTCTGTGGCCTGGATCCGATGGTGTCGTAGCCACTGTCCGGACCTGTTTGGCTTGAACCCCGGGTGTTGACATTGCGCTGCGGACCGAGGTGCAGCTGCATGACCCAGTTCTTTTCGTGATTCCATTCCGCCATTGATTTGAGTGCCTTGTACTGGGGTGTGTCGGATGCCGGGATTTGCGCCATGCCGTGATCGGACATACAGCATCCGTGCTGATGAAAGTAATCATGGCGCTGCTTGAGTGCTGTCAGGTCAATGTCGCTGCCCTCGAGGTGCTTGTCCGGGCGGAAGGTCGGCATGACCCGGGTGGGATGGTTTTGTGCGGCAATGGCCTGGTGGGAGACAAGGTCATCGAAGGGGTCATCGGTGGTGGCGATGAGCTCGACTCTCAATTCCTCAAGGAGGGTGTTCACACTCAGCTTGTCATTGAGATCGTGCTGGGTTTGTTCCCAGATGGTGTCCGCCGTTTCGGCATTGAGTGGAATGATGATATTGAAGATCCTGTCGAGCTCCATCTGCGCCCACTGGTGCACGGGGTTGCCGATGGCCAGGGGCAGGATGCCGGCAAAGGCCCGGAATTTTTCCCGGGGAGAGGCGTCACCTGTGATGAGTCTCTCCTCCACACCGCAGGCACGCATCAGGCGCCATTTGTAGTGGTCGTGTTTGAGCCATAGCTCCCAGATGTTTTCAAAGCGGTGGTCATCGAGGATTTCCCCGGCGGGAAGATGACTGTGATAATCAACAATGGGCAGGGCCTCGATGGCGACATAGAGTTTTTCTGCAAGTGAGCTGGTGAGCAGATGGGACATCAGGTGGACGGATTGGGGCAGGCTGTTGTGGCTATTGCTGGACGGGCCTTGCCTTGAGTGGCGTCATGCCCAGTTTGGCAGCCAGTGCGTTGAGCTCATGGAGCTCGGCGTCGGAGAAGATCAGGCCCCCGGCTTGCTCGGAGCGTGCGGCGGCTTCGGCCTCGAGTTGACCGGGAAGGATGGCAGCCTCATTTCCGGGTCCAAGGATATTTTCGATCACGGCCCTGACATTGTCCGTCTGGCCGCGCCCCTGGGCAAAGCGGCCAGCCGAGAGGGCTTCGGGATGGATGATCTGGAAAAAGAAGGAGGTGCTGTTTTTTTCACCCTCGGTGGGCACGGGGCGGCCACGGTGACTGGGCAGGGATCCTCCGATGTAGGCAGCGATGAGCTCGTTGATGAGAGACAGCCCATAACCCTTGTGCGCTCCAAAGGGAAGCAGTGCCGCGACCTTCGCAGGGTCAAGCGTGGGCTTGCCCTGGGCGTCAACAGCAGCCATGGGTGGCAGCTCCTTGCCCTCGCGCTTGAGTTGTTGCACGCGTCCCATGGCGACGGTGGATGTCGCCCAGTCCACACAGATGGGAAAACCGATGGCATTCTGGGTGGGAAGCCCCCAGCTGTGTGGGTTGGTTCCCAGGGTGGGGGACTTGCCGCGGTAGGGCACTACCTCGGCAATGGATGAGGTGCAATTGGTGTAAGCGATGTAACCTCGCTTGGCGGCATCAATGACGTAGCCGCCACCCCAGAGGTAGTGGAAACAGTTGTCCACGCTGACAATGCCAACCCCGTGTTGCTCGGCGAGTTCGATGGCGCGTTCAAAGGCGCGGATTGCCACGGACTGCCCGAGTTTCTTGTGAGCGTCCCATGCCTCGGCCGCGGAAAAGCGATTGGCGATGACCTCGATTTCGGCTCCGGGTACACAGCCCCCGGCTTTCGAACCGAACAGGTCGTCAAGGTGCAGGGCCTTGAGGGCATTGTGGGTGTTGTTGCCATGCCAGGTGGCAGCCGCGCAAGCCTCGGCGGCTTCCCGTGCCTCGTCGGTATCAAAGCCGCGCTCCTGGTAGGCCGCCTGGATCAGCTCGTTGTGGTCATGGATGGAGAGAGAGTTCACGATGCGAGAATGATATCGGTGATTTGCTCAGGCGTCTGCTCAATGGATACAGTGAGGGCGTCCGGGTTTGGTTGCTCAAGGGTGTCGAGCTGGCTGTCGAGCAAGGAGACAGGCATGAAGTGCTCACCTCTCTGGGAGCGCTGCTTGCCGCGCTCAAGAAGGATTTCCCTGCTGCCATGAAGATAAATGAACAGGGGTTTGTGCGCACCACTTGCCAGGATGTCCCGGTAACTTTGCTTGAGGGCGGAGCAAGCGATGATGATGGGCTCTGTGTGATCACTGAGTAGCCTGGCGAGAGCCTCCAGCCAGCCCTGTCTGTCCTGGTCATTGAGGGGTTTGCCGCTCGCCATCTTCTCGACGTTCCCGGCGGGGTGAAAATCATCGCCATCAAAAAACGCAGCACCGGTGCGTTCTGAGAGCAGCCTGCCGATGGTGGACTTGCCACATCCGCTGACCCCCATCAACACGATGGAATGCTTTAGCGATTGACGATGTTTGGGCATGCTTCAGGGCCTTCGGCAAGTATGTGCATCACATTGCGGGCAGCTTGCTCTGCCATGCCGGCATTGGATTCCAGCGTATTGGATCCTATGTGAGGGGTGAGTAGAATATTGGGCAGGGTGCGCAGATCCTTGGCCGGGTTTTGTGGCTGGTAGGGTTCCTCCTCGAAGACATCGAGTGCTGCTGCGCCGAGCTGTCCGCTCTGCAGGGCATCATAGAGGTCGTTCTCGCAAACCAGTGCCCCACGGGCGGAGTTGATAAAGTGCGCACCGGGTTTCATTCTGGCAAAGAATTCCGCATTCACCATCTGTCTGGTCGACTCCAAAACCGGCAACAGGGTGATGACGAAGTCGGCCCCGGCCAGTGCCTCGTCGAGCGAGGTGGTGTAATGATCGATGCCGTCGGCAGCTGAGAAACCAGGCTCCTCGATGATGTCGTAACCGGTGACGATCATGCCCAGGCCATGATGCAGCTTGGTACTGAGTGCCCGGCCAATGCGGCCACAGCCAAGAATCGTAACGTGCCTGCCGCGCACTTCCATGCCGGTCGCGGGTTTCCATTGGCCAGCGGCCATGCTTGCGTGGGCGTGATGCACATTGCGGGCAAGGGATCCGATCATCCAGACCGCATGCTCCGCAACGGCATTGTCGAGTACACCCGGGGTGTTCGCCACCCAGATACCGGCGGCACTCGCCTGTTCCTTGTCGACACTGTCGTGACCCACACCGAAGCGGGCAATCACTCCGCCGCGAGGCAAGGCACGGTAAAGCTCACCGGTGTAGGGGAAAAGATCTGCAATAAAGGCTCGTACGCCCTGCTCGCGAATCGCAGCGGACAAGCTCTCCTCGTCCTCTGCAACGGGGGTGAACTCAAAACCGGAATCCGCGCTCAGGCGCTCAAAGGTCGCACTGGCCTTGGCGTATGAAATTTCAGACACAAACACTGTCTCCATTGCGCCATTATGCGGCTGCTCTGGCTTAAAAACAATATCGCAGCGCGGATAATTTGTTTACGATTTGCGACAGCTTGATAAGATGCGTAGCGTATAGCTCCATGTGATGTCTGCAGACAAACCGACCATCATGCTCATTGCCATTCGCCAAGGCTTCTTCTCGCGGGAGGTCCTGAGGGGGATACTTGCTGCACGGCACGGGGCGGAGGACTGGGATTTGTGGGTGGTGCCTCCTATTGACGATCAGCGACATCTCGAAGATTGCCTGGCGAGTCGTCAGGTGGCGGGTGTGATTACGCGTGGGCTTTCCCCCCGGCTGGTGGAATACCTGGAAGGACGCAAGATTCCCGTGGTTTGCATACGTGGTCCGGAAGACGGGGATGAGCCTGCCTTGAGCGGATTGCATGTTGACGATGAGACCATTGGTGAAATTGCCGGCAGCGAGTTTGTTCGCCTGGGTTTGCGCCAGTGGGGCTTTGTGCACTGGCAGGGGGTGTCCTGGTCCGAGGCGCGAAAGCAATCCTTGCAGGCCTATGCCAGATCGCAGGGAGTCGAGGTGGGTGTGATTTCCCTGTCTGCGGAAAAGCGCCACGACTGGAGTGGTGTGCTGGCAATTTCAGAGTGGCTGGGCTCACAGGCGAAGCCTTGTGGCATTCTTGCATGCAACGATGAGGCAGGTGTGGGCGTGATCCATGCATGCAAACTCTCGGGTTTGAGCGTGCCCGATGAGGTTGCGGTCATTGGCGTGGATAATGACCAGCTGCTCTGTGAGTCGAGCTCACCCTCGTTGAGCAGCATTGACCTACATGCTGCTGAGATTGGGCGTGCTGCCGCCAGCCAGCTCCTCAAGAGGGTTTGGGGGAAACCAGAGTCTCCAGTGCAGCACCTCACACCGGCGGTGATGGTGGTGAGGGAATCAAGCCACCATGTGGATCGCTACCTACTCGTCTTCCAGAGCGCGAGGGACTACATCGCAAGGCATGCTCTCACGGGGCCCAGTGTGGAAGCTGTTGCCCATGCATGCGGTGTGTCCAAGCGTGGGCTTGAACGTGCCTTTGCCAAGCACTGTGCGGAGAGCCCCGCAGCGGTCATCCGTGAGCAGCGCGCGGCGGGCATTCTTCGTCTGCTCAGGAACCAGTCGCTGGGGCTCAGTAACATTGCCCAGCAGTCTGGCTTTGGTGATGCGGCCGGGCTGTCCAACTTCGTCAAACGCGTCACGGGCAAGTCACCCGGTGCCTGGCGTGGATGAGACCCATGAGTCAGTTGGCGGAGACACCCTCGGAATAATCACCCTTGCCGCTGACGGATGCTGAATTCTGAGGCTGAAAGGGTGCCTCGAGGGTTTCGATGAGCGGAAAGAGTTCCGCAAAATCATCCTGCGTGTCCGAGTCCTGCTTGCCAAACACCCCTTCCTCAATGAGCTGGAACACCATGGTGCCAACGTCATTGCATGACTTGACTCCCCATTCCAGCATCATCGTGCCTGCCATGGGTCCGAACTCCTGAATGGCGAGGTCGCGAAAGCCAATCAGCAGCTCGCTGGCAGCCACATGACGGTGCTCCCCCTCATTGCTCTCCATGGCGCGCCTGACGGTAAAATCCAGGGCATCCTTGAGGAAATAGTATGCACCGGGATCAAAACTCTGGTCTTTCGAGCCGATCGCTTCCACGGCGTCCATGAACTGAGTGGGTTGCATGCGTGTATTTTCCGGTCAGATGCCTGCGCTGTCAAGATTCGCTTGGACCCCGGATTCACTTCAGCGAGTGCAGGTAGCTGATCATATCGACAAATTGCTGCAATGAAAGATCGTTGGCGAGACCCGGCCCCATGAGGGTGGAGGTCTGTTTCTCAATACTCTTCACATCAGCGGCGTTGAGGCTAGTGCCAATACCGGCGATGTTGTTGACCACTACCTTGGTGTCATCCTTGCTGATCAAGGTTCCCATGTGGGGCGTGCCATCATTCATGGTGACGGTGACCCAGGAGTCGGCAATCGTGGCATCCGGCTTGAGGATGGCCTCCGCAATCTGGTCCTTGCTCAGGAGTGAGCCGATCTTGTTGAAGTCAGTGGCCTTGATGGGGTCGCCCGGGTTGATGTTGTGACATCCTATACACGCAAGGCTCTCGAGGGCTTTTTTGCCCGCCTTGGGGTTGCCCTTCATTTTGTCGAGGGCGACCATGACGTCCTCGATGGAGGTTTTGCCCACCTGACCACGATTCTTGTCCTCCGCTTTCTCGGCCATCTGGGCTGTGCTGATACCGCTGAGATTCATGCGGTGTTTGTCAGCGGTTTTGGTGAGAAAGGCTTTTTGATCCGGACCTGACTTGTCCCACTCGGCACGGAAAATCTGCTCAATCTTGTCAGACTCTGACCACTTGATGCCCTTGTAGTAGGGGCCATGGGTGTCAGGCCGGGTATCCCACCACCAGGAGCCGTCATAGGGTTCTTCCTTGTGATAGAGGCGTGCGAGAGCGGTGAGGATTTTGTTTTTGAGTCCAGCGTCACTTGTGTTGCCCAGCTTGGTAACGAGGCCATCCACCGTTTTTGGATCATGCATGCGGCGCAGGGCCCAGAGTGCGCCATCCTGGCTGGGGCCATCGATTGCCGCGAGGCACTCGTCGATTGCATTGAGCTTAACCAATGACTGCACAACAACATGGGGGTAAACAATGGCGGAGTTCGGGGTCGAGTGGGGCCCTCCCTGATGACATTTGGGGCAACCGCAGTCGCGGGAGCCGGGCTTGTGAGGGGTGGCGCTATTGTCGATGGTGATACCACGAGGTGGCACGGCATTTTGAACCAGTGACCTGGCCATTTCCAC
>CAYXEC010000096.1:0-6567 GCA_964463855.1 uncultured Verrucomicrobiales bacterium | reverse complement strand
AACGGTTGGTTGAGCGCAGGCCACCGTGGTTCTGGTGGTTTCTGGCACTCATTCTCGCCTCCTGCTTTTCCATTCTTTCCTGGTCGCTGTGCATCTCCATTTTCAGCCATCCTGAGATACCGCGTAATTACGAGATTCTCAAAAAACTGGAACGCTTGCCCACACCGCGTGCCTTCACTTCGCAGACAGCGCCCAAGCTCCAGACCTCGTCCGCGGCCACTCTGCGCAAGAGCTATTTGGAATTTACTACCACAGATCTGGCAACCATGAACCGCAGCCTGCTTCACAGCTACTTGACGAACTACAACGAGAAAACCCTCTGCTGCTATCTGGAGGGAACCTACCGGGTAACCCAAACCCGCAAACTCACCAAAGATGACATCATATCCCGTGGCTTTGCTCTTCAACTGCAAGCCTACATCCAGGCTGATGAATTTACCGAACCCACGCCCTACCCCGTAATGGCGGAAATCATCGTGCCCACTCCCTATGGAGACTCTCACAAGGCCTACCACAAGGGTGACATTATTGAGCTCGGCATCACCCCGCATTTTGCGTCACTGCTCAACATTGGCATGATCACCCGGCCTGATGACGACACCATCATTCGGGTCACCGCGGTGAGCCTTGCAAGCAAGCTTCGCCCACCTCACTCAGGGCCTTTTGACTTGGCACCCCCAAAGGAACTCAACCTCAAGGCTAGCTTTCCGCTTTTTAAGGACACGAACTAGGCAGGCACTCAGGGCAGCACCTCACCTTGCCACTGGATCGAACCAGATCGATGCCCCATGATATCGCCCAGACGCCTGAGTAAAACGCGCTCGGCTTCAGCCGCAACATCACTCCTCTCCGCGTCACGTCGCGCCTGATTTTTGAGATAGTTGAATGCACTGGCATGATCCTGCGGACTGAGGCGATTCAGCGCACCATTCTCCGCGTAGTAGATTTCGAAATCCCCCATGGGCTCGACACTGAGCACCTTGCCCTCAGGCAGAGGCCCATTGATTACACCATCAAGAATGCTCCACTGCCCTCCCTCGCTCAGATCAAACCCCGACTTGACCAGGAAATCCCCACGCACAATGAGTGTTTTCTCACTTCCCATCCAGGTTGTTTGAAACTTGGTAATGGCCTGGGTCTTGCGCTGAACCAGCGCCAACTCGCCAATCTCGGATTTTTCCAACACAGCCGTGGATCCCGTTACCACGACTTCTGTTCCCAGAACATCACTCAGGGCACTGGCAAATGTCTGCAGCGGTTTGTCGAGCAGCAGAAAAAAGAGGATGTAACCACAAAGAAAAAAGGAACAGAGCAGAAGCGACCCCCCTCCAAAAATCGCCCATATGACCTTGGGAGCACGCGACTCACGTGCACTTACTAACCCCGTCTGATTATGCTCTGGCTCGGTTTCTGACATCAGGTGCAGCTTATTTGTGATGAAGGTGGCCTGTCAAACACCAGTCATACTGCACCAGACTACGCACTTATCATCCCTTGTCTTGCCAAAAAGAACCCATCCTCAGGCACCCCGGATATGAAATTATTTGATGTATTTCTCGTTTGGCAAATCCCTTAAGTCTTCTAGAGTCCAGCCATGGCTCTCAACGAACCCTGGTCCATCAAGTCTCGGGCGCACTTCTGCGTGGTTACCGAGCGACATTTCGAAGACGGTGAATCCTTTTACACTGCCATCTTCCCTGACCCCGAATCCAGCGGCTACCTGCGCAGGGACTTCAGTGTGGCGGCATGGGAAGAACGCAGCGAGGCTGGGGACGCACCTTTCTCATTTTGGCAAAGTACTTATCATGCACCTGTCAAGGAGGAGGAGGCTCAAGTCACGGAAGAAAGCCCGGAGGATTTACTAAGGAGACTCATCGAGGAGGACGAGGAACACACAGAAAATGTGCGCTACATTCTGGCTGTCATGCTCGAGCGCAAAAAACAACTCAAGGAGGCGGACAGCCAGCCCACAGCTACTGGAATTATCCGCATCTATGAGCACCGCAAGTCCGGAGATGTCTTTATCGTCAAGGATCCCAACATCCCTCTTGATGAAGTGGAAAAAGTACAGGAAGAAGTTACCCAGTTACTGGAAAATGGCGGTCGCCTTCCCGAGCCGGAACCGGAGCTCAACACCGGCCAAGATGACCAGCTGGCTGGTACAGATGCCCCCGTCGATGATCCCAGCACAGCCGCAGATGCCGGGCAGGCTACGCATGCAGAACCATCATCATAACCGGCCCGAAAAACCGGACCTCCCTGGCCATGCTTCCCTGGTTTTCCAATGACCAATTCCCCCTTTACCTCGCGCCGATGGCCGGGGTCACCGATATAGTGTTCAGGACGATCTGCAAGGAGCTCGGCGCTGATGTCATGGTCACGGAGTTTGTCTCTGCCGAGGGTATTATCAGGCAAGATGACCGCACCAGGAAATACACCGAGTTCACCGAGCAGCAGCGCCCTTGTGGCGTGCAACTTTTTGGTGGTGACGGTGAGCGCATGGGAGAAGCAGCTAAAAAAATCATTGATTGGAAACAACCTGACTTCATCGACATCAACTTCGGTTGCCCGGTCAACAAGGTCGTTGCTAAAAATGGAGGCTCCTCCCTACTCAAGGACTGCGGTGTTCTTGCCAGTGTAGCCTCCGGTGTGGCCAGAGCTGTCGGAGACCAGGTGCCTGTCACCGCAAAAATCCGCATCGGCTGGGATGAGAAAACCATCAACGCCACCGAGGTCTGCCACATCCTGGAGGAAGAAGGCATGCAGGCCATCTCAGTGCACGGCCGCACCCGCTCACAAAGCTACCGGGGACTGGCCAACTGGGAGGTGATCGATGCCTGCGCCCGTGCTGTTAATGTTCCCGTGATTGGCAATGGCGATATCCACAGCGGCACCGACGTCAAACTCAGGCGCGAAACCACGGCTGTCTCCGGAGTGATGATCGGCCGTGCGGCCATGCAAAACCCCTGGGTCTTTGGTGAAGCCAAGCACTACCTCGCCACCGGCCAACAACCTGAGCCGGTTCCGGTGCCGGAACGCTGGCAAATGATTGTGCGTCATTGCCGCATGGCGGTGGACTCAGACCGCTACGGTAACGAGCGCCAGTCCATCATGGCGATGCGCTCCAGACTGATGACCTACTGCAAGGGATTCCCCGGAGCCAAACCACTCAGACAAAGGCTTTGCACGGTTTCCTCACTCATGGAGGTCCAGGACATCGCCGCCGAATATATCGGCGAATACAGCGAGCTCACAAGCTCAACGGGAACCTGACCAATCTGGCGCCCTCTTGATTCCTAGCGCTGCTGGGATGGGCGGAAATAGAGCGCTGCCTTCTGGATCTCGATGATGTAGGTTCGTTCCGGATCACACTTGTATTCCTTGATCATCTCCTGACGTGCCTTTTCCATGGCATCAGTCAATGCCATATTGGGAAGCGGTTGCTGTTTCTCAGCCTCAGTAAGCGTTTCACGATAAGCGTCAACTTGATCGCGCTTCATTTTGGCATAGGCATCGGTTTTCTGCTGGAACTTTTCATAACTCTCAGCACCGTCAAAAGTGTAGACCACTGTCTTGATCTGGTCCTCGCCTGTACCGATCACAGAATTCAAAGTAGCCTGGTGAGGAATAAGCACATAGTTGTTGGCTAGTGTGTAGCCAAAATTCTGAGCCATAAATCTGAGATTCTGTTCTAAAGCCTGACGCGTTTCATTGATCTGGCCGGCGACAAGCTCACGCTGTTGGGCAAGCTTGGGATCCATCTGGTTGAAGCGTTGGCTCAGCATGGCCAGGTTTCTCCGTTGTGTTGTGACAGCCTGCAAACTCCCTCTCAGAAAGCGATTTTGCTCCTCGCCCTCGATGACAGTGACCAGCGTGAAGTTGCCATCAGGAGATTCGATGAATTCCGGCACATCCTTGAGTTTGGCCAACTCGGCGGCAGTCACGCGCTTTGGCTGCTCAGCAGCTGGCTGCTGTCCCGCCGCGCTGTCAGCTGGGGCCACCTCTGCAGAAGCTGCATTCGGGGCTTCGGCTGGCGCCACAGACGCTTGTTTCCCAAGAAAATAACCCGCACCAATCGCAACGACTGCCACGATGATACATATCAACCAAATTGCTGACTTATTCTTTAACATGTCCTTAGTTTTACTACATCAGCCGGCAATGTCAGCTAAAAAAAACCTAAAGCTGCACCATCCCGCATCAACAAATATCACTGATGCAGATATTTAGAGCTTAATCGTTTTCCCTAAAAGACTCCGGAGCCACAAGACCTGCTGATAAAATCATCTTGCTCGCCTCCTCCAGGCCCATGGTGCTGTCTTGCACCTTGTCATCCTCCACGATGAGCGTAAAGCCCGTCACCGGGTTGGGGCTTGTCGGTATGAACACGCAGGTGACATCCTCGCCTGTTTGTTTGTCATGATAGTTTGCCGTGACAAAACCTAACAGACGGCAACCGGGGCTTGGATATTCCACATAGGCCACACTCTTGAATTTCCTCTCCCCGCCCAGATTCCTGACTGCATCCACAAACTGCTTCAGAGCCGAGTACACAGCTCCCAGATAAGGCACCCGTCGCATGCCTTCGTTGAGCCAATAAAGAATCTTTTTTCCAGGGCGGTTCGCCACCCCAAATCCCACCAGAAGCAAAAGAAAAACCGGGATCAGGAAGCGCAGAAAATTAGAGCCGTAAAAGGCAAAATCCTCGGTCACCAAATCCTGTCCTGAGCGCATCAGATTGAGCCCCTTCAAGCCCAGCTTCAATAATTCATCACCCACCCGCATCAGGACCTTATAGATCACCACCAAGAGCCAAATCGTGCCCACCGTGGGGATCACTGCTGCCAGACCTGTGAGCAGAAGACTTACAAATTTTGCAATGTGTGGGTGTTTACTCAATGACAACCTCTGGGGCTTGCCCTCTGTTTCAAATTCATCGTTCATCGCAACTCATCATTGGTATTAAGCATTGCCTACTCATCCTCCTCAACAGGGATCGCGCGCAGCGGCCTCCTTCCATCCTCGGTGAGCGGCACTTCATCAATAAAAAATTCCTCGTCCTCCTCAACTGGGATGGCTCTCAGCGGACGGGGGTCCTCCCCGAATGGCACAATCCCCTGGTCTTCCTCTTCAACCAAAATGGCACGTGGCACCGCTCCCTCATCGAGCGCTTGCACATCAAAGCCTTCCTCATCCTCAATCACCATCGCCTTGGGTGGTGGCGCGATCGATTTCTTGATATCCTCCTTAAAGTGCTCAAAAAACGCGCTCACCATAGGCGCCGCTTTTCGACCGCCACTGAGTTTCTCGCCAGGCTTGCCCTCGTAGAGCGCTGCAAAGGCATATCGAGGATTCTCCAACGGGAAAAAACCAGCAAACCAGGCGAGCCTCTGCTCAAGTTCCTCAGGCCCCCACTGCGCAGTTCCGGTCTTTCCACACAGAACCGTGTAGCTGAGCTTCGCCCGTCTGCCGGTACCATAACCTGCTTGGACCACTTGCATCATGCCCTCACGAACGATCTCGACAGCGGTTTCATCGAGATGCAGAAAGTTGCGGCGCTCGGGCTCTTTGAATACCAGAACACGGCCATTGACACTTTGCACCTGCTTGATGAGGTGAAGCTTGGGTAAAGCCTCCCCATTGGCCAATCCCGCCATGCCCTGCGCGACTTGCAGCGGGGTGGCAAGCATTGAACCCTGCCCGATAGACAAGTTGGCCGTATCCCCATCCAGAATTTTACGTTTGTGATTTTGCATCATCCACTCGTCTGTGGGAACCAGACCATCCTCTTCGCCAATGAGTGGCAAGCCGGTCTTGGCTCCAAAGCCAAGTCGCCTGGCCAACGATAAAAAAGCATGAGGCCCGGTTTGGATACCCACCTGATAAAACCACGGGTTGCACGATCTTGCGATCGCCCGCTTCACGTCAATAAAGCCCTCGGGTTCTTTTGACCAGTTATGAAAAATTTTATTCCCGATCTTAATTTGTGCGGGGCAATCCATGAGGCTAAATTCATGAACTTCGCCATTGCTCAGCGCAGTTACAGCAACGATGGGCTTGAAGGTGGACGCTGGTGGGTACCCACCCTGAAAGGCACGGCCAAAGAGCGGCGTGCCCGGGTCCTCACGCAATTCCCGGTATTTCTCGTTACTGATGAACGGAATGAAGTCATTGAGATCAAAGGATGGCTGAGAGGCCATGGCCATCACCTCGCCTGTATGTATGTCCAGAACGACGAAGGCGCCTCGCTCACAGTGCTCCTCCAAAACGGCCTCCGCGTGCAGCTGCCAATTCAAGTCGAGTGAAGTCACCAGATTACCTCCGGGGACTGGACGGCGCTCGTTTTTCTTGAACACAAGACTACCATCCACATCGTAATCCTTGCGAAGCAGACCATCCTTGCCGGTGAGTTCCTTATCAAAAATTTTCTCAAGACCGGCCCGGCCTTCCGCCCTCTCGAACAGAGGGTCTCCGTAATTGATCGGGCCCTTCTCGAGCTTGGCAGCACTACCGGTGTAGCCAATGATGTGAGCGGCTGATTTGCCGTGTGGGTAATAACGCAAATAA
>CAYXEC010000095.1:0-6962 GCA_964463855.1 uncultured Verrucomicrobiales bacterium | reverse complement strand
GACCATTCAGGTCAGCTAGGTCGATCCGCTCGAGCGCATCGACGATCTTGTGGAAGCGCGCCAGGTCAAACAAATCGTGCTGGGCCTACCTATCCGCATGGACGGCAGTGAGGGAGAGGCGGCAAAAAAAGTCCGCTGCTTTGGCGAGAAGCTTCAGCTGCGACTGCCCGGGATGCCGTTGCACTACTGTGATGAGACCCTGACCACCGTTGCCGCTGCCGGCAAGCTGCACCAGGCTGGGAAAAACGCCAGGCACCAGAAGAAGATCATCGATCAGGCAGCAGCTGTTGAGATCCTCAATAGCTGGCTCGGTCTGGGCTAGGGGCAAGCCGGGCAAATATGCAACAGCGCTGCCTTGTCATTCCCTGAGCGCACGTCAGAATCCCGCCGTGGATCATCCTACAAGACCGCACATCTACCAGCTCATGGTGCGCCACTTTGGCAACACCCATGAGTCTCCCAAAGTCAACGGCAGCATGGCCGAGAATGGCTGTGGCAAGTTTGCCGACATCAACAACGCTGCCCTCAAGTCACTGCGCAAACTTGGCATCACCCACCTGTGGCTGACCGGGGTGCTTGAGCAGGCGAGCTCCACATCCTACCCGGACCGGCCCGCGGACAACCCCCTGCTGCTCAAGGGTAAAGCGGGCTCCCCCTATGCCATCCGTGACTACTTTGACGTCTGCCCGGATTACGCCACCGACCCCGCCAAGCGACTCGACGAATTCCGCGCCCTGCTCAAACGCATCAGGAAACACAAACTCAAGGCCATCATCGACTTTGTGCCCAACCATGTGGCGCGCTCCTACTCCAGTGACATTCGGCCTGAGCTCTCCTTTGGCACAAACGATGACACCACCCGATTCTTCGATCCCGACAACAACTTCTACTATCTGGGTTCACTGCATCCGGGAGGAGGGCCTCCGCTGAAGCTGCCCGGCAAGGATGGCCCCACCCCTTACGAACCCGAGACCGGGTTTGGACGGGTCACCGGCAACAATGCCATTACCTGGTCACCCTCCGTGCATGACTGGTATGAGACCATCAAGCTCAACTATGGACATGACTTTACCGTGGGACCGCCGCGGAACGATCTGCATCCGCTCCCCGAACCAGGCACCTCCTCGGAACAGACCCCGGACACATGGCGCAAAATGGACGCCATTTTATCCTACTGGCAGGAGATGGGGGTGGACGGCTTTCGCGTGGACATGGCCCACATGATTCCCATGGCCTACTGGCGATGGCAGATTCAGCGCTGTATCAAACGCGACCCAGGGGTCTTCTTCATGGCGGAAGCTTACGACAACGACCCCTCCAAACTCACTGAGGGCAACGTCCTCGACGAGCTTCTGGATGCGGGCTTTGATGCCGTCTATGACGACCCAAGCTACTCCACCATCAAGGCAACCGTCGAGGGGCAACAGTGGGCCAACGATATTGATGATGCCGCCAATTGCTTCACCGTGCGCTTCCACCATTCCCTGCGCTACGCCGAAAACCACGATGAGGTCCGTCTGGCGTCCAAAGGCAACTGGGCAGCCAGTGGCATGGATATCGGCAGGCCCGTCTCCGCCATCCTTTTTGGACTCGGCCGTGGTCCGCTGATGATCTACTCAGGCCAGGAAACCGGCGAGCCGGCTGATGGTGCCGAGGGATTCAGCGGCGACGATGGCCGCAGCAGTATTTTCGACTACGGTTCACTACCTTCCCTCATTCCGTGGGTCAACCACCACAAGTATGATGGAGCCACACTCAGCGAGGCTCAGAAAAGCCTGCGCGCCTACTACGCGACCCTGCTCCAGACCTGTGCCGGGCCCGCCTTCACCCAGGGGGGCTTCTACGGTCTCAACCACGCCAATCTGGACAACCCCGGCTACGGCCGTATTCACGGCGAGAACCCCTCGGGCCACTGGCTTTACAGCTACATGCGCCGGGACAAGCAAAGTGGTCAGGCCTATCTCATTGTCGCCAACCTCAACCCCCATGCAGGGCTCCACAAGGTGTCCATCCAGATTCCGGACCACGCCCAGGAGTGGCTCGGCGCCAGGCTGGCGGGGAAAAAGCAGCTCAGCTTCAAGGACGCGCTTGGCTCTGGGAAAAAGATGACGGCACTGACCAGTGAGCTCGCCACGGAGGGTGTGGTCATCGACCACCTGCCGGCAAAGTCGGCATGCTATTTCAAGATCAGCTAGAAGAGCCGGTTAGAGAACCGGTCAGCGCAGTCTGATATCAAGCCACTGCTGCATCGTTTCCGCCGGGTTGTTGGAACGCATCAGGGTCTCACCGACTAGAATGGCATTGGCCCCCGCCTCCAGGACCCTGAGGCAATCCTTGGTCGTCTGGATGCCGGACTCACTGACAAGCAGCACATCATCACCCACCTCATCAGCCAGAAGCTCCGTGGTGGCGAGATCGGTTTTGAATGTCTTGAGGTTGCGATTATTAATCCCGATGAGATCGGCTCCCAGATTCAGGGCGCGCTCCATCTCAGGCAAATCGTGCACCTCCACCAGCACATCGAGTTGGAAGTCACGCGCCTCCTTGTAGAGGCGCTTCAGGGTCTCGTCATCAAGGGCCGCTACGATGAGTAGAATGGCATCCGCACCCGTGATGATGGCCTCGTAAATTTGTATCTCATGCCGGATGAAATCCTTCCGAAGCAAGGGGATGCTGGAGATGGGGGAAATTTTCGCGAGATCAGCAAGGGAACCCTGGAAATACTTCTCATCGGTGAGCACAGACATGCAGCTCGCCCCCCCGTCGAGATACATCTTTGCCTGGCGCAGCGGATCAAAATCCGGATCGATCACACCGGCTGAGGGCGACGCATGCTTCACCTCGGCAATGATACTGAGCCGATCCGGCCCAAGGTCCAGCGCACTACGAAACCCACCGAAATCGTTCCTCGCCAAGGCAGCCGCACGGTATTTCTCCAGCTGGGGCAAAATGGCCTCCACCTCGCTGCGCTTGTGCTCCATGATCTCGCTGAGAATGTCCATGCGCGTGATTTAAGTTCCAAGATCCAGATTCTGCAAGGCTGCAACCCGTCAAACTGACTCTCCATGGCGCCGGCCAAAATCGCATTTTTTCAGAAAAATGGCTTGTCACCATACCGACATGGTGTAACTAGCATCCCGCGTCGGTTGCACAAACCGGCGCCCCACCAAACACTCTATGCGGGTGTAGCTCAGGGGTAGAGCGCAACCTTGCCAAGGTTGATGTCGTGAGTTCGAATCTCATCACCCGCTCCATTTTCACTAAAAAGTCCTACGCACCTGCGGAGGACTTTTTTGTTGGTGAGGTGGTGAGATGTGAACGCAGTTCGCGTGCACAGCGCAGCGCCGCGCATCGCGGCATATCCAATACCCCAGAAATGCGGAGGAGCATTTCTGCTCACCAGCACAGCCCGAGCGGAGCGAGGGCAATCTCATCACCCGGTTCCCCCGATGGCGTCGGGGCTCCATTTTCACTAAAAAGTCCTACGCACCTGCGGAGGACTTTTTTGTTGGCGAGGTGGTGAGATGACCCCGACATGGTCGGGGGAGCGCACAATCAACTGACTCATCACCCGGTTCCCCCGATGGCGTCGGGGCAAGCTAAGTTCACAAGCCACGCACTTGAGACTTGAACTTCCAACTTGAACTACCGACGCAGTCGGCGTTTCAGCTTTTGCCGCAGGCATCTCACTCTCCCCTTGATCCCGCTATGGGTTTTCTGTAGTAGGCCATTATGCGTTTACTTATTCCCATCCTGGCCTCTCCCCTGTTTTTAATCTGTTCCTGCAGCGAGCCTGCTGCCAAGGCAGACAGTCAAACCGCCAGCCAGGGCTCTAACCAGACCCTATGGCGTGTGCAGAATGTCGATCCCGCCACCGCTCAGAAGCTTCTGACGGAAAGCAGCAACATCCGGGTTCTTGACGTGCGCACTCCCGAGGAATTTGCCGAGGGCCACATTGAGGGGGCAGTCAATGTCGACTTCAAGGCCGCTGACTTTGCCGGGAATGTTGCCAAGCTCGACAAGAGCAAATCCTACGTGGTGCACTGCCGCAGCGGCAACCGCAGTGGCAAGTCACTGGCAGTACTTGAGGACAAGGGCTTTGGCACGATTTATCACCTCAACGAGGGCTTCAACGCCTGGAAAGCATCGGGCATGCCCACCGTGCGCTAAGTAAACGCCACCCCGAATTTCAGCCCAAGCCCTCATGTCCAGCGAGCCGCATATCATCCACCGTTACCCCTCGTCGAAACTGGCAACCGATCAGCTCGAACTTTACGTCACCCACATCGGCGGCCACCTCGCTCCTGTGCATTTCCGCTTTGGGGAGCGCATGGTTTCGCCCTACTCCATCAGCCCGTGGGCGGATGAGAAGATTGCAGATGATATGCCCAACCTGATCAAGGTGCTGCGCGGAGATTTTTTCTGCCTGCCCTTCGGTGTCAGCGATCAGCTACCCCACCCACATGGGGCCACTGCAAACTGTGAGTGGACCCCGCTATCCATCGGCGCCGACAAACTTATCCTCGAGCTCGAGCCCAATGACATCGGTGGCAAGGTCACCAAGGAAATCAGTATCAAGGACGGGCAGCACGCCATTTACCAGCAGCACACGGTCTCCGGTATCGAGGGCGAGTTCAATTACGGTCACCATCCCATCATCGAATTCCCGGAGCAGGGTGGCCCCTTCGCCATTCGCGCCAGCGCCTTTGTTCACGGCCAGGTCTACCCGGGTGCCTTCGAGGATCCCGCCAACGGCGGCTACAGCTGTCTCAAGCCCGGGGCCGTGTTCACCTCACTGGAGGAAGTCCCCATGGCCGACGGCTCCACCACCTCACTACTTGATTACCCAGCACGTGAGGGCTTTGAGGATCTGGTGATGTTTAGCTCAGCTCCGGGGCCGCTTGCCTGGACCGCTGTCACTCTGGATGGTTACGCTTGGATTGCGCTGAAAAATCCAAAGCAGTTTCCCAGCACCCTGTTCTGGATCTCCAATGGAGGTCGCCATTACGAGCCGTGGAACGGTCGCCACAAGCGCCGCATCGGCATTGAGGATGTCTGCTCCTACTTCCATGAGGGCGTGGAATCCTCCCGCTCCAACAGCCTGCCGCAGAACATCCCCACGGTGGGCACCTTCACCAAGGAGGAGCCCACTGTGATCAGGCACATCCAGATGGCACACCCGCTGCCCGACGGCTTCGGTGCGGTTGAGAACATCATCCCGGCCCCAGATGGCAGCGGGATGAGAATCATCAACGCTGAGGGAGAAGAAACCCAGGCCCCGGTCGACCTCGGCTTCCTGGGAGATTAACAAGGGCTCCGTTTTTTACCTTCCGTTGAAAAATACGTGACAAAAAATACGTCTCACTAATACTGCAAAAATCACACTGGTGGTCTGGCCTCCGTCCGGAACCGGATCCTGGCAACACTCTCCACCAAGCATTAAGAATTAAAGATCATGAAAAAACTCAACATCGGCGTCGTCGGCTACGGACTCATGGGCAGGACCCACACCAACGCCTACCGCCAGGCACCCAAGTTCTTTGACCTGGAATACGAACCTGTGCTCAAGGCCATCTGCGGCCGTGATGATGCACGCGGCAAGGCCTTTGCTGAGAACTGGGGTTACGAGAGCAACGAGACGGACTGGCGCAGACTCATTGAGCGTGATGACATTGATGCCATTGACATCGCCTCCCCCAATAATACCCACCATGATATCGCTATCGCCGCGGCAGAGGCAGGCAAGATGGTGCTCTGTGAGAAACCCCTTGGGCGCAACCCGGAGGAGAGCCAGCAGATGGTGGATGCCGTAGAGAAGGCAGGCGTGCCCAACTTCGTCTGGTACAACTACCGCTTCGTTCCCGCCGTCACCATGGCCAAAAACATTGTCGATAGTGGCAAACTCGGCCGCATCTTCCACTACCGTGCCAACTTCCTCCAGGACTGGACCATTGATGCCGATCTCCCCCAGGGAGGTGAAGGTCTCTGGCGTCTGGACGTAGACACCGCGGGAAGTGGGGTCACCGGTGACCTGCTCGCTCACTGCATTGATACCGCCATGTGGATCAACGGGCCGATCGAGTCCGTCACCGCCATGACAGAAACCTTCATTAAAGAGCGCATGCATCAGGAAACCGGAGCCGTGCAAAAAGTCGGCATTGATGACGCCTGCGCTTTCCTCGCCCGCTTCAAGAACGGCTCACTTGCGATCTTTGAGTCCACTCGCTACGCCCGCGGCCACAAGGCACTCTACAGCTTTGAGATCAACGGTGAGAACGCCTCCATGACCTGGGACCTGCATGATATGCACCGCCTCGGTTACTTTGATTACGCGGACGAGGGTCCCGTGCGCGGCTGGCGCAGCATCCACGTTTCTAACAACGGAGGTGACCACCCCTACATGGACAAGTGGTGGATCCCCGGAACCAACATCGGTTACGAGCACAGCTTCACCCACGGCGTTTACGAGTTCCTCAAAAACCCGGATGCCGATGACGGCAAGAGACACTACCCGACCTTCGCCGACGCGCTCCAGACAGACAAGGTGTGCGCCGCTGTCATCAAGTCCGGTAAGGACAAGCAGTGGCACGATGTCTAAATCAGGAAACCATACAACCACAACATTCTAACACCTCAACCAATCATGAGTACTGCACAAATCGCCAAAGACGCCCTTGACCAAGGTCAGGGAATTTTACGCCTCGCTCCGAACTGGGTCCCCCGCTCCTTCTGTGTCCCCGGTAGGCGCATCAGACTGCACCCGGATGATTACTACGCGCTCGGCGGCGAACGTGGCGGCATTGACGAGCGCTGGTTCTCGAGCACCACGCCCGCGGACAACGGCCCATTGACAGGAGTCAACGAGGGACTGAGCATGGTCGTATTCAACGACGGCTCCACCACCCACCAGATCACCCTGCGTGATGCCATTGACGAGCTCAAGGGAGAGATCATCGGCAGCC
>CAYXEC010000094.1:0-6962 GCA_964463855.1 uncultured Verrucomicrobiales bacterium | reverse complement strand
TGGTCCGGCGACGCCGGGGTGGGGGCGCAGTATCTTTCCCAGCAGGCCGTAGCTCGCTTGGCGCCGGCCGCGGGTATTGAGCTGCCTGATGACATGCCATTTCCCGAGCAGCTCGTTGAGGTGCAGAAACTCATGGCCGCGGGTGACGAACGCGCGGCCAGGATTTATTCTACCATAGGCACGTATCTGGGTTACGCTATTGCCCACTACGCGGATTTTTACGACATTCGCAAAGTGCTTCTCTTGGGTCGAGTCACCAGTGGCGAGGGCGGCACGATCATCATCGGGCAGGCGCAAAAGGTCCTCGAGGAGTTGTTCCCACAGCTTGCTCAACAAATTGAGCTGGGCACTCCCAACGAGCAGGACAAGCGTCATGGCCAGGCAGTTGCCGCGGCCAGTCTTCCCATGATCACACCATCCTGCTAAAACAAATCTCCCGACTCGTCCTATGGAAATCGTCATTGAGCAAAACGAGCAAGCCGCCAGTGTCGCCGCGGCCAGAGTCATCGCACGTCTGGTGCGTGAAAAACCGGACTGCGTCCTGGGTTTGGCTACCGGTAGCACACCCTTGCCACTTTACCGTGAGCTGATCCGCATGCACCGCGAGGAGGGGCTGGACTTTAGTGCCGTGACCACCTTCAACCTGGACGAGTACGTCGGCCTCGAGCGTGATCACGCACAATCCTACCACAGCTTCATGTGGCAAAACCTGTTCAGCCAGATCAACATCGATCCGGACAAGGTGCACATCCTCGATGGCATGACCGACAATGTGCCGGCAACCTGCGCGGCTTACGAGCAGGCGATCCTCGATGCCGGTGGCATCGACCTGCAATTACTGGGTATCGGCTCGGATGGTCACATTGGCTTCAACGAGCCGACCTCCTCCTTTGCCTCGCGCACACGGATCAAGACGCTCACCCGGGAAACCGTGGCGGACAACGCGCGTTTTTTTGATGGTGATGAGAGCAAGGTGCCGCGCCACTGCATTACCATGGGCATTGGCACCATCATGGCTGCCAAGCGTGTAATCTTGCTCGCCTTTGGAGCAGGCAAGGCGGAGGCGATTGCCGCGATGGTGGAAGGACCGGTGGCGGCCATGGTGCCCGCTTCCATTTTGCAGCACCACTCCAATGCCAAGGTGTTTATCGATGAGGCGGCGGCTGGCAAGCTGAAGCTGGCGGATTACTACCGCTGGGTCTATGCGGGTAAGCCGGACTGGCAGAAAGATGCCTGAGTAGCATCAATGATTGGCCAGTCATTTTGTGCAAAAAAATGGTCAGAATGTGCAACAGTTGGGGTGTTGACCCGTCGTATATTCTCTTATCATGCAGCACATGCGACCCTTTTACACAAAGCTGATCAGCCTACTTCTTCTCACCGCCTCCCTGGAGGCTGAACCATTCGGTTTGAGCGCTCCCGCGGATGCTCCTGGTTACCCGAGCCGGGCCGCGGACCTTGATGCGTTGCCGGGGTTTAAGAACCCGCCTGCCGGTTACGGTCAGGTGCCCTTCTGGTGGTGGACCGGAGATGACCTCGATGAAGACCGGCTGCTCTGGCAGGTGCGTGAGCTTCATGAAAAGGGAATCAGTGGCGTGCAGGTCAATTACTCACACACGGATTCCCCGGGTTGGCCCTCTGACTCCAAGCATCCCGATATTTTCTCCGATGAGTGGTGGGAGTTTTACACACGCGTTTCCGAGGAATGCGGCAAGCTCGGCATGGGCATCAGCCTGAGCACCTACACGCTCGACTGGGATAACGGTGGCGAGAACCTGTTTAAAAAACTCTTCTACGACAAACCGGAGCTCAACGCCATCGAGTTGATTTCCAACCAGCACGCGTTCAAGGCGGGCGATAGTAAAACCGTGACCTGCATAGATGGGGTCTTTGCCGCTTGGGCTTACCGGGTGGATAATGGCGTGCTCCAGCGGGGTGGTACGGACCTGACCAAGTTGATCAACCAGGGCCAGCTGAGTTGGAAGGCACCTGCTGATTCAGACTGGCAGGTCTGGACCTTCGGAACGCGCCAACACGCGGGCACACTTAACCCGCTCTTGGCCGGATCCGGGGACACGGTGGTGCAGGGCTTCTACCAGCAGTTTGAAAACCAGAACAAGGGAACCTCCAAGGGCCTGAACTTCTTCTTTAACGACGAGCTCGAGGTGGGGCTTAAAAAGTTTGCCTGGAACAAGGACTTCCACGTCGAGTTCTTCAAACGCAAGGGCTATAACCTCTTCGATGTGCTGCCCGCCATGTGGACGGAGATGGGGGATGTTACTGCCAAGGTGCGCATCGATTACGCGGATCTGCGCATGGCTCTGATGGAGGAGCGCTACTTTGAGCCCATTTACAACTGGCACACGCAGCGCGGCATTGTTTTTGGCTGTGACAACCACGGCCGTGGTCTGGATCCTCACGCCTACGGAGATTACTTTCGTGCGAGCCGTTGGTACTCCGCCCCTGGTCACGACACCCCGGGTGGCCGTGCTGATGTCACCAAGGGCAAGGTGTCCTCATCCATTGCCAAGCTCTACCAGCGCCCGCGTGTTTGGTTGGAGGCGTATCACTCGCTAGGCTGGGGGGCGACACCAGAGCGGCTGATGTTCGCTACCCGGGAGAACTACCTCTATGGCTGCACCCTCTTCAACCTGCATGGTCTTTATTACTCCACTCATGGTTCGCACTGGGAGTGGGCACCTCCCTGCTATCACTTCCGTATGCCTTACTGGGCCCACATGGGAACCTTCCTGAAATACTTCGACCGGCTCTCCTACCTGATGAGTCAGGGCGATGCCGTCGCCGATGTTGCCGTCGTCTACCCGGTTACCCCCTACGAGGCAGAGACCAATGGCGAGGAGGCGACCCAAGTCGCCTTCCACATGGGCAACCGACTCATGGCGGCCGGGATCAACTTTGACTTCATCGATCACCAGTCCATTACCCGGGCCAAGATCAAGGACGGCCAACTCGTTGTTGAGAATGCCAACGCTTCCTACAAGGTACTCGTGTTTCCTAACATGGAAGCGGCACGTTGGAATAATTTAGAAAAAGCCGCTGCCTTCACCGATGCTGGTGGCCTGGTGCTCTCTGTGGGCAAGCTTCCCGCCATTTCTGATCACGCCGGCGCCAATGATCCCGCACTCAATGATCTGTTAGCTGAGGCCATTCCCGCGCCCAACCGCTTCGGCGGAGCAGGTGAAGCGCTGGAAAAAATCAAGGCTACCTTCGTCCACGACGCCCGTGGCTTGAACGGGACGGTACGCACCTTGCACCGCAAGATCGGCCCGCGTGATGTCTACCTCACCATGGATGCCAAGCCCGGCGACGTGGTCGAGTTCCGCGCCAAGGGTGCGGTTGAGCTCTGGGACCCGTGGACGGGGGAAACCTCACCCCTGCGCGTGATCAAGGAAACTGCCACCGGCACCCAGGTTGAGTTGCCCCTCGAGAAGTACGAGGCACAGGTCGTCGTGTTTGATCATCGTAAAAAGCACAGCAACCCGGAGCAGCCGCGTAGTGTGCTCAGTGAGGTTGTGACCGTGCCAGACACGGGTTGGCAAGTTGCCTTCCTGCCCACGATGGACAACCGCTGGGGCGACTTCCGCCTGCCAGTAACTGATGATAACAAAATGATCGGTGTTGAAGCGCGTCGTTTCCAGTGGACACGCGGGCAAGAGCAAAAGACCCAGCTGCACAGCTACGGACCCCAGATGCTCATGCACAAAGCTGCCGCGGCACTGAGCCCTGAGCAAGAAGCGGCACTCAGCAAGAGCCTCGATCCACGTGATGCGGGGCAGGCTGAGCAGGCTGAGTGGAGCAGCTACGAGTTCTCCTGGCGCTATGGTTTGGAAGACAACCCCGGCCACCAGGGCTATCACGGCACCAAGGGCAAAATATCGGACAACTTCCTGCGCGTGGGCAAAGAGGCGAAACGAGGCAACGGAGTCAAGCTGCTCGAGGCCGAAGATGGTATCGCTCACTACTACCTGTGGACCACCGTTGTCGCTCAGGAGGCTACCACCGCCACTCTGCATCTGAGCACGCCGGCACCCTTCAACGCTGGTTACAGGACTCACAATGCCAACCAGGTCATCGCACCCGCAGCCATCTACCTTAACGGCGAGAAAATCGATGACCCCAGAAAGGCGGTCAGCCTCAAGGCCGGTGCCAACCCGATCCTGATTCGCTTGGACAGCCATGGCGAAGCCCATCTCGTTCTACGCAAGCAGGGTGTTCCAGCCTATGAGCAAAAACACCCGCTCTCCATGAGCTGGTATCAGGATCCCGGCGTGTTGTTGTTTGATCCCTACGCGGCAAGCAAGCCCGGTGCCGAGACCTTGACTTTTACCACGGCTCCCGGAACTACTGCCATCACCATTCCAGAAGCTCACAGCACGACCCCGGTGCAGGCTTTATACAACGGGCAGGCGATGCTTGCCAAAGATGCCGGGCGTTATGAGGCAACTTCTCCCTCAACAGATACTGCCACCATCGAGCTGAAGCTGACCCCGCCCCCGGGCATCCACGGAGGTGCCGTCATCCCCGAGCCCATCACCGTGCATACCGATGGCAAGGGAGTCATGACTCTCGGTGACTGGTCCAAGGCCGGAGTCCTCCACAACTACTCAGGGGGTGTGAGATACAGTAAAACCATCACCCTCAGTGTAGAGGAAGTGCAGCAAGTCACCACCCTGGACCTTGGCCAGGTGATTGCCACCGCGGAAGTCAGCATCAATGGCAAGCAAGTCGGGGTGCGCGTTGCTCCGCCGTGGAAGTTTGATCTCAGCGGCAATCTTAAAGCTGGCGAAAACACGATCGAAGTCACTGTCTTCAACACCCTCTCCAATCACTACCAGACCATCCACAATCTCTACCGCGGTGAGCCCGCCTCCGGTCTGTTCGGGCCGGTGAAGTTGATGAAGTAGCTGCGGTGAAGCTGTTGCTTGTTCTTGGTTCTTAAGACCATAAAGGGACAGACCTTTCATACATCGGGCTTGAAAAGCAGAAAGCAGAAATCTGAAATAGCCGCCAAGCGGCGATGTCTGATGGTGGACTGAAGATAGGGTTATAGCACTTCCATCACCGGTAGCGAATAGGGTTGAGTGAGGTAGTGATTTCGGGTTAAAGGGTAGCTATGCATGATGCCGCCTTTTTTCAAAAGCATGATGTTGATGGTTATCTGGGTAACCTGTTTGATCACATGCCCGGATTTCTCTACTTTGTGAAGGATTGCAACTTCCGCCTGGTGGCACTGAACAAGCGTCTGGCCGATGCCATCGAAGTCGAGGACAAACTTTCCATTCTTGGCATGACGGATCACGATTATCTGCCGGGTCACCTCGCTGACAATTACCGCATCGATGATCTGCATGTGCTCAAGACGGGGAAGCCGGTCGTCAACAAGGTGGAGCTTGTCAGCCGGGGTAAAGGGCTGGTGGACTGGTCAACCACCACCAAGACGCCTCTAATGGACAGCAAGGGCGTGATTCGCGGATTGGTGGGGGTCACGAGACCTTTTGAGGCCGGAATTAGCGGATTGGAAGCGGCGGGCGAGATGGGGCCTGCGATTGCTGAGATGAAGAAGCGCTATCATGAGACATTATCGGTGAAAACATTGGCGCATCTCGTGCACATGTCAGTGAGTTCCTTTGAGCGGAAGTTCAAGAAATACTTCGGCATGACCCCCAAGCAATACATGAGGCACCTGCGTGTGCAGGTGTCCTGTCACCGGTTGATCCAGACCAATCAATCGCTCTCGCGGGTCGCAACGGATTGTGGCTACGCGGACCAGAGTCACTTCAACCGCGAGTTTCTCCGAGTGATGAAGGAGACACCACGGCACTACCGGATGCGCTTCAGAGTTTAAAAACATACTCTAGATAGAGCGCCGATTTTATTCTAAAAAATCGGCAGGATATTCTAGATCGACAGGTCGCAGAAGCATATAATAAGCTCACGCATGTCTTGGAAATTACATAACGCGATGTGGCCCGGATTAGTGGGCAAGGAAGAGGGATCAGACCAGCCGCCGATCAGCCTGGATCGAATGCTGGAGATGACGGTTGCCAGTGAAGTGCAGGGCAAAGGTTTTGACGGGGTGGATTTGTTTCTGTTCCACCCGCACCTCGACATTGATGCCGATGAGGCGGAAATCCGCAAACTGGCTGATAAAATTGCCGGCATGGGCCTAAAGATTGGCAGCTTTGTGGCACCCGTTTGGGAGGGAACCGTAGGCGGTAGTGCGATGGGTGACGCTGAGACGCGTTCCCGTTTTGTCGATGCTGTCAGTAAGGCATGCCGTTATGGCAAAATCCTTCGTGAACATGGGGTGCGTGAATACGGCTCCATCCGGATTGACTCCGCTACCAGTGTTGACCAGTGGGCAGCCAACCCTGCGGAAGGAACCAAGCTCATCGCCCAGACCTTCAAGGAGAGTGCTGAGGTGGCCGCCGATTTCGATGAGGTGCTCGTCGTTGAGGGCGAGATTTGCTGGGGCGGCATGCATTCCTGGAAAGACATGCTGGATCTGCTTGAGCTCGTTGGCCTGCCCGGCCGGGTTGGTTTCCAGGCTGACCTCGCCCACACCTACCTCTATTTGCTCGGCTACAATGCGCCAGAGCATGCTCTGCTCAAGGATGGCTACTCGGATGACGAATTTTGGGCTGCCTACAAGACCATGACGGACAAGCTCAGACCATGGACCTATGATTTCCACGTCGCCCAGAACGATGGCAGCGTGCACGGCACCGGGGCGCACGACAAGACCGGCCGTCACTGCGTGGCAGATGATCCCAATGGTAAACTCGACATCGTCAAGTGCGCCTCCTACTGGCTACTCGATGAAAACGGCAATCAACGCCCTGAGATCAAGCACCTCTGCTGGGATGGATGCATGTTCCCCAACAGCACGCTGGAGAAGCAAGAAACCTGGAACACCATCCTCGGCGTGATGCAGGATATCA
>CAYXEC010000093.1:0-7431 GCA_964463855.1 uncultured Verrucomicrobiales bacterium | reverse complement strand
CAGTCGCGGCCTTTGGTGTAGGCACCAGAATTGAACAAATTGCCCTGCTGCCTGCAATCGGTCTCAGCTCTGCGATCGTTTCCATCGTAGGCCAGAACAACGGAGCTGGAAAAACAGACCGAGTCCGCGAGTGTGTTCGGCTCTGTTTTAAATATGGTTTGTATCTCATCATCACTGCCTCTGTATTCCTCTTTGTCTTTGCATCACCCCTGGTTCGTCTTTTCACCAATGACCCCGAAGTCATTACAATCGGCACCAAATACGTGCGTATCGTGAGTTTGATCCAGTGGTCCTATGTGTCCGGCTTTGTCTACATTGGCTTCCTCCAGGCCCTTAAACGCCCGATGTATGGATTTATTGAATCATTCACCCGCAAAATCATCCTGCCAGTCATTGTATTCAATATCGCCATCCAGGGGTTCGATGCCAGCCTTGAGGGATTCTGGATCTCCATGTGCGCCATCAATGCCGTCATGGCTATCGTCACCATCAGCTACGGTCAGCATGTGTTGAGAAAACTTCATCGATCATGAGCATCTGCTCATATTGACAGGCCGTGCTAATCAGCTATCAGTGAAAGCTCCATGATACAGAAAAGTGACAATCCGGCTCCCGTGCTCATTGTAGGCGCCGGTCTCAGTGGCCTCACCTGCGCGCTATGTCTTCATGAGGCAGGCATCCCTGTGCATGTCATCGAGGCAAGCGATGGAGTAGGCGGCCGGGTGCGCACGGATCAAGTCGACGGCTTCTTACTCGACCGCGGCTTTCAGGTCTACCTGAGTGCCTATCCGGAGGCTGGCGAGTTCCTTGATCTTGAAGCGCTCGATCTGCATGCCTTCGAGCCCGGGGCGCTGGTTTACGATGGGAACCGGCTGAATCGCGTAATGGACGTCTTCCGCAGGCCAAGGCATCTGATCAGCAGTGCCCTGAGCCCGATTGGCAACATCAGGGACAAACTGCGTGTTGCCCTGCTGAGATTTCAGACCCTGGGCAGTTCCCAGAGAGAGATCCAGTCTCATCAAGATCAATCAACCGAGAGCTTTCTCAGGGGATTTGGCTTCAGTGAAAAGATGATCAATGGCTTTTTCCGCTGCTTCTACGGAGGCATCTTCCTCGAAAACGAGCTGCGCACCTCGAGCCGCATGTTTGAATTCACCTTCAAGATGTTCAGCCAGGGCAGCGCCACCCTCCCAGCGCGTGGAATGGGAGCCATACCGCTTCAGCTTGCCCGCAAGCTGCCCGCCGAGACGATCCGCATTAACTCCCCTGCTATGTCTGTGACAAGCTCATCGGTCACTCTGGCAGACGGCAGCGTGATCGAGGGCAGCAAGGTGGTGGTAGCCACGCATGCGGCACAAACAGCTGCACTCGTTCCGGCCTTTGCCCGGCAAGAACCACAATGGCGCTCTGTGACCAACGTCTATTATGCCGCCGAGCATTCTCCGCTCCATGAAGCCATCATCGCCCTTAACGCTAGCGCTCAAGGTTTGGTAAACAATGTCTGCGTTCCCTCCGATGTATGCCCGTCCTACGCACCCGCCGGCAAGGCACTGATTTCAGTATCCCTGCTCGGCATCCACAAGGGGGACGACATACCGGATACCGTCATAAAAGAGCTTGGCTCCTGGTTCGGGAATGCGGTGCATACATGGACCCACCTCAGAACCGACGTCATCAGACACGCCCTGCCAGAACAGCTGCCGGCACAATCCGACACCCACAAGCACGAGGACCTACAGGGGTTCCTTGAAATCGACGACGTCCTGATCTGCGGCGATCATACGACAAGTGCGTCCATTGAGGGTGCTATCATCTCAGGCAAGCAAACAGCGCAAGCGATACTCCAATCGCTCCAGGCTTAGCCTCACCAATCAGACATGAGCTTACAATAGGGTTTGCCCGCTGCCAGATCCTGCTAAGATTGTCACATGATCATTGATAGCGCTGATATTGAGAGCATGGACAAACTGCACCGAGTGCAGTTTGCCACAACCTTACCTGGCCCCAAGCCCATTTGCCTCGTCGGCACCCGCTCTATCTCCGGCGTGGCAAACCTCGCCCCCTTTTCCAGCATCACGCACTTGGGTTCCTACCCCCTTCTCATCGGCATGGTAACACGCCCTGATGTCGTCGAACGCAACACCCTGCAGAATATCATCGATACTGCGTCATGGACATTGAACCACGTCACCTCTGAGACGGTGGAGCGAGCTCACCAGTGCTCGGCTCGCTACCCCGGGAATGTATCAGAATTTGAGGCCACGGGACTCACAGAGCTTTCTCACGAGGGAATAAAAGCGCCATTCGTCAAGGAGTGCCCCATCCGCTACGCTCTGAGCTTAGAGGACATTATCGATATCCCCGCCAATGGCACAAAACTCATCATCGGGCAGGTTCAACTCGTTGAGCTTCCTGATGAGGCTTTCTCCGAAGATGGCACTATCTCTATCAGTGAACATGACTCCCTGGCTTCGACCGCTCTGGACACCTATTTCAAGATCACAGAGTATGCACGTCTCCCCTATGCAAAGGCTCCTGAGGCATAATCAACATGAGCACTCCCACCATAGACCAGCGCCTCGCTGAGCGGCATCAACCGGGCTCCCCGGTCGTCATGAAGCAGGTATGGTCCCACCTGCTCTTCCTCCACTGGGAAGTGGAGCCCGATATCATCCAGAAGACACTGCCAGTAGGCCTTACAGTGGATACCCACGAGGATAAGGCATACATTGGCATCGTGCCCTTTTTCATGGAGGATGTGCGCCCATCCTATTGCCCGGCCATTCCCGGAATCTCATGGTTTCAGGAGCTCAACTTACGCAGCTACGTCCACGATGCACAAGGTCGCCCGGGAGTCTGGTTTTTCACCTTGGATTGCAATCAATGGCTCGCCGTAAAAATTGCCCGCACCCTCTTCCACTTGCCCTACCAACACGCCAGCATGGAATCTTATCAGGACCATGGCACGCTGACCTACATATCAAGGCGCATGCGCTCAGCCACATCGCAAATTTTCAGGTATCCGGCAGCGCTGAGACAACCTCACACTGCGCAGCCGGGCACGCTGGAGTTCTTCCTGCTTGAGCGATACCGCCTCTTCAGCGTAAACAAGGCAGGAACCATCTTCAGCGGGCGTGTACACCACCAACCCTATGCCTTTGAGGATGTGGTAATCACCGACTACTCCACCGAATTGTTTCCTTTGTGTGGATTTCAAGAGCCAGACTCGCCACCCATTTCAGCAATCATCGCTGAACCTGTTCACGTTGACATTCACCCACTCAGGAAAAACTGAGTGCCGTGGGCAGCTTGACACACAGGAAAGCCAAAAAGAAAAGCGCACCTGCAGGTGTGCAGTGCGCTGTCTTGGTTGAATGTTGTGGGCTTTCCTGACCTTAGAACGAGATCGACTGTTGGTTGGATACAATCGTGCCGTCAGCTGAGCGGATCTCATACACAAGTACTTGCCCTCCCTTCAGACCGGTCACATCACGATGAGACGAGTCATTGGCCGTGGTGACAATGCTCTCAAAAGGACCGCCATTGATACTGCGCCAGATGACGACATTACTCAGCGAGCCGCCTCCTGACCAGGTCAGGTCCACATAGATCGCCCCCTTTTGCTTCCCGCCGGAGAGCGGGTTTAGAGCAAGGCCGTCAGGTGTGGTGACCTCATTCGAAACGGCTGAAAGAGTCTCAAAACTTGGGCTAAAGGCTCCAACCTGATAACTATAGCTTGTCGCAGGTGAGGCCCCGGTATCAGCAAATAACGTGCTATCCGCCACAACATTGCCTACCTGAGTCCAATTGACGGAATCACTTGAGCGGTAGACATAGAAGCCGATCTCGTTACTCGAGTTATCCTGCCATGTGACATTGACTTCGGAGGATGAAACCACAGAGGCAGTCACAGCAGTCGGCTCACTTGGCGGGAAGTCATTGGGATCGATATCAGTCCTGATGAAGATCTGATCAATGCTGACCTGATCGAACTCACGGTTGCCCTGGGTATCGTCAGTGTCAATAATACGCAAATCGATATTGCCTTGGGTCCCGCCGGGAAAGGTCCCGATGAACTCAGAACCCGGGCTAGATCCATTTGGAATCACCACTGCCGGGGAGAAAGAAGACCAGCTGGTTCCTCCATTGGTGGAGAACTGGATTTCAAAATCATCTCCCTCGACATTGGCTGGCGCATGCCCGGTTGCGTAGAGGGTCAGATTCAATCCTCCGCGAACATTCTGGAAGCCCCATCTGTGGTCCATAAAGCTGTGGCGGCGGCTTGGCCTGCCCCCACTTTCGACTTCGGTGATGGTTTGCACCTGCCCGTCAGCAGAGTAGGTCGCAGTGTAGGTTCCCTGAACCGAACCACTGACAAACCAGTCAGAGCTGGCAACTGAATCCTCGTAAGGAGGAGGAGAGTCTGTAGTGGCGGAGGCCACACCTGAAGTGCCGTCACCCTGGGCATTGTAAGCCCGGACACGGTAGTAGTAGGTAGTTGAGGCATTGAGGCCGGAATCCACGTAGGAGCTTGAATTCGCCGGCAAGTTGGCAATGCCATTCTGCCATACAATGGAGTCAAGGGAACGGTCCACGAGGAAACCGTCCTCTGAACTTGCGGTATCGGTCCAGGTGAGATTGATTGCCGTGTCAGAAGTAGCGCTAGCTACAAGATTCGTTGGTGCCGATGGTGGTGGTGGCGGCGGGTCCGTAGTGGCATTGGCGGTGTTGGATGGGTCAGATGCACCCGCTGTGTTACTGGCAGTGACGCGGTAATAGTAGGTGGTGTTGGCCGCAAGCCCGGTGTCAGCATAGCCTGTGACATCGGCTGCCGTGGAGCCAATCTCTGCGAATGTAACGCCATCTGATGAACGCTGAACCCGGAAGGAAGTCTCATTGGAGGAATTATCAGTCCATGAGAGATCAATTCGTGTGTCTGAGGCGCTGGCAGCAGACAGATTGGACGGTGCATCTGGTGGTGTTCCCGTGCCGACCACTTCAAAATTGACGGTCATCGTCGAGCCGGACGCGCTTATATTGAAGATGCGGTTGTTGGTGACAACAATGTTACCTCCCTGATATCCATCGGTATTGGGCACCGTGTTGGGGCCGATTTCCGTGACATAGCCGCCGCGGTAAGGATCGGTGGAATCACCACGGTCCCGGCCGCGCTCAAGGTCGTATTGTCCATCCGCTTGCAGAAGGGCCACACGGTAGTGGTTGCCGTTCTGAGGCCAGTTGACCTGACCGGGATAGCCCTCAGTCGTGTAACTTGCTTGCTCGTCGATATGAAAAATACAGAGGCCACCCTGAGGTATGCGCCCGTCAAAGCCTACCGGCTGACGGTTTTCAATCAGCAGGTATTCGCCGGAGGCGTAACCAAGATCGATACGGTAAGCCGTGGCGGACGTCTCAGCCTGAGGAGCTGTGAATGTACCGCCTCCGGTGATATTGGTAGGAGTCATCCAGCCGAGATTGATTTTACTCCACGCGCAAAGATGAGGTGGGTAAAGCTGGCTACCATCAAAACCCCAGGAGTTGGCCATCAAACCCCAGGATCCGATCCCGGAGCCACCCGAGCCGTCATAAAGGTCGGGAAGACCGAGGAAGTGACCTGTCTCGTGAGCGATAACGCCAATGCGGCCGATGTTCGTACCAGAGGTGCCCCAAATGCCGGGGCTGATGTGGTACTCGTAAACCCTGACACCATCACTTGAGATCCAGCTAGGGAAGATAGCCCATTTGTGAGACCACATGCGGTTCACATAGTTTGCACCATCGGCGGAGGTTCCTCCCCACTCCGCACCGTAGCCGGAGTGCAGGAAGGTGATCGCATCGATGTAGCCATCACTGTCCTGGTCAAAGTCAGCAAACTGGAAGTTCGGGTCGGCATCGAGCACATTGAGGGCATAGCGGAGTGCTTCGTGAGTTCTGGTTGTAAGGCCAGAGTCATTGTTCGCATAATAGGCCTCGGTTTGAGGAAGCGTGATCCAGTAAGCTACCGTGGAGTTGAGAGTGAACTGACCGTAGGAGTTTTGCAGGAAGACATCACGCACGCTGCCTGTGGGTGCAAGGGAAGGATGTCCGCCTACAGCGTTCATGAGAACATCGATGTCCGTGGTTGGAGGAACCGCCCTGGACGCGTGGTCAGCGAAGCGCAGCAACACGACGAGATTCTTGAGTGAGGCAGGAACAGATGCGGCCACACCTTCAGGCTCACCAGCAACGCCTCCTGCTTGCTGAGGGATGGACATTGCGTTGCGCCGTGCATTCCTAATGGCAGCATCAGGAAGGATGTTTTTTGATAAGCCTGCGGCGGCAGGGTCTGCCTGCCCCACACGCAGGCCGGACGGCACGAGGCGACCATCTTGACCTCTTTCTGCATAAACGAACCATCCGCGATCCTTAAGCACCGTAAACCCATGGCAGTCATGGATGCGGTGGAAAAACTCGTCCCCTTCGATGTGCAAGCAAACCTCAGAGCCATCGGGCTGCTCTTCAAAAAATCCGAAAGGAGCAGCGGACATAGCCATAGACGGAGTGACCGTGTAGGACAGGAATCCAAGCATTACAGTTAGATAAATGCCTGCGAGGGTGGTGCGTATGCGGAGGTGCTTTATGTTCATGATAATGAGGATTAAATGGTAAATATGATACTCTGTTTACAGTTAGTCAAAGATGTTCATTTATGACTACCTACAATAAGACTAATATATAATTGAGAAAACATCCCCAATCCGCAATATACATTTTCTATAAAGAAATGTTAAGACGGGTTGATATTTCACCCCTCTCATGAGGCCATAAAGCCCAAGAAGTATACAATATCAATAGCTTGCGGCGCACCTGGTAAAAGTCTGTTTCAGCTTGATTTGGTTCTCATCCGACAGGACCGGGACGCAAAAGCCCTCCACATGGGAGGGTTTTTTGCAGATGGAGCCGTTTGTCGGATTGCCCTCGTTCCACTCGGGCTGTGCCAGTATGCAAGTTTCCGCCTCCGAAAACTTGGCTGAATGTATCGTGCGCTGACTTCGCTCCACTCAGTCTGTGCTTACCAGCTCATTTCCTCCTCCGGAAATGAGCTCTATGGAGATGCCGTGATACACGGCATTTCACTTCGTTGCGTAGTGCGTTCGAACTTCGTTCTCATCGGCTTAAGCCGGCAGACAAAAAAGCCCTCCACTTGGGAGGGCTTTTTTAGAATGGAGCCGGTTATCGGATTCGAACCGATGACCTACTGATTACAAATCAGTTGCTCTACCAACTGAGCTAAACCGGCTTGGAATTGGAAGAATGCCCCTGAAATGAGGCGCGCTCACTATTTCCATTATCGGAGATTATGCAAGTCATTTTGGGCAAAATGCATTGGCTAAATATGTGAGGAAGGATAGCCTGCATCATGATCATAGGTATACCTTCGGAAATCAAGGC
>CAYXEC010000092.1:0-7625 GCA_964463855.1 uncultured Verrucomicrobiales bacterium | reverse complement strand
CGGCTGGGGGATCTTGGAGTAGTCGCTATCATGCCAGTCGATGTTGTCCCCGAGGGACACGGCCCAATCCAGCTTCCGTTTGTTCCAGCTGTTCACAGCGTGCTCCAGACGCTTGAGCGCCTCCCTTGGCTCCCTGTGACCGCGGGGCTCGGCATCCGCATACTGGACGTCTGCCACCGCCGCGATTGAGAACGTTTCAGCGCAAACACCGGTAACCAGGGAGAAAAAGGCAAGCGCCGCTACCCGGCTAAGGGACAGTTGATTGGTCATTGTTCCTTTATACGACATAGCAAACTGTAATCTATCCCAAAAGCCGGCTCCCACATCCCCTTAAAGAATGATTGAGGCAAGATCCCTCCTCGACCCGGGGTATACTTGTTGATAGCTATTCAAATCCCCCCATAACAGCATCCACAGGAAACATGACACTCATCAAAACACCCCGGAAACCAGCCCTGCGCCCTTTCACATACGCCTATAAAGCCTCCGTCTGGCTGGCTTGCGCCATGATCTCAGCCACTCCGTCCATTGCCAATGAGGCTCAGAAGCCTGTGGCCAAGGTTAAAACAGAGCCGAAGAACATCGCTCCGACTCACAAGAATGTGAAGTACGGGGCCCACGAAAAAGAGCTGGTGAACTTCTGGCAAGTCGACGCCGAGGAACCTGTCGGCGTCTTGCTCGACATCCACGGCGGTGGCTGGATGGGGGGCAAAAAGGCGGAGACCCAGCGTCCGCACAACCTCAACAAAGGCTACCATGTTGCCTCGATCAGCTACCCTCTCGTTAACGAGGGCGGGCAACAACCCCAGATGCTCAATGCCGCCCTGCGCGCGGTCCAGTTCCTGCGCTCCAAGGCAAAGGAGTGGAACATCGATCCCGAGCGCATTGTCCTCACCGGCGGTTCCGCGGGAGGCTGCTCGAGCCTGCTGGTTGCCCTGCACGATGATGTGGCCAATCCTGAGAGCGACGACCCGGTGGAGCGCTTTTCCTCACGCGTGAGCGGTGCGGTGGTCGCTGGAGCCCAAACCACCATGAACCCCTTTGTCATCAGGGAGAAGGTCGGTGAGAAAACCTTCGGCAACCCGATGCCTTACAAGCCCTTCGGCGCTGAGAGCATTGAGGAGCTCATCGAGAACTGGGACAAACACAAGGAACTGGTTCTGAAATGCTCCCCGCTGACCCATCTCAGCAAGGATGACCCGCCTCTGCATCTCTCATATAACGTCGACAGGATATTCCCGGCACCAAGTGCACCCAACGGCATTCACAGCCCGATCTTCGGCGAGCTGATGCTTGAGGCCTGCCAGAAAATCGGTGTCGAGTGCCACCTCGAGTATAACGAGAAAGACAAACCCAAACCTGCCGTCAGCCGGGAGGAATTCATCAACGCCCTGCTGTTGAAATAGGCAGAACCAAAGAACATTTTTTAAAGTAACTACCATCTCTGGACAGCTATGAAACTACTGCCCCTTTTTCTCTCTTCACTATTCGCCCTTCACTCTTCTGTGGCTGCGGAGCACCCAGCGGCCGAGCAGCGGGCGACTCATGGGAGCGCAAGCTCTACCCCGAACGTCATCGTCATCATGGCGGATGACCTCGGCTACGGGGATGTTGGTTGCTACGGAGCCAAGCCGGAGAACCTCAAGACCCCGCGCATCGACCAGCTCGCCGCTGAGGGACTGCGCTTCACCAGCGGCTACTGCTCTGCCGCCACCTGCACGCCGACGCGTTATTCCTTCCTGACCGGCACCTACGCTTTTCGTGAAAAAGGCAAAGGTATCGCAGGGCCCAACTCCCCTGCCCTGATCCATCCGGACATCGTCACCATGCCGGACCTGCTGCAAAAGGCCGGCTACAAAACCGCCGTGATCGGCAAGTGGCACCTCGGCCTGGGAGAAGAAACGCCGGACTGGAATGGCGAGCTGAAACCAGGCCCGCTGGAGATTGGCTTTGATTACTGTTTCCTGCTGCCCACCACCAATGACCGCGTGCCCCAGGTTTATGTGGAGAACCACCGGGTCCTTAACCTCGACCCCAAGGACCCTCTCTGGGTGGGACACAAGAAACCCAGCCCGGATCACAAGACGGGGCTTAGCCACCGTGACGAACTCAAGATGGACTGGAGCCACGGTCACAACAGAACCATCCACAATGGCATTAGCCGCATTGGCTTCTACACCGGTGGTCACGCCGCCCGCTTCCGCGATGAGGACCTGGCGGACAAGTGGGTGGAGAAGTCCAAGGAGTGGATCGGCAAGCACAAGGACAGCCCTTTCTTCCTGTTTTTCGCCTCCCATGACCTGCACGTGCCACGCATGCCGCACGAGCGCTTCCACGGCAAATCCCGCACCGGCTTCCGGGGGGATGCCATCGTGCAGCTGGACTGGTGTGTCGGCGAAATCGTTGATTACCTGCAGCAAGAGGGCCTCGCTGAAAACACCATGATTCTGTTCTGCTCAGACAACGGCTCCGTGCTCGATGACGGCTACAAGGATGGCGCGGTCGAGAAGCTGCACGATCACCAACCCGCCGGCCCCTACTCGGGAGGCAAGTACCAGATCCTCGAAGGTGGCACGCGCACCCCCTTCATCACATGGTGGCCCGGTACGATCCAGCCCGGTGTCTCGGATGAAGTCGTCTGCACAATTGACCTCGGCACTAGTCTGGCAAAGCACCTCGGCGTCACTATCCCGCAGGACGCCTTGCTTGACAGCCTCGACGTCATGGATGCCCTCGTTGGCAAAAAAGACGCCAAGGGACGCGAGCACCTCATCCAGCAGGATAATGGCACCCAGGGTGTTAACAGCCCCTTTGGTTACCGGGTGGGCAAATGGAAACTGCAACGCAAGTCCGGCAATGTTTACAAGCTCTACGATCTCAGCACCGATCCTGCGGAGAAAAAGAACCTCGCCAAGACGGAGCCCAAGGTCTTTGAGAAAATGAAAGGCGAACTGCAAGCCCTGCTCAATGCCGGTCGCAGCCGCCCGGCTAACAACTAAAGCTCCACCAACGACGGCACAGCCCGGATCGAGATTCGCTAGTCCTCAGCTTTGCTCACAAAATCCGGGAAGGCCGTGGTCTTGATGAGCGGGGCATCACTCGGGCTGAAGAGTGCTTCTACGGCCGGTGTTTTCCCTGCCAGTTCGCTGCCTTTCTTTACCCCAGCCACACGCAGAGCGGTGGCCCAGCCGTCGGCCAGCATCGCGCTGGGTGCGATCACGGTAACATTGCACTGATCCTCCTTGCCCTTGCCTGTTTTGGGATCAAGCACGTGCGCGCTGCGCTTACCCTCGATCTCGGCAAATTGGTAACTGTCCCCCGAGGTGGAGACTGCCGTGTGACTGAGCTCAACTGTGCCAATAACCTGCTGCTGGGCATCCTCAAGCCGAACCTTCCAACCCTTTCGCCCTGGTGGGGCGGCACCCAGAACAATCTCACCACCCACAGACACCGCAAAATGCCCTATGCCTCCATGCTTAAGAATCCTTGCCAGTTCATCCGCGATATAGCCCTTGGCAATGCCTCCCAAATCAAGTTGCAGCGGCTTGTTAAAACGCACTGTCCTTTTGCTTTGATCGAGGATCACATCCCGGTAGTCCGCATCTCTTGACGTGGGCACGGGGCCAGCCTGCTTGCCTTGCCTGTGCTGGCGCCAGGCCTTGCTGGACGCACCCACAGTCATGTCAAAGGCACCACTACTCTGCGCGGAGATTTTGAGCCCGCAGGACAACACGGCAAAAAGCTCATCACTGACAGGCACCGATTCCTTCTGGGCGCGGTCACACAAGCGCATCAGCTCACTGTCATCGCGGTAGTCGGAAAACACACCGTCAAGATGCACCACTTTTTGAAAGCAGCGCTTACCCAATGCCTTGGCCTCCGCACGATTGTCCGCATAGAACACGAGACTGACAACGGTCCCGAGATGGGCCTCGCTGAATTGGTAACGCTCCAGAGCGTCCTTATCCCGCGCTTGCTGGGCAACGAGCTTGGTTGCGCACGCGCTCAGCAATGCACCTGAAGTGAGGGCAACAAGCCCCCTTCTAACGGTATTTGGCCATCTCGCCATCTTCAGCGACCCCCGAGTTCCATGCGCGATACATTTCCTCGACACTGGGAATGGTGACAGGACGTGCCACCCGCATACCCAGCCAGGGGGTGTCAGTGTGATACCAGAGGCTCTTGGGATTCTGCGGGTCGGACTGCTTCCACTCCGGCTCCGAGGGGTGACGGGTAGAACATGCCACGGCTTCGACATCCTGCTTCCAGTAGCCGCCCCTGGTGACATGCGGGTAAGGCTGGGTGGCAATGACCCAGGGGTCCTGCACCTTGTCACTACCAAAATGCTTGCGGCGGTTCTCCACGTGCTGGTCCAGTGTCCACTCCATGACATTACCGTGCATATCATAAAAGCCCCAGGCGTTGGGCTTGAGTTGGCCGGGCTGGGCGTAGTTGCTGGACACCTCGCCACTGAGGTGAGCGTATTCGGCCACCTTGCCGGCATCGTCGCCCCAGCTGAATTTGGTGCTCGCACCGGCACGGCAGGCGTATTCCCACTCGGCCTCGGTGGGCAGGCGGTAAAAGTGGCCCGTCTTGTAGCTAAGCCACTGACAGTACTTGTTGGCCGCGTGCTGGGTCATGCTCACCGCGGGGTGTCCATCGCGGGGCATGCCGTAGGTCATCGGGTGATACGGAGGCGTGGGGCGCGCCAGCAGCTCGGCATCGTCCTCGATGGTTTCACGCATGAACTCGAGAACCTGCCCGTCTTTCTCCCGGGGAATCTCAGTAAGCATGAAGGGCTCATACTCCTCCCAGGTGACCTCGTGCTTGCCCATCCAGAAGGGGGAAATCGCGGCCTCGATCACATCATCAGCCTGCTCACCCTGCCAGCGGAAGCTGCCACCCTTGACGGGAAGCATCTCAAAGGAGGCCCCGGTATCGAGTTCCTCGGTATAGCTACCAAGAGGTTTACCCGCCTCTTTCTCCGCCTGCTTGAGGATGCGCTCGCGGATCACTTTGACCAGGCGCATCTGCTCCTCGTCGACATCCTCCAGCTTCATTTCCCGCGGCTTGGGGGCAGCTGCCTCAGCCGTCTCGCCCTGGGCTTCAGCCTGATTTTCGCCACAGGAGGCGAAAAAGATGCAGGCAGTGGCGATGGCGCCGATGCCGGAGAGGCGCAGTTCGATCTTGGGTTTCATATCGGAAATTCTCAGGTCGTTTCAAACTATCACCGGGTATCGGTGCAAATCAATCTCTGACCCTGATGTTTCTAAACCCAACCGGAGCTCCGTGCCCAGCAAAACCGATGTAGCCTTCGGATACATTGAGGCCGGGGTGCGGCTTGTTGTCCATGAACTGCTTCACCTTGGAGAGGTCGGCATCGAGAATAGGCACCCCGTTGAGCTCCACCTGGATCTGGCTACCCTTCACAGTCACGATCTGGTGATTCCACTCCCCCACCGGACGCAGGTAGCCACGGTGCGCCGGAGCGATACCATAGGCACTACCGTGAAACTGGCGCGCATCGAGGTCCTTGTACTGGCCGGCAGTGTTGTCGAGAATCTGCAGCTCACACATGCCAACGTAGGCCCCGTCTCCTTCACCGGGATAACGCACCAGAAGGCCGTTATTACCTCCCGCAGGAAGCTGGAATTCAAAGGCGAGCTGAAAGTCCGCATACTTCTGCTTGCGGTAGATGAGCTGGCCTTTGCTGACATAAACAGCACCATCCTTGATCTCGCAGCCTGCCGGCACACTGGCATGCCACGCTCCAAGCGTTTCGCCATCGAAGATACTCTGCCATCCCTTGCCGGATGTGGCCTCTGCTAAAATCTTGTCAGCTTCCGCTGCCGGGATCTCACGCACAAAGATATTGCGCCACTGCACGGGCGCCCCGTGGGTTTGAAGAATAATGGGGCCCGTTCTGGCCAGGGGGGAATCTCGTTTCCAGTAGTTTTGCATGTGGGCGCGATCCACCACCAGCTTGTCATTGAGCCAGACCCAGGTGCAGGAGCCTATTTGGCGGATACGCAAATGATTCCACTCACCGATCGGCTTATCGGCATAAATCAGGGGATGTTTACCATCCCCCTTGTTGTTCCAAAGGCCTCCCGATCCCTTGTCCGCACCGTATCTCCACTTTCCGGCTTCCTCGCGGGTGTCCCAGATTTGCACCTGGGGCGTGCCACGCAGGTAGATGCCACTGTCGGAATCGGGGTCCAGCAGGAAGTCGACATGGAACTCCACATCGCCGTAGTCCTTGACAGTGCAAAGATAAGGTCCGTGACCGTCATTGTGAATCACTCCGTCCTTCACCTGCCAGTGCTCGGGAAATACCTTGAGATCTTCCGCGCGCTTGGCAGCAATCTTCTTTGCGTCCTTGAGCTTGACGTAGTCATGCGGGTTCTCCGGCCGCCAACCACTGAAATCCTTGCCATTAAACAGGGACGTAAATCCCTCGGGCGTCATGCCGGCAGAAACATGACAAGCGGCAAGCACAAGCAGGCCTGACACCACTATTGAACTATGTCTGATTTTCATCATCAACAAGCTGGATAAGACCTTGAATGGAGACTAGGAAAATTTCGTGACCCCCACCTCCGCAACAGGGCGTGGAGTAAACGGGGTGTCGAAGTTGAGTCCATCAGTGTTAATGAGCACATCCGTTGAGGTCATGATCTGCTGACTGGTGATGATCTGGCCCGTGTAGGCGGCGGTCCGGCCCATGATGGCGAGCGCGTGGCTGTGTTCCATCTTGCCGAGGACATCGTTGAAGACCTTGCCGCTCCTGATGTGCTCGAGCAGAATCTCGTGCTCGTTCTGGTAACCAAGCCCCCCCTTGCTCTGCCACACCACCTTGCCATCACGCGTGATGGAAACCCCTGATTTATCCAGCGAGGCAAAGCCCTTGGTGCCGGTGATCGCGTCACCGCTTGAGGCCTGGGCTCCGGGAACCTGACGCCCCATGAAGTCAGCACTGCGCCCATCGGCGTACTGGTAATTGAGTGCAAACTGGTCCCAGTTGTTGGAGCCTGCAACCGGTTTGATATTGGCACCAAGCCCCATGCATTTCACCGGCATCTGGTCTCCCATGGCCCACGACATCTTGTCGAGGCCGTGAATCATGAATTCCAGAAGGCAGTCACCGCTGAGCTCGAGGTAGTTTTGCCAGAAGCGCAGCGCCCACTCCATGTCTCGCATGCTGGCGGGCTTGAGTTTGATGTCAGGCATCTTGTTGGGCCGCCCACCTCCACAGTAGGTTGAGGAAACCGAGAGCACCTCGCCAATATCCCCATCCTGGATGCGCTTGTGCAACTCCATGAGGTGCGGGGAATAACGCCATACCAGACCGGTCATGACACTCAAGCCGTTGGACTGCGCTTTCCTGGCCGTTTCGACCACGCTCTTCAGACCCGGAATATCATTGGCGAAAGGCTTCTCCATGAACACGTGCTTGCCAGCTGCAATTGCCGCAGCCAGGTGCTTGGGGCGGAACACCGGTGGTGATGCTAAAATCACAATATCCACCCCGCTATCAATCACTTTCTGATAACCGTCAAAACCAAGGAAAGCGCGCTTTCTGCCACCCGTAACAATTCTGCCGCCATAGCATAGTTGAAGTTGAT
>CAYXEC010000091.1:0-7810 GCA_964463855.1 uncultured Verrucomicrobiales bacterium | reverse complement strand
AAACCGTCCTGATGATTCCCTCGCCTCCGTGACGCACCTCCTCCTGAGTGCCATGGTAGGCAACATAACTAAGCAAGAAAAGCACTGAGAAACCCACCGCAAAGCCAATGGCACGCCGGTGCAGGGCAATGTTTTTCTTTTTTACCGCGGCTACTGCCACCAACAGGCTGACGGCCACCAAAGTGTTAAGAATGGCATGCAAAGGTGGCAGCATGGGCAGGCTCATGCCAATATCGAGCTTGTATCTGCCCATCACGACAACGAGCCCGAATACCAGCACACTCAGCACCCATGAGACTCTGGTGAGCTTTTTGAGCAGCGCAGCATTGGGCTCGCGGCTCAGGTAGTTGTTCAGATCCTGATCAGTCGACATCAGCCTGTTTGTTATCGAGTAATGAGCTTACTGTGAAGTGGAGTTTGCCCTCTTCACCACGGTAAAAGGCCTCACCCTTCTTGCGGGCATTGTAGAGATCGTGCCTCCTGATCATCGAAAGGTTGCGATCAAAAACAGCAATGGCCATGTCATGTTCAAACGCACCGAGTCTTGCTATTTCATCCGGGTCCTGACGCCTGACAATGGATTGATACTTCATTTCGTCTACCATGTAGTGCTTCAGAGACTCAGCATCGCCAGTCAAAAACCACCAGTTCTTGCTCTCTGCACCGAGAGCCTCTGCGTAGGATTTCATCTGCTCCACGGTGTCAGTGGCAGGATCCACTGTAATACACACAATGGCAAAATCAGGATGCCCCTTGAACTTCTCATAGAGGGCCTTCAAGCCCTGTGAGTTGCGTTTCGCACACATCGGGCAAGAGGCATAAAACTGGGCAAAACCCCACACCTTGCCCTTGAGCTCAGACATCCTGACCTCCCGGCCATCCTGATGCTTGAGAACCAGATCTTTCTCCAGAGTAAGCAAGGGAGTGAGGACCTCCTCTTGGGCATACTGCGGTTGCTCCGGCTGCGGCGCCTTGAGATGGCTCGCGCGGATCAACCATGTCGTCAATAGAATCAGCACGCAGATCGCTGCGACACTGATGTAAATCACCACAATTTTCTGTTTATCACTCATTCTTGACTCCCTGTTTTGGTTTCACTTAGGATGAAATCGGTGTTGGAGTAGAGGGTTTTTTTGAGCTCCTCCACGGCATTGAGCGCTGCTTGGAATCGTTCTGAGTTCCTGAGCTGCGGCTCCTCCCTGAGCTTTTTGTGAGCAGCATGCTGAAACTCTCCCGCCTCGCGGAAATCATAGCGCTGCCTGATATGCATTCCACGGTCTATCAATGCAATTTGCGATGGAAATTTCCACTTGCCTGCCGAATCCCCGGCTGCCCGCTGGGATACGATACCGAGTCGCAATTGGTCCTTGAGATATCCCCTTTGCTTATCAGTCTCGCCGGTTGTCAAAAACCACCAGCGCTTATCGTCAATGCCCAGTTGATCCATGGCGATCTTGAGCTGGTCCGGCCCCACATCCTGATCGGCCCCCTCAATGGAAATAGCAACAAAACGCAAATCGTCGTTACCGTTGTAATGATCTGCAATTTCTCGCATGATGGCCAAGGCATACTTGTTCTCCTCGAGCTGATTCACGCACACCGGCACTGCAAACCAGACCTTGCCTTCAAGATCGTAAGTGGCAACCAGTTTGCCCTCCTGATTCTTGGCCGCAAAATTGCGGCTTATCTTCGCAGTAATGGGAGGCCTGCCTTTGTTGGCTTCGGCCTTTTGTTTGGATTTGATGGAGTAGGCCGTTAAAACCACTGCGGCACCCACAATCATGATACCAACCAACTTGAACGCGGTGCCGCGTAACTCGGCGGGGTTTCTCTCAGCGGGTTCCATGTTCATGACAAAACGTAGGGCGAATCAGGTGGCCCGCGCGGAGCCTAGCCTTGCTTCCAGCCGATGGCAAGTAATCCGAGTGCCATCGGCAGATAGAGCAGCGTGTAGAGGAAGAGCCTTTGCGCTGTTTTCCGATCCCCCAAAACTGCAAAGCGCCGGCATAACCACAGCATCCACAGACCCACCAGGCTTCCGCCGACCAACCAGATCACCCCGGCATAGCCAAGCCAGCAGCCCAGAGGGGCCAACAATGTCAGCAAAACGGTAAAAGCCCCGGCAATGACTGCCGATTTCCTGCCTGAGACGTCACCATTGGTCCACATCACATAGCCAGCTTCCTCATATTGCTCACGCACCAGCCAGCTAATGGCGACGAAATGAGGCATCTGCCACAGGAACAACAAGGCAAATAAATACCAGCTTTGCCCATCTGCCCAGCTACCGCCGGCACCACCCGCCTGGGCAACAGCCGCCCAACCGATCATCGGCGGAATGGCTCCCGGCACGCCCCCGAGCAGTGTGTTGGTCGAGCTGCGGCGCTTCAGAGGAGTATAGAGGAAAACGTAAACCCCGAGTGCGATGGCTGCAAGGTATGCAGCGGCAGGGTTGACCTTGAGCGCCAGATGGATAATGCCGAATGCCGAGAGAGCCCAACCAATTCCAAAGGCGTTCACGGGTATCATGCGCCTGGCCGGAAGTGGACGGTCAGCCGTGCGTTTCATTCTGGCATCTTCCTCAATCTCCATGAGCTGATTGAATGCAGCCGATCCGAAAGCAGTGCAGGCAGTGCCCAGAAGGGTATGAAATAGCAACCAACCGTCATAAAACCATGAACCGTGAAAGTATTTGGCAGCCAGCAAATAGCCAAACAAGGTGGTGACCACCACGAAAGTGTTCAAATTCACCTTGGTCAGCGTAACCAGATCGTCTCTGAGCGTGGGGGCCTTGTCGCCTTTTTTCCTCCGTGCCATGAATGTTTTTGCGCGTTGATCGAGCGCAGGCTCTTTACTGCTCTGAACGAGCCATTTTGTCCACTGCTTCTTCACTACCGTAGACCATCAAGGTGTCGCCAGCTTCAAGGACAACATCTTTCCCGGGTGTTCCGAGGAAGGAACCATTGGGCTTGGTGATTCCCAGCACCACGATCCCCTGGTCGTTCGGCCTTGATTCGCAGAGGGCTTTCCCCTCAAACGGGTGATCCTCTCCTATCTTGAAGTCCGAGACACAGTATCCATGCTCCACATTGAGCAAAAGCTCATAGTCCAGAGCCCTTGCCACCCCGGCACGCTCCAGGGAGTAACGCATCAGCGCGTCCATGGGCTTGCGGATATAGCTCGTACTCGCCAATACATAAAGCACGAGAATGGTCAGCAGAACGATGCCAATGACAGAGAAAAGTGCTGATGCTCCCTCATCACTTTTGCCCACGAAGGTGACAATCAAGGTCGCCAAAGCCGAGGTCAGGCCGATGTTGCCGGCAATGATCAGGTGCAGGATAATCCGCCGCCTGACTTGGTGACCAACGACCATTTCTGCCTCAGCTGTCGTAAATCCGACCCCGAAAAATGCGGAAGCAGCCTGAAATCTGGCAGCAGAGAGCGACATGCCGGTGAGCACAAGGGCATTGGTCCCTACGCGCACGATGAGCAGTGAGACAAAAACGATCGTCAAAAGAGCTAATAAAGAACCCATGGCGTCGTTTTAAAGCTGATCGGATTAAATCGGAAGCCAAAATCGAATCCTGTTCTGCGGCCTTGCCGTGAACCCAACCGGCAAGGTTCAAAAGCAGCATGAAAAAGCCCTTTTTGGGCACAATACAAACAGGCCATGGATCATGGTAACCGATTGATAAAGATAACTTTAAATACCACTTACATTAAATGATTAAGCTCCTTTTTCCTTGTCCTCTCCCCTCCATCATGGCATCATGCTTCATTATAAACATTTGTACGCCTCATTATCTTTAATGATCCTTATAAACGAGAGATAGGTCGCAGATCATTGGTTTAACCAAAACAAACAAAGCAAGCTGCTCTCCAAGGGCAACATCTCCACCCAAATCAACCAAGCTATCAAATATTATGGAAGTATCCGATCCCATCGCATCTGTTCTGTCAAACAAGAGCTCCAAACTCCACACCATCAGCCCGGACGCCACTGTCTTCAACGCCATTGAAAAAATGTCAGAATGCAATGTGGGTGCCCTGCCCGTCCTTGAGGATGGCGTTCTCATCGGCATTATTTCCGAGCGTGATTATACCCGGAATGTTATTCTGAAAGGAAAGTCTTCGCACGAAATCGATGTTCGTTCCATCATGACCAGTTCCCTGATTACCATCAATGAGGACGACTCCGTTGCTCGCAGCCTGCAAACCATGACCCAAAAACGAGTAAGGCACCTGCCGGTCGTGAAAAATGGTGAGCTTGTAGGCATTGTCACCATCGGTGATCTCGTTAAGTGGACCATATCCGCTCAGGATGCGCTGATTGTCCAGCTTGAGGGTTACATCCAGGGAGCCTACCCAGGCTAGTTCAAGCTCAGGACCTCGGCAAGAAGCCGCATGGATAACAGGCTGGCGGCGTGTCCCCCTGCCTCAGGTGACCTGCAGCACACTTTCAGGCTCGCGCAATTCCCATGGCCTTGCCATGGAGGCGGCCGCTCATTTCCGCCCTTGAATTATTCCCATTCGCTCCTATGCTCCGCGCTCCATGAGCGACCAGCCATCCATCTCAGAGGCAACACCCCAGTCTACCGAAGCCGAACTCATTGCCGTACGGCGCGAAAAGCTCGCGAAATTGCGTGAGCTCGGCATCGACCCCTTTGGCGACAAGTTTGACATCACCACCACACCCGGCAAGCTCAAGGCTGATTTCGCTGATGAGCAGGCGGTCACCATCGCCGGGCGTGTTCTTGCCATCCGCGATATGGGCAAATCCGTCTTCGCCACCATCGGTGACGTCGAGGGCCGCATTCAGATTTACCTGAACCAAAAAGGCGTCAGTGAGACAGACTGGGCCATCTACAAACTCCTCGACCTGGGTGACTGGATCGGCATTGAGGGTGAAACCTTCACCACTGGCAAGGGCGAGCCGTCCGTCAAGGTCAACCAATTGACCATGCTCAGCAAGTCCCTGCGCCCCATGCCCGATAAATGGCACGGGGTTGCTGACCGTGAGACCAAGTACCGCAAGCGCCATCTGGACCTGATGAGCAATGACCATTCCGCCGAGGTCTTCATCACCCGCTCAAAAATGATCGCTGAGATCAGAAGCTTCCTGCATGAACGTGGATATCTCGAAGTGGAGACTCCCATGCTGCAAAGTGTTGCCGGTGGTGCCGCTGCACGCCCCTTTGAGACCTATCACAACGCGCTCGGCATGGATCTCACCCTGCGCATTGCCCCGGAGCTCTTCCTCAAGCGTCTTCTGGTGGGTGGATTTACCAAGGTTTTCGAGCTCAACCGCAATTTCCGCAACGAGGGTATTTCCCGCCGCCACAACCCGGAGTTCACCATGCTCGAGGCCTACCAGGCCTTTGCTGATTTTGAAACCATGGCCAACATGGTCGAGGAGCTCACCTGCCACCTCGCAGAAAAATTCTGTGGCGGGCTCAAAATCCAACACAAGGACGAGGAAGGCAACACCATCCGCACGATCAATCTGGAGAGACCATGGAAGCGCGCTAATTACCATGACCTCATCAAGGATGTTGCCGGTGATGATTTCTTTGACATCACTCCTGAGGCACGTCGTGCCAAGTGTCATGAACTCGGTGTCCAGATATCCGACAACATGGAAGACTACGAGGTCATCCAGCAGGTCTTTGAGAAAAAAGTCGAGGAGGAGACCTTCGATCCCCTCTTTGTCACCCGTGTCGCTTCGGAACTCATTCCGCTGGCAAAACTCACCCCTGGAGGCAAGACCGTCGAAGTCTACGAGCTTATCATCAATGGTCAGGAAATTTCACCGGGCTATTCCGAACTCAACGACCCCGACCTGCAGCGCGAGCGCCTTGAGCACCAGGCAGGGGGTGAGGAAGAGCAGGAGATTGACCACGACTTTGTCGAAACCCTGGAAAACGGGATGCCGCCAGCCGGCGGCATCGGCGTGGGCATCGACCGCCTGATCATGATGCTCACGGGAGCCAGCACCATTCGTGATGTAGTGCTGTTCCCCTTGCTCAAGAAAAAGGACTGATCCATCCGGCTGCTCAAGTGGCGAGCGCCGCGGCAAGACCCTGGGATCTGAAAAAAATCCGGCTTCGGGTTTTCGGGCTTCACCATCCTGCATAGAAGGCTTTCCGTGCTGACATTCTGCTGTGTGCAAGTGGTCCAAGAACCCGCTTGAAAAAGGGGCTCCAGAGCTTATCGTGGACCAGAATCAAGTTGGTTAACCAATGGACCCGGAGTCATCTATTCAGCTTCGTTCCGGCAAAGAACTATTCGACGCCACAAAGCCCTTTGCGGTGGAAATGCGCGGTCGCAGCTGGTGGCTGGTCGGCTCTACCCTTGCCCTGTTAACACTCCTGCTACTATCCGCGGCATTGGCCCCATGGTGGCCGCTGCGTTTGTTGTTCTCCATCTTCGGCGGCCTGGTGATGGTGCGGGCCTTCATCATGTTTCATGACTACATGCACGGGGCCATTCTGCAGGGATCAGCTCTGGGCCGTGTGCTCATGTATGGCGTGGGCCTGCTGTTACTGACCCCACCCCGTTCATGGAAGGAAAGCCATAATTACCACCATGCCAATGTGGGAAAAATTGCCAGCCAGGCAAAGCACACCCCGGTGGTCACCACTGACATCGGAGCCTATCCAATGATGAGTGTGGAGATGTGGGGCCGGGCGACCAGCTTCCAGCGCTTCCGCTACCGGGCCAGCCGCCACCCGGCGACCATTTTCTGTGCTTACTTCACCGTTTTCATGGGTGCCTTATGCCTGAATTCAACCATCTCCAATCCACGTAAGCATTGGCCGGGCGTATTGGTTTTCATCGCTCACCTTGCCTTACTAAGCGCCCTCTGGTTCGCGGGGGGCTGGCAGATGATGCTGTTTGCATACCTTCTCCCTCTGTGGATCGCCGCCGCCGCCGGAGCATATCTCTTTTATGCCCAGCACAGCTTTCCAGGCGCACGGGTTTACACCTCCGAGGACTGGAATTTCTTTGACGCCTCACTCAACACGGCCAGCTACTTCAAACTGAGCAAAGTACTCGAGTGGTTTACCGGATGCATCGGCTATCACCATGTCCATCATCTTAATGCGCGCATTCCATTTTACCGGCTCAAGGAAGCCATGGATGCGATCCCGGAGCTACAAGACCCCGTGGTTACTAGGCTGCGGCTCAGTGATATCTACGATTGTTTTCAAGCCAACCTCTGGGACCCACAAGAACAATGTATGGTGAGCTACAAGAATGCGCAAAGAACTGCGGGGCAGGAATAAACGCATCACCTAACCTCAGGGAATAAGACACAGCTGGTGAAGTTCCTCAACCTGGCTCATTACACCTGATCCATTAAAAAGACCGGGGCCGCTCTCCAGGCCAGAGCTATAAAGAAGCACAAAAACCCCGCACTTGCAGAAAGCCCGCCAACAATGTATGCGCTGGGCATGAAAGTCCTCAGTTACAAGGATGCCGCTTACGCGCGCTTCGTCAAACAACTTGATCGCCGCGCCACCCCCGGAGGTGCCGGCAAGCAAGTTGAGGACACAGTAGCTGCCATCATTGCCGACGTGCAGAAACGCGGCAACACCGCCATTTTTGACTACGCCCGCAAATTTGACGGCCTCAAGCTCAATGCGAAGTCACTATTCGTGAGCAAGGCTGAGATCAAGGAGGCCTACGCGTCTGTTGATGACGAGGTCAAGAAGGCCGTTGCGGCCAGCAAGCGCAATATCCACGCCTTCGCCAAACGCAGCATGCGCAAGGACTGGAAAGCCAAAAACTGCGAGGGTGCGGAGGT
>CAYXEC010000090.1:0-8000 GCA_964463855.1 uncultured Verrucomicrobiales bacterium | reverse complement strand
GGCGCCCGTCAGATTGACAGTTCCCCCTGTCTGATTCACCGTGCCCGTGGTGCCGGATTGATTACCAACCTGCAGGCCTGTCGCTGTCAGTGTTGCGCTGTCCTGCACGGTCAGAGTGCCACTGCCTCCCCCTGCAATACCGCTGTTGGCGGCATACACATAACCGGAAGCCGTGGTCGTCGAAGTTCCGGAAAGCACCAAATTGCCTCCTGCCGCACTGATGTCCGTGGCCGTATTGCCGGTAGCGGTGAGTGTCAACGTGCCCGTTCCGGTTTTGTTGATCGTGCTACTACTCTGCAGCGCGCTGCCTGCAAAGGTGTAATCATTGCTTGAGTTGACCAGCACACTATTGGGAGTGATTGTCCCTGAGAGTGTCACGGTGCCCGCTCCTGAACCCAGAAACTGAGCGTCGTCTCCGTTAGTGTAAGTTGTAGCTGTCCAGTTAGAAGTCGTGGTGTCCCAGGTTGAGTTAGCGCCTGCATCCCATGTTACAGTAACTGCGTGGACAGAACTGAATAATATCAAATAAATAACTGTAAAAACGTTACCTGTAGATAGTTTTGTATTCCTTTTCATGCTGGTGATCAGGTTATTGTTATTTTGGGGTTACTGATGTGTTGTTCTTTTGGCGTTTTGGCTGAATGCATAACTCCTTCTTGCGATCGAAGGATTTGCTACAGAAAAACTGATATTTAATATAAATTATTTGTAAGAACGCTTTATAATTGCACATTTTTGCAATCCTGTGAATGTACTTTCAATGCCGCAATAATGTATAAATCCGACATTTTTTCAGTCGGGAACCACGCAGGAGACAAAAACGCAACCAACTCTACATCAGTATATTGATGTTTTTAGATCTTCGTTTACACGTCCTTAAGCCTATAAAAAGCGATTATTTGTCCGGATTTAATCTACCAAAGACTTCACGCACGATGGTCTCGACGTCCAAATGATCCATCCCTGCAACAAATCCAGAGCCACCCCCCTGCCCACAGCTCTCACTCTCACAGTGAGCGGCAGCCTCATCAAAGCCGCACTCAGCAAGCAGGCAGGCGAGCTTGGAACGAATATTAAGAAAATGCTTCATCTCCGTTGGAGCCATTGGCTGGCGAGCTCGCCCGGCACTGAAGCCACGCAAGTTAACTCCCTCACGGAAGCCCTCGGGGAAATTACCCGCCGCAAACATGGTTTCGATCAGCTCCAGCATCTTGAACTGGACCCGCTTGGCCTCCTCCAGATCACCCCGTTGCCAGTCCCGGTAGAGTTTCATCACCGCTTCCGGAGCCACTCCGCTGGTGGCAATCGTGCCACCATCACCACCCATGAGCAGGGTGGGCAGCAGTGTTTCCTCAGTTCCAGTAAGGCAGATAAAGTCGGTGCGCTGCGGCTTGATCTTGCCGAGTGTATTCATGAAGCGCGGCATGTCGCGACTGCTGTCCTTGATACCGATAATACGCGGGCAATCCATCGCCAGCCGCTCAACGATATCCACCCCGATCTCGTTGGAGAACTGCGGGATGTTGTAGAGCAGGACGTCGATCGGGGAGCGCTCTGCCAACTCGCGGAAGTAGTGTTCGATGCTTTCCTGTGAAACGTTATAGTAGTAGGGACCGGTCACCGAGACTGCGGTGCAGCCGAAATCCGCACAGTAGGCGCAAGCCTCAAGAACCAGGTCAATATTGGCCTCTGCTGCTCCGGCGAGTATCGGCACGCGCCCGGCGGCCTCATCTGCGATGATACTGACGATCTGCTTGCGCTCCTCAAAACTCAACCGGATGAACTCACCGGTGCTACCGTTCGGGTAGATGCCGTTGACCCCTTTATCAATCAGCCAGCTGACGTAGCGGCGCAGCTCGCCCTCGTTGATGCGGCGGTCGTCGTGGAAGGGAACGATGTTGGGGGTCAGAATACCTTGGATCTTCATGGGTCGGTTGATTTGAATGATTAATGTAACAGGACAATGGATAATGGAAAGCTATCAGGCCAGTGCATCGCGGGTGATTCTGGCAGGATGGATGGCAACTCTGCCGGTGCCGTCATCGATCTGGTGGCGGCAGCTGGTCCCCGCGGCGGCGACGAGGGTTTGCGCATCGAGCTGCTGCACGTGGGGAAAGAGCACCAGAGAGCCGACGTTCATCGAGACCTCGTAGTGCTCTTGTTCGTAGCCGAATGATCCTGCCATGCCGCAGCAGCCGGACGGGATTTCCTGCGCGCTGTAGTTCTCGGGCAGGGACAGCATGCGCAAGGTCGGCTCGGTTGACGCCAATGCCTTCTGGTGGCAGTGACCATGGACATGGATCTTGCGCGGCTCACGGGTAAAGCAATCCGCATCAATGCGGCCGGCATCCGCCTCGCGGGCAATGAATTCATCGAGCATCAGGCAATGAGGTGCCAGCTTGCCGGCTGCCTCACGAAGTTCGGGTTCGACCAAGTTAGGATACTCATCGCGGAAGCCAAGAATGGCGGAGGGCTCGATACCGATGAGGGGCTCGTCTTCGCAAACCATGCTGGCGAGTGCACGGACGTTGTTATTGGCAAATCGCTTGGCACGGCGGACCAGCCCCTTGGAGAGTGAGGCACGCCCGCTCTCGACGTGATCGGGTAGGTTGACTTCATAACCTAACAATTCAAGCAATTCCACGGTAGCGATGCCGGCGTCGAGGTCGTTGTAGTTGGTGAACTCATCACAGAACAGGTGTACTCGCCCAAGGTGCTCACCACGCAGAGGCTTGAGCGGTTTGCGTTTTTCAAACCAGCGCTGCAGGGTGATCTTGTTGAGCCTGGGCATGCTGCGCTCCGGGTGGAAGCCTATCACTTTGTTAGCCACACGGCGTAGCAGGGGTGTTTGTAGAATCGCGTTATAGAGCCAGGGTGCGAGTGAGGCCAACCTGGCACTATCTGCAAAGTGGGCAATGATACGTGAGCGCAGCGGCACACCATTAGCATCATGATAGTGCTGCTGGAACTCGGCCTTGAGCTTGGTCATGTCGACACTCGACGGGCACTCGGATTTACAGGCCTTACAAGACAGGCAGAGGTCCATGACTTCCTTGATCTCGTCACTGTTGAAGGGGTTGCTGGCATCGTGCGGATCGGTCAGGATCTGGCGCAGGATATTGGCACGGGCGCGGGTGGTGTGTTTTTCTTCACGGGTCGCCATGTAGCTCGGGCACATGGTGCCTCCGGCCAGCGGCCCCTTGCGGCAGTCGCCGGAGCCATTGCATTTCTCGGCAGCACGGACGATACCCATGGTGTCACTGAAATCAAAGACGGTTTCATACTCAGGGGTCCCCTGCTCCGGGCTGTAGCGCAACGAGGTGTCCATCGGTGGAGTGTCCACGATCTTACCGGGGTTGAAGATGTGCTCCGGGTCAAATAGGTCCTTGAGCTCACGCATCAGCCGGTAGCAGTGCTCGCCGACCATCAGCGGGATGAACTCACCACGCAGGCGGCCGTCACCGTGCTCACCACTGAGCGAACCACGGTATTTTTTCACCAACTGGGCAATATCCGTGGCCACTCCGCGGAACATGTTCAATCCTTCCGGTGTCTTGAGATCAAACATCGGCCGGGTATGCAGCTCACCTGAACCAGCGTGGGCGTAGTAGACGCATTCGATGGCGTATTTATCACGCAGTAATTGATCGAACTCGGCGATGTAGTCGGGCAGGTCATTGACATCGACGGCGGTGTCCTCAACATTTTCCCTCGGCTTGGTGTCTCCGACGACATTACTCATCAGCCCCTGCCCGGCTCGGCGTAGCTCCCAGACTTTGAACCCGTCCTCTCCCCACAATACCGGGTAGGCGTAGCCATGATCAGCAGCCTGCCAGGCGTCGGTGAGGGCATCTACCGCCTGCTGCACCTCAGCCAGACTGTCACGGCGGATTTCCACCACCAGGATGGCACCGGGATCACCGAGCACAAAGTCGCGGTTACGCTGTTGGGCGAGATTCGACTTGGTGCATTCGAGGATATGCCGGTCGATGAGTTCGCAAGCACTTGGGTCATAATGCAGTGCCAGTAAATTAGCGCGCAAGGATTCATTCACGCTCTCGAAGTGACCACACACAAGGGCAACGTGTTCGGGGGGCAGTGGTGAGCAGTCGAGCTCGATCTCGGTGGCAAAAAACAAGGTGCCTTCAGATCCGGCGATGAGCTTGCAGAGGTTGAAGGGTTTGTCAGACGAGGCATCAAAAACCTCGGCATCCATCAGCAGGTCGAGCGCGTAGCCGGTGTTGCGGCGGGGAATCGAGGCAAGCGGGAAGTTCTCGGTAATGGCAGCCCGGTTCTCTGCATTACCAAGCATGGCTTTGACACCGCGGTAAATCGCGATCTCCAGGCAATCCGGCCCGTCGCACTTGGCGTTAAATTCCTCAGCAGTCAGTGCCTCCACGGTAACCTCGCTGCCATCACTCAAAAACCCCTTCACCGAGATCAGGTGGTCACGGGTGCTGCCATACACGATGGAGTTGGAGCCACAGGAGTTGTTGCCCACCATGCCTCCCATCATGGCACGGTTCGCCGTCGAGGTCTCGGGACCAAAGAGCAGCCCGTGCGGCTCAAGAAAGTGATTGAGCTCATTGCGCACCACACCCGGCTGCACGCGCACTCTGCGGGACTTGGCATCGACACTGAGGATACGGTCAAAGTGGCGTGAGACATCAACCACCAGGCCATCACCAACACACTGGCCGGCGAGCGAGGTGCCCGCGGTGCGCGGAATCAGGCCGAGCTTGTTGCGCCGGGCAAAGCGAATGATCTCACCGAGGTCCTTGTCATCTTTGGGAAAGACAACGCCCGCTGGCATTTCCTGATACTCGGAGGCATCGGTCGCGTAGAGACGGCGCAGGGTGTCACCCGTGTCGAGCTGACCGGATATACGCGATGCAAGCTGACCGAATGGGATCATGGTGCCGCGACAGCATCCGATGCCTCAGCGGAATCTGCGGACTGGTCCGCAGATTGGCCCGTGAGAATATGCTGATCCTGGTATTTGCGCGTCGCAAGGATGGATGCGGTAAAGCGCTTCGCCCACTCAGCAGCATCACCCTCCTGGTAATCAAAAAATCCGATATTGTTTTTCGGCCCCTTGGCACCCTGGTCAATGAATGACTGCAGCGTGGGCTGGAGCTCGGTGGAGTTTGCCATCGTTGGCAACACGCCTTTGATAGACTCCGCATAAAAAGCACCGCCGCCCATCACATCCATGACTCGAAGCGGGCCGCACATGGGTGCCCACAGACCGACCGAATTGCGGAACGAAGCCTCAATCGCCTCGGCATCCGCCACCCCGGACTCCAGCAAATACACGGCCTCGCGATACATCGCGTAAGCAATGCGGTTACACAAAAACCCGGGAATATCTTTATTAAGAACAGCCGGCTCCTTACCAAGCTGCTCCGCCTTCAATGTTGCAAGGGTCATGGTCTCGGCTGAGGTCTGCTCTCCGGGCGTCAATTCCAGGAAGCGGGTGACGTGACCGTGGCTGGACCAATGCATGCCAAACACTCGCTCGGGATGACTGCAGCCCTCCTGTAAATCCGTAATGGGAAATGCCGAAGTGTTACTGCCGATAAGAGCATCAGCGGTGATGAATTGCTCCATTTGCTGCAGCAAGCTCTTCTTGGCCGGCAGATCTTCCGGAATGGCCTCGATAACGACACAGGCCCGGCCAAGGGCAGCGAGGTCCCCGGACAACTCCAAGCGTGCCTGCCACTCCGCCGGGTCAGCTGCATCGACCACTCCTGCATCCAGACAATGGGCTGCCGCATCCGGCAGAAAATCCTTCATCGCCACGCGGTTTTTTTCCTCCAGGTCAATGCCGACCACCGCAAATCCGCGTGACAGACAACACGCCGCAATCCCGCGTCCCAGCGGACCTAATCCGACCACTGCTATCGTCTGATCCTTGTTTGATTCTTTATCGTTCATCTTCGTATTCTATTGAAAGGTTTATTCGCCACCTACGCTAGGGAAAAACAGGCCGGAGAAAATCAGCATCAGTAGCACAATCACCACGGAGTAGGCCAACCACCAGAAAACCACACTCTTGTACCAGCGGTCACCGAGACTCCCGAAGATATTGAGCTTCTTCCAGTTCATGCAGAGCTGGTCGGTGACTTGTTCCGGTTTTGGCGGGCGGGTCAGGAAAGTAACGATCACGCAGGTCGTCATGCTAATCAGGTAGAGAATTGAGGCCTGGTTCGGGAATGAGGCCAGCCAAAGCGGATAGTCAGCATCGCTCTTTAAGAAGATTTTCAGACCAAGACCCGCGGCCATGCCGACGACGATCGTGGCAAGTGCGGCCGGAGCCGTGACCCGGCGCCAGAGGATGCCCAACAGGAAGACCGCTGCGAAAGGAGGAGCAAAGAGCACGTAGAGTGAAATAACATACTCAAAGAGCCCTCCGCCCATATCACCAATGAAGCGGCCGATGATGATCGCAATCACCAGAACAAGCACGGAAGCAACCACGCCCACTTTGACTAACTGGCTGTCGCTGCACTGGGGGCGGAATAGACGGCGATAAACATCAAAGGTGATGATGGTGGAAGTCGAGTTCAACACGCTGTTGACCGTCGACTGGATCGCACCAAATAGGGCTGCGAGGAACAAACCACGCAGGCCGATGGGAACCAGATCCTGGATGAGTTTCACATAACCCTTGTCCGCGGCCGGCTTGACCTCACCCCATGGCTCGAGAAGCAATAAATCCGGATGCTTGGCGAAAAGCACCAGGCCGGGAACGATCACGATAACCGGCAGAATCACCTTGAGCCAGCCGGCAAACACAATGCCCATGCGGGCATGATACATGTCCTTGGCACCGAGCACGCGCTGGATCATGAACTGGTTGAGCACGTTGTACCAAAGGCTGACCGACAGCAGCAACCCGATCATTCCCCAACCGGGTGTCATCGGGTGGGTCACTGGCTGAATGACCGACAAGCGGTTGTAGCTATCCGTTCCCGCGAGGTCCTTGGTATTGCTCTGCACGGCCTCCGCCCACTGCCCACTGGTCGCCGCATTACGCTCAAGCATGACAGAGAAACCTTCGATAAGGCCACCACCATCAGGGGCAAGTGACTGAACTCCGAGCACAGTAACAATGACGCCACCGACAAGCATCACCGCCACGGTGAAGAGATCGGTCCATGCCACCGAGGACAAACCACCATAGATAGCCCATATGCCCGCGACAATGCCCAGCCCGATGATTGATGGCCAGAGTTCCCAACCGAACAGCTCATGCAGCGCGAGTGCACCACCATAGAGAACTGCGGCAAGAAAGGCGATCACGTTACTGATGATCGTCACTAGCGCAAACACGGTCCGCACTGCGGGGCTGAATCTTTTTTCCAAATACTCCGGGGTGGTGAACACCTTGGCACCGAGCAGGAAAGGAACAAAAAACCAGATCAGGATTGAGAAGGTGGCGACATTCGCCCACTCATAGAGCGAGACACAAATACCATAAACCATGGCTGCTCCCACCATGCCGATGAACTGATCACTTGAGATGTTCGAGGCGATGAACGAGCCTCCGACCACATACCAGGGCAGTTTTTTACCCGCCAGGAAATATTCCTCCGCGTTGGCTTGCTCCCCCCGCCCCGCTAAATAGCCAATGATTGAGAGAATCACAAAGAACAAGCCGATGGCGAGGTAGTCCCAATAGTGCAGGCCGAATTCGGCATTTGCCAGGAGTGGTTGAAGATCGATGCTCATGATGATATTTCCACGTTGGAGTTAAGTGTATCCTTGGCGAGCTTCGTGACGGCTTCAAGGGAACCCTCAGCGTAGGGAGTTTGCCAGACGGCGTAAAGCGAAGGGCCATGGTAGTGTGGCGCACTCGGCAAATAGCCGTGATTGCCATTGGCGAGATTGAGCACGAGAGCATGCGGATTGTCGGCACGAAGCTCACGCTGCAGCTGTGAGTAAGCCTCGAAAGGCACCCCAACCAGGGCTCCATCACCAAGCTTCCAACTCCAGAT
>CAYXEC010000089.1:3014-8022 GCA_964463855.1 uncultured Verrucomicrobiales bacterium | reverse complement strand
GTGCTTCCCGAGACTCCCGTGGGTGACACGCCTGCCCAGCCCGAGACACCGGCCACCCCGGTCAAGCCTGAGACACCCGTGGGCCCTCCCGCTGAGGTGCCTGTGGGCAAGCCCGCTTCAAGCCCGACCAATGTCGACTCCGGTGTCCTGGTGCTCAATGACCACTATGACAATGATGGCAGCTACATCATTGAAGCCGGCGGCATTCTCAAGGGTAGTGGTGTCACGGATGCGACTGTCACGGTTGTTGCCGGTGGTCTTCTCAGCCCCGGTAACTCACCCGGCACTCTCAGCACTGCCAGCCAGACATGGACTGACGGAGGTGGCTTTATCTGGGAAATCAATGACAGTGACGGAACCAAGGGTGGTGATCCCGGCTGGGATTCCTTCAATATCGAGGGCACTCTGGACCTGAGTTCGCTGAGCATCGAAGGCTTCACGATCTACATCACATCGCTGGACCTGGAGAACAATCTGGGTGCGGCGGCCGGTTTTGATGAGTTCAATCTGAACCTTGGCGATCTCACCGGTTTCTACTCCTTTGTGATTGCTGAGACCACTTCCGGTATCCTCGGGTTTGATGAGAGCCTGTTCTTGCTCGACACCACGGATTTCCTCAACACGGATCCATCATGGGACTGGGCTATCGTGCAGCAAGGCAACAACCTCTTCCTGGAGGCAAGCACCACATCCGGCATGTCCTTCGCACCGCAGTTCAGCCTGAACCTCAATGCTGTGCCGGAGCCAAGCTCCACCGCCTTGCTTGGCCTTGGAGGCCTTATCCTGGCCTTCAGGCGCAAGAGATAATGAGATGATGCCGGGGAAATCCCCGGCTATGGTTACCAAGCCCTGTCGCTCTCAAGTGACGGGGCTTTTTGCCGGCTGTGGCCGGAGTTCGGGCTATCAGGCCTCGCGCCCGCAGCACTTTTTGAACTTCTTGCCCGAGCCGCAGGGGCAGGTGTCGTTGCGACCAACGCTGGCCAACGCTGGTTTGCGCTTGGGCAGGTTGAGCTTGATCTGCTGGCCGTCTTCGGCAGGTGTCATGGCGAGATCAGAGGTATTGCCAGTGCGCGCAATGTTGTCCTGGGTGAGTGCGGCTGCTGAGCCGGCTGCCTGGGCAGTGGCATCACTGGTGAGCTGCTGGGGCAGGCTGCGCATGAAGTTCTCGAACTGCTCAAGGTTGGTGGTGGAGCGGAACAGATTGTTGAGGGTTTCATTCTCGATATTGGCCATCAGGGTCTCAAACAGGGAGTAGGCCTCGTTCTTATACTCCACCAGCGGGTCCTTTTGGCCCTGGGCGCGGAGGTGCACGCCCTCACGCAGTGCGTCCATGTTGTAGAGGTGCTCCTGCCAAAGCTTGTCAATGCCGGTGAGAATGATGTGACGCTCGAGCATGTCGAGCATCTCCGGATTCTCATGCTTCATCTTGAGCTCGTAGGCTTGTTTGACCTTGTTGAGCAGGAACTCCGCGTTGCCCTCGGCATCACGGTCATGGAAGCCGCTGCTCTCCAGGGTGAGATGGATGGGGAAGGTGGTATTAGCCCAGCTGAGCAGCTCGGCGTAGTCAGGAGCTCCCTCGTCACGCTCCATCATGTAGGAGAAGACGGCATCGGGAATGGCTTTCTCAATGACTTCATCAATGAGCTCACGCGGGTTTTCCGAGTTGATGACCTCGTTGCGGTAGCCGTAAACGACCTCGCGCTGCTTGTTCATGACATCATCAAAATCAAGCACGCGCTTGCGCCAGGTGTAGTTGCGCTGCTCGACGCGTTTCTGCGCGGTTTCCACGGAGCGGTTGAGCCACTTGTGCTCAAGGGCCTCACCGTCCTCCATGCCGAAGCGCTCCATCATGTTGGTCATGCGCTCCGCAGCAGCGAAGTTGCGCATCAGGTCATCCTCAAAGGAGATGAAGAACTGGGACATGCCGGGGTCTCCCTGGCGGGAGCAACGGCCACGCAGCTGGCGGTCAATACGGCGGGACTCGTAGCGCTCGGTGGCGATGACAAAGAGTCCGCCGGCCGCGGCAACTCCCGGGGCAAGTTTGATGTCTGTACCCCGGCCCGCCATGTTGGTCGATACAGTCACGGCTCCCTTCTGGCCGGCATTGGCGACAATTTCCGCCTCCTGACGGTGATACTTGGCATTGAGGATGTTGCACGGGATCTTGGCGCGCTTGAGCATTTTGCCCAGCAGCTCGGAGGCATCCACGGATGCGGTACCGACCAAAACAGGCTGGCCACGGTCATGTGCTTCCTGGATCTTGGCAACCACGGCATTGTATTTCTCCCGCCGGGTCTTGAATACCTGGTCATTGTGATCAATGCGGATGTTGGGCACATTGGTCGGGATGGGCAGGACGTCGAGCTTGTAGATGTCGTGGAATTCAGCGGCCTCGGTCTCGGCCGTACCGGTCATGCCGGCAAGCTTGGAGTAGAGGCGGAAGTAGTTCTGGATGGTGATGGTCGCGTAGGTCTGGGTCTCCTCCTCGACGTGCACGCCCTCCTTGGCCTCGACGGCCTGGTGCAGGCCGTCTGACCAGCGGCGCCCGGGCATTTCACGTCCCGTGTTTTCATCCACGATGATGACCTTGTTGTCCGCCACCACATACTCCACATCCTTCTCGTAGAGGCAGTAGGCCTTGAGTAGCTGGGAGATGGAGTGCATTTTCTCCCCCTGGGTGTCGAGCCGCTCCTGGAGTGCCTGCTTTTTGCTGGCGCGCTCCTGCTCGGACATGTTGAGGTCCGCATCGATCTCACCGTAGGCCGTGCCGAGGTCGGGCAGGACAAAGGCCTCCGGGTCACCGGGGGAGAGATACTCGCGCCCCAAGTCCATCAGGTCGGCATCGTGGGCTTTCTCATCAATGGTGTAGTAGAGCTCTTCCTTGATCTCGTAGAGGTCGCGCTTCTGCGCATCCTGGTACATGGAGAGTTCGGTCTTTTCAATGAGGCGGCGGGTGTCGGGCTCCTCCATGAAGCGCATCAGCTGGCGGTTGCGCGGGTTGCCGAGTTTCATTTTAAACAGGGCGCGGCCGGCCCCGATTTCATCCTCGGCCTTGAGGCATTCCCTGGCCTCTTCTGCGAGCTCGGTGCAGAGCTGGTTCTGGCGCTTGACGAGCTGGGCGATGAGTGGTTTGTAGCGCTCGTACTGCTCGGTGTTGGAGACAGTGGAGGGGCCGGAAATAATGAGAGGTGTGCGCGCCTCGTCGATCAGGATGGAGTCCACCTCGTCAATGATGGCGTAGAAGTGGCCGCGCTGGACCTGTTCTTCCCTGGTGGAGGACATGCCGTTGTCACGCAGGTAGTCAAAGCCGAATTCGGCGTTAGTACCATAGGTGACATCACAGTTGTATTGCTCACGCCGCAGGCTTGAAGGTTGCTGGTTCTGGATGCAGCCCACAGTAAGACCGAGGAATTTGAACACGGCTCCCATCCACTCCGAGTCACGCTTGGCGAGGTAGTCGTTGACGGTGACCACATGTACGCCCAAGCCGGTGAGGCCATTGAGAAAGACGGGCAGGGTGGCAACCAGGGTTTTTCCCTCACCGGTCTGCATTTCGGCAATCATGCCACGGTGCAGGGCAATGCCACCAATGAGCTGGACGTCAAAGTGCACCATTTCCCAGGCAATGGGCTGGTCACACACCTGGATGGTCTGGCCACAGAGGCGGCGGGCGGCATTTTTCACCGCGGCAAATGCCTCCGGCATGATCCGGTCGAGGTACTTGGTGCGGGCGGCATCAAAGTAGTCCTCCTCCACCGCGCGGAAGGCTGCCTTTGCATCCTCGATGGAGTCCGCATTGGGCTCGGCGGTGGGCAGGGCGGGGAACTCATTGCGCAGGGCATCAAGGCGCTGGTTGATGTCCGCAGCAGCTGCGGCAAGCTGGTCGCCATCCATGAGCTGGAGCTGGCGGACGGTGGGAGCCTCCAGCGGCAGGTAGCGGTGCAGGTGTTTTTGCCAGCCGCTGACCTTTTCTCGCAGGGCATCGACAGATTCGCGCTGGTAGGCTTCCTCGATTTCGTTGATCTTGGCGACAACGGGGCCAAGGCGCTTGAGTTCACGGTGGTTTTTGCTACCGACGATTTTCTGGAGTGTCCACTTGAGCATAGAAATGAGGGCGCTGGATTGGTTTTCGCGCGCTGGGGGTGTTTCCATACACCCGCCAGGCCTTTATGGCAAGGGGTTTGAAGGGTGAAGCGCTTGCACAGGAGTGCCTTTCACATGGTGAACAGTGAAAAGAGCCGGGCAGTGGTCTGCGCAGGACATTCTATCGCCATACATCATTCCGGATTCTTGATTTGCTCCAGAGTGTCCGGATTTTCCTGCAGGTGCCGGGTCAGCGAGCGGATGGCCTCAAGCGTGGCACGGGAAATATGGTGCTCCATGCCCTCCACATCCCGGTAGATCGTGTCCTCATCGATCTCGAAGAGCTCGAGAAAGCGGGTCAGGGTCTCGTGGCGCTCAATGATGGCACGGGCAATGCGCATGCCCTCCTCGGTGAGGGTCGTGCCACGGTATTTGACGTGGGTGACAAGCCCCTCGGCATCGAGTTTTTGCAGCATGTTGGTGACACTGGCCTGGGAGATATCAAGGCGCTTGGAGATATCCACGGCACGGGCGTAGCCCTTCTCCTCGATGAGGTGGAGGATTTGCTCGAGGTAGTCATCGCGGGCGGTGGACCCACTGGTGCGGTGACGTGTGCTGGAAGCATCGGGCATGCCCAAGGAGACAGGAATCGGCACAGTGAGTCAACCACCGAAGTCGGCGCCGCAGGCAAAGGAAAAGTTGAAGTTGATACTCTGGAGGGTTTTCGCTTTACTGAGAGCTGATGATGAAAGTCGGCAGAGAAGTGCGTGATCCCATGAGTGGATTTGTTCTCATTGGTGCCAATCTCATTCCGCTGGCAGGGGTGCTGGCCTGGGACTGGAGTATCTTTGAGGTGGTGGTGGTCTACTGGCTTGAGAACGTGATCATCGGTGCCATGAACATCCTCAAGATGATTACCTGCTCG
>CAYXEC010000089.1:0-3004 GCA_964463855.1 uncultured Verrucomicrobiales bacterium | reverse complement strand
GCTCGCCAGATACGCAGCAGTTGAGCCTCAAGGGCAAGCTCTCCGGCAAGTTGAGAGAGAAAATGGAGGAGCGCGCCAACGAGCTCACCGAGGAGGAGGCGGCGCAGGTGGAGAAGTTCGATGAGATGATCAATGCCCACGGTGGCAAGCTCGAGATGGTGCACCATGTTTCCAAATTATTCCTCATACCCTTCTTCAGCTTTCATTACGGTTTGTTCTGTCTGGTGCACGGTGTTTTCGTTTTCGCGCTTCTCGGCAAGGACGGTCTCGCATCCGGTGTGATGACCAGTGGCGGATCCCTCATGGAGGAATTATCCGGGCTCATCCATGGCGCTTTGGATGCCGGGGGTGTGTGGGCGGCGGCGGGCTTGCTCGCCAGTCACCTGTTCTCCTTTTTCACCAACTACCTGGGCAAGGGTGAGTATCGCCGGACCGCGGTGCCGGTACTGATGATGGCCCCCTACGGCAGGATCGTTGTCTTGCACGTCGCCATCCTCTTTGGTGCCTTCGCCACCATGGCGCTGGGCAGCCCGGTTTACCTGCTGGTTATCCTGATCGTGGGCAAGATCTTACTCGATCTGGTGTTTCACAACCGTGCCCACAAGAAGCTCGCCAGCTTGGCGCTGAAGAATGCAGCTTAAGTGAATGCCGGCAGCTGCCGGTTGGCAGCACCTGCTACACATCCGGGCTTAGAATGCCATAGCGGAAGGCCTTGCCTACTGCGCCCGAGGAATTGGAGACGCCAAGTTTCTTGAAAATGTGCCGTGTGTGCGTGGCGACAGTGCTCCTGCTAATGTCGAGCTCCTTGGCAATTTTCTCCTTGGAGAGCCCCTCGCTGAGCAGGGCGATAACCTGAATCTCCCTCTTGGTGAGATCGGGCATGTTCTTGGATCCTCTATTTCTGAAGCTGAAATGGTTCGAGGATAACTCAGCGACCGAATCCACAGCCTCCAATACCCTCTCATGACTCGCCTTCACCGCGTCGAGCATTTCGCTGATTTTGGCAAGGTTGTCGGCTTCGAGCTGTTTTTTGTGCTGGGTGAGCTCGATGCCTTGGATGGTCATATCAATACTTCTTGGGATAATACTCATATTTTCAGTGGATGGCGGACTGCTTTTCGTGCATGTCAGCTACAATCGTAACTACAGTATATCAATTTTTTGGTCACAAAACTATCGTCATTTTTGAGGGGATAAAGCATAACACCACCCCTTCCTGCATTAGGAAGTCATCCGTATACCCTATTTAACACGATGCCCTCTGAGGCTGTCAAAAAGCTGACTCTGGCGAAAGCAAAGACCGATGTGGTATAAGAGATGTCTGCTTAAAGGCAACGATCATTGACCCAATTCGAGAATACCACAGCGGAAGGCTTTGCCTACTGCTCCGGACGCATTGGAGACGCCTAGTTTCTTGAAAATATGGCGCGCGTGTGTGGCCACAGTGGAGCTGGTGATATTAAGCTGCTCTGCAATCTTGTCTTTAGAGAGCCCCTGGCTAAGTAAGTCGAGGATTTCAGTTTGCCTTTTGGAGAGGCTTGGTGGGCTTTCTCTCTTCTTTGGTTGCTTAGGGGGCTGACCCGCGGAGTAGCTCGTGATTGCCTCGGCGGTATCGAGGAATTTCTGGTGACCTGCTCTGATATGCTCGAGCATTTCCTCGATTTTAACCAGTTCGTCCTCGTGAGGTTGGTTCTGTGAGGCGTTCATATACGATATCGTTGATCTCTGTGGTGTCCACTGTTGCATGGATGTTCTCTTCGAACGAAGGGTGGGCAATAACTATGAGAGAGTGTAAGTCTGGCAGCAGCATTGGTAAATGCACAGAATGATTCTTTTTTTGCACAAAATGACCAAAAATTCTGTTAGATAAGGTGTAAAGACACAGCGACGCCTGTCCTCGGGCGTCTGAATGCTACAGGCACAAATTGCCCATTAGCTGGATTAAAGGATCGGTCATGCTCTTGGGCAGGATCACTGCTCAAGCTGCGGCTGCTCTGCCTCCGAAAAGTAGCGGATGTCGAGCCGCTTGGCGCCCTTCTTCGGTGGGAAGACCAGCACCATTTCCCGGTTGGTGGCATGGCTGAACAAGCGCGTGCCGCCCAGTATCTTGCCCTTGGTGTCGCGCACCACGAAGGGCGTGAAAGACCCCCCCTGTGACAGGTTGAGTTGTTGCAGCACGGGATTACCCGGTTTGACCAGAAAACGCTTCTTGTGGAAGTCAATGACCAGGGGCGTGCTGATGAAATTAATAAAGCGGAAGCTGCCGCTCGGAAACGCACTGCGCGAGTCATCCAGGCCATAGAGAACCAGTGGCAGCGCTTTCTGGTCTGTGGAGTTACTCATGCCGATGAAGAAGAGCATCTTGTCTGTTCCCTTCACCAGCGGAGCCCTGCCTACCAGCTTGTAGGGGTTTTTCTCATCATCATGGTCGGTGAATATGTCCATGGTGCCACTGCTCTGCCCAAGGGCGTAGGCTTGAGAGCGCATGCCGTTTCTGAGCTCAATGGCGACGTATTCCTCACCCTTGCGGTAGTAGATGTTCTCGTAGGAAATGGCCGAGAGAGCGATGACGGTGAAGGTGTTACCCTTGGGGGCGGCGTTGTTCTGCGGCTCCTGGGCAGGAGCCGTGCAGATGAGACTCAGGCATCCAAAGAATGCCAGCAGGTAACGGGATATTGTTTTTGCCATGTTCATCAAGCCTCTCTCAATGGGAATACACCCTCAAGTCCATCCTCAAGCCGTATCACACCTCGTCCTCATGCAGCCAGCGGAAGCTGCGTATTTCAAAACGGCGCCCGTATTTCTGGTTGGTCGCGTTGAGTGTGTCTGCTGCTGCTGCATCTGGATCATACTCATCCCACGGTTCATTATCATCGGGATCGGTCTCTGGATCGACATATTCAGGTAGCCGTTGCACCACTGCCTCACAGGTGGCCTGGGCGATGATATTACCCGCGGCATCTTTCACTTCACCGTAGGCACGGATCTTGAAGGTGTCGGTTCT
>CAYXEC010000088.1:358-8126 GCA_964463855.1 uncultured Verrucomicrobiales bacterium | reverse complement strand
CTCGTCGTCATTGACGGGTCCGGGCTTTTTCGTGCCCAGATACTTCCAGGGGAAGAGCTATTCAGGGGACTTAGGGCGTGACAAAAGCCGCGCTCAGATACTAGAATGATTACATGGGTATCGAGATAGAGTATTGTGCGCAGTGAAACTACCGGCCTGAGGCTGACCGTGTGTCAGCAGAAATCAAAAAGTCTACAGGTCTTGAAGTGTCGTTGATTGCCGGAGGCGGTGGCATCTTCGAGATACGAAAAAATGGCGAGATTCTATGGAAAAAACAGAGAGGGGGCCCATTTCCTGTGCCGGATGAGGCCGCGAGTCTTTTCTCATCTTCGCCAAGTATAGATTAGCAAATGAAACTGATTCGACACGGAGATCAAGGGAGAGAATCTCCTGGTGTGATGCTTGTTGACGGAAGTCTCATTGATGCGTCTGCTGAATTTCTGGACTATGATGAAGGGTTTTTTGCCTGTGGTGGATTGGAATCGCTGGAGAGTTGGGTCGAAGATGGGTGCCCTGGCGGAGGTGTTATCGATGCAGATGTGAGAATTGGCGCTCCCGTAGCGCGTCCCTCCAAACTGGTTTGCGTGGGGAAAAATTATGTCGATCACGCCAAGGAGTTTGGTGGAGGGGTCCCTGAGGAGCCGGTTCTATTTATGAAGGCAACCACAGCCTGCTCCGGACCTTATGATGACGTGATCATCCCTCCAGATTGCCACAAGCTTGATTACGAAGTTGAGCTCGGTGTCGTTATATCACAAACAGCGAAGCATATCGACGAGAAGGAAGCCATGAATCATATTGCCGGATACACGGTGCTGTGTGATTACAGCGAGCGATCCTGGCAAAAAGAGCATTGCGGTCAATGGGTGAAAGGTAAAAGCCTCGATACCTTCGCGCCTTTTGGCCCTTGTCTGGCGACCATGGTCGAGGTGCCTGACCCACACAGTTTGTTTTTGTGGACCAAGGTCAATGGTGAGAAGAGGCAAAATGGATGGAGCGGCAACATGATGTTCAGCATACCATACCTGATCAGCTATATCTCAAAATTCATGACGCTTTTACCCGGCGACATCATCGCAACGGGCACACCATCAGGAGTGGGAATGGGCATGAATCCTCCGCACTATCTTGCGGTGGGAGACCATGTAGAGTTGGGGATCAAAGGAATTGGCAGTATTTGCCAGAGAATCATCTCCGGCACTTAGTCCTCTATGTTCATCAAGGAACCGGGACCCTGGAGAGAATTTGATCGATAATGCTGTCTGTTGTGACGTCCTCGGCTTCTGCCTCATAACTCGGAATAATGCGGTGGCGCATGACATCGTGGGCCAGGTCTTTGATATCCTGCGGGGTCACAAAGGCTCTGCCAGCCATGAAGGCCCTGGCGCGGGATGCCAGGGCGAGGTTGATGGATGCACGTGGTGAAGCACCCACCCGAATGTAATTTTTCAATGCTCTGCTGATCTTTTCAGGGTAGCGGCTCGCATGAACAAGATGGACGATGTATTTGCGGACTTCCGGATCAATATAGATGTTGTTTACCAGGTCCATACTCTGGGAGATGGTCGATGTTTCCACGACAGAGCTGGTTTCATAGACAGGCTCCGAGGTAGCCATCCTGTCGAGAATGAGCAGTTCCTCGTCCTGATTCGGGTAGGTGACATTGACCTTCAGAAGAAAGCGGTCAAGTTGTGCCTCGGGAAGCTGGTAGGTTCCTTCCTGATCGATGGGGTTCTGGGTAGCAAGCACGAGAAAAGGATCGGGAAGGGGGTATGTCGTATCCCCAATTGTAACCTGCCTCTCCTGCATGGCTTCGAGAAGAGCAGACTGAACCTTTGCCGGAGCCCTGTTAATTTCATCCGCAAGAATCACATTGCTGAATATCGGTCCAAGTTTGGCCGAGAAGGAACCTTCCTGGGGATTGTAGATCATGGTCCCGACAAGGTCGGATGGAAGCAGGTCAGGAGTGAACTGTATGCGGGCAAAATCAGTATGCAAGCAGCCCGAGAGGGCCTTGATGGCCAGAGTTTTGGCGAGCCCGGGAACACCTTCGAGTAGGATATGCCCCTTGCATAAAAGGCCTACAATGAGACGATCAATAAGCTCTTCCTGACCTACGAGGACTTTGCCCATCTCTTTTTTTATGAGAGGCACCCATTGGCAGTTAAGGGTGATCTTGTCTGAGAGTTCTTGGTTATTCATAAGAATCGCTACTTTTATTTTCCAAAGATAAGGCAGGGGCGCAATGGCGAATACTGAATAAAAACAGGCATGTCGCAAATGCAGTTCATAGTATGCAGGTTGGCATAGGCTAGGTCGCTGGCGCTTGTTGATGCAGGGCCCTGAGCGCCCTGATTCTTGTCAGTGTGGGAGGGTGGGAGTAATCGAGAAAAACAGGAAGAGGGTGAGGGGTGAGGTTTGAGAGGTTGTCTGCGGAGAGTTTTTTTAGCGCTGTGACCAAATGCTCAGGGCTAGCCTGTATTTGAGCGGCATAGGCATCCGCCTCGAACTCGTGCTTGCGGCTCATGGCATTACCAATAATGGACAGTAGTTTGCTGACCGGTGAATACAGTAGCATGAAAAACACCAGGCCTGCATAAATGGAAATATCCCCAACGCCAAAAGCATCAAAAAGCTCGCGTGCGAAATTGCTCTCTTTGTTAGTGGCCAAGCCCAGTAGATAGAAGATTACCAGTGTCTGAAGTATTGAGAAAACCATGCGCTGGATGATGTGCTTCTTTTTAAAGTGGCCTATCTCATGAGCAAGCACAGCGAGCAGCTCATCATTGCTATGATTTTCAATGAGAGTATCGAATAACGCGATTTTCTTGTGCTTACCAAAGCCGGTGAAGAAGGCATTGGATTTTGTCGATCTCTTTGACCCGTCCATAACGCAGATTTCGGTGAGTGGAAAATCGCATTTTTTCGCCATTGCTTGAATGCCGGCCTTAAGCTCACCGTCTTCCATAGGCTCAAATTTGTTAAAGAGAGGTAGAATGACAGATGGAGCGATGTAGGTCATGAGTAATTGAAAGCCGGTGAAACAGAGCCAAGCCCATAACCATGCGTTTTCAACGGTGTCAAAAATCCAAATGATGAGGGCGAGTAGGGGGGCACCCAGGATAACAGCAAGCAGCAGCCCCTTGATTTGATCCGCGACAAATGTGCCCGGTGTCGTTTTGTTAAAACCGAAATGCTCCTCAATGACAAAAGTATCATAGATTTGAAAAGGCATTGAAAGCAGGGTGTTGCCTATAATCAGTGCGCCTATGAAGGCGAGCCCGGTAATGATCTCGCCCCAGCCAAATCCTCTCAGCCACTCATCGAGCCAGCCAAATCCTCCGGCGAACCAGAAAACCAGCAGAATGGTCAGACTGTAGGTGGATGTAATGATTCCGTAGCGCTCAGAAACCCGGGTATACTCCTGGGATTTGGCGTATTTCTCTTCGTTATAGACACCATGGAATTCCTCAGGAAGTTGAGGTTGAAGTGCCTTAAGATTAAAAAGCGAGGAAATGAAGTCGAGATTCCAGAGGGCGAAAAGAGCCAATAAGATGAAAACGGCAATGGTATTATCCATGCGGCATGCTCATGAGTGCGGCCCGATTAGTCAACAATGGACTGCGTCTGGACGATTCGATATTTCAAAAGGGGTGAAAAGCGTGTAGCATGCAACCTGTTATGTGGTTTCATCGATACTATGCCCGTTTGTCTTTGGGCATCCTGGCAGCTTTAATGACCTCTTGTGGGCACATCATTACCAAAAGCCATACATACACAAGGAGCGAGCCGGTTGAGATCAATGGGGCCATGGTGACGAGTGCCGTCAAACCGGCAGGAGGGAATCCGGGATTCGGGCTATCAGCCATGGTCTATATGGCGGGGTCAGCAACGCTTGACGGGCCCTTCATATGGCGTATCGAGGCCGAGGGCGAATTGGGCAAACATCAATCGATGGTAGTTCACAGGATCAAAGTCATCACCAGCAAAACAAAACGAAGCGACTGGTATCCGCAAAAACAGCTGGGTTATCTGATCTCCTTCAAGGAATCCAAGCGAGACCCGGGAAAGGTATTTGCCGTATTTCAGATACCGGGGAAGCTGAAGGTATATCCCCGGGATGATGGAAACATCACAATCCTGGCAGACATATCAATAACAAGCGACAAGGGCGCTATGAGAAACCTGGTGAAATTCGATCTCATTGCAGAAACCACCAAGGATGTGGAATTCATCAGCTTGCCCTCGGAGATCATTAAAGGCTCCGAGGAGGATCCACGGGATTGGAAGTGGGATGACGAGTTTCCCGCGTATTAATAGGCCCCCGAGGCGTAATGGTGCATGATTGACATGAGGGTTGAAAAAACCTATTTTCCTGCCGTCAATCAATGAATTTTAAATTCTTCACCGCATTCGTATTCGCCACCTGTATCTCGCATCCATCTGGCGCAGCAGAGACATCCTGCGAGCTCCAGAGCTCAAATCCGTCACCCATTTTGTCAGAGGTGCCGACATGACCGATGTGACCGGGTGAAGGCGGCACCGTGCGTGGCGCAGCAGATAGCCATCGATTTGTTATGACTGGCAGGTGGATTCCCGAGAAGGGGGAACCCGGGCAAGTCTATGCCAGTTTAAAATACTGGCTGACAGGAGATTTTGGAATAGGGGTTGATTATCGTCCACTTGTAGACGACGTCAGCATGACACTGACATACCGGGCTATTTCCGAAGACCCGGCTAGCTGGAAACCGGCTGTCATACTGGGCACGAGTGAGGATGATTTCAGCTACAAAGGCGAGGATGTAGGCTCCCGTAGCTATTTTGTGACTGCAAGCAAGGCCTTGCCCGATTTTCAATGGCAGGGAATAACCCCGGCACCTTATGCGGGCACTGTGTGGATTGAGGAGATTGAGAAATTAAGGCCTCTGGTTGGCATACACCTAAGGCACGATGAGGCCACATTTATGGTGCAATACAGCGGCACAGACACCCACATGACATTATCACGCAGTTTGAATGAGAGTGTCTCTGTGAGCGCCATCTACTGGGGCATGAAGTATCCCGGCCTTGGCATTCGTCTCAGATTCTAGACAAAGACAGCTTTGGGCCGCCAGCTGGATGGATGACGAAATATGGATAAGTAGCCTTCGCGACAGTCGTCAGAAAGTGGATTGCTCATCATCGATGATAGAGACATGTCTTCTGCCGGTAAAGTCTACCAGGAACGTTTCGAGAATCATCGAGAGGGGCGTAAGAGCGACTAGGGCCAGCACAAGGGGCTCCATCATAGGTAATCGTCACACCATATTAACAACCACGCATTACATACATTGTGCGAAGTTTACAGTATTTGTTGTAGAATGGTGGGTTTTGAGGCTTTGCTGGGTCAGTTTGAAGTGAATTCCCGCTTTTAGAGCTATTTCTGCCTAATTACATAGCGCGCATTGCTACGCGCTCAGAATGACGGCCCGCCGGACATCCACAGCTCTGCATAAGCTCACAGGCCTCCGTGTAGTGATACAGCCAACCTTTTTGTAAAGCGCCTGAGTATATCGCCAACAGCGGAGCTTGGAATCGCCCCGCCTTACTTTTGTACCAGTTTGCCGATAAGCTCGTTCATCCTGGACATCATCTGGTGCGGATTGTCGAGTAGCCCTGCTGCAAGGAGCGCATTATCGGCTAATTGCTGCACAACGAGGCTCGCTGTCTCCTTGTCGGACTCTATGAGCTCGCTAAGCCCGTGTATCACTGCGTGACGCGGGTTGATCTCCAGTGTGGCCTTGGTGGCGGGCATATCCTGGCCCATGGCTTGCATCATGGCACGCATCTGTGCGTTGGGCGCATCCTTGGGTGTTAAGGCCGCTACAGGGCTCTCAACGAGTCTGCCGGAGGATTCCACCTTCTCAATACGCTCAGAAAGCTCTTCCTCAATGAATTTGATAAGTTTTTTACGCTTTTTACTGTCCAGCTCTTCACCCTCGGTTGCAACGTCTTCGAGCTCAATTTCACCCCTGTCTGCAGACACGAGCTTCTTGCCTTTAAACTCTGGCAGAGCCTCCATGACGTATTGGTCTACAGGCTCTGTGAAGAAACATACCTCCAGGCCCCTGGCCTTGAAGGCCTCCAGATAAGGCCCTGCCTCGATGGCATCACGGGACATCCCCGTCAGATAGTAGATGTTTTCCTGCTCATCCTTGGCCCTGTCTATATATTGTGCGAAGTTGGTCAACTCCCCGGGCTCCTGAAGTGACGATTCAAATCTGATTAAGCCTGCCAGCTGCTCCTGGTGCTCATAACTGGTGGCAATGCCCTCCTTCAGGAAGCGCGAGAACTTCTTGTAGAAGTCATCGTAGGACTCGGGATTGTTTTTGGCCTCTTTTTCGAGGAATTTAAGGTAGCGCTTGGTAATCAGGCCGTTGAGCTTCTGCACCAGCGCGCTGTCCTGCATGGATTCGCGGGATATATTGAGAGGCAGATCCTCGCTGTCGATGACACCCCTGAGGAAACGCAACCACTCCGGCAAGAGCTTGTCCGGCTTGGCATCGATGAGAACCTTGCGGCAATAAAGTGCCACACCGGGCTCCATTTGGCCCATGCCGAATTGCTCGGTGTTCTCTGTGGGCGTGAACAGCAAGGCATTGATTGCCAATGGCGCATCCGCGCTGAAATGCATGGTGTAGCGTGGTTCATCGAAGGCGTGGGCGGTAAACTTGTAGAATTCCTTGTATTCGTCCTCACTGATGTCCTTTTTACTCTTCAGCCAGAGTGCCTCGACTTTGTTGATGTGCTCGCCGTTGAGCTTGATCGGGAATGAGACAAAGTTGGAGTATTTCTCCAGAATGGACTTGATGCGGAACTCCTTGCTGAACTCCTCCATGCCCTCCTTGAGGTGCACGACAATGCTGCATCCCCTCTTGGCCTCTGGATTCTCGTTAATACTGTAGCCGCTGGCGCCATCTGAGCTCCAGGTGAAGCCCTCGGTGCCGTTTTCCCATGAATGTGTGTGCACATCCACCTTGTCAGCAGCCATGAAGGCGGAATAGAAACCAACTCCGAACTGACCGATGACGTCCGCGTTGGAGTCCCCCTGCTCCTTCATTTTCTCAAGGAAAGCCTTGGTTCCTGAGTGAGCGATCGTGCCGAGGTTCTCGACCAGCTCGTCCCTGTTCATGCCGATACCACTGTCGGTGATGGTGAGGGTCTTGGCCTCTTCGTCGGTGGTGATTTCAATGCCCAGCTCGCGATCGGACTCAAAGACGTCTTTTTCCGTGAGCTGCTTGAGCCGCATTTTCTCCAGGGCGTCGGAGGCATTGGACACGAGCTCACGCACAAAGATCTCCTTGTCCGTGTAGAGCGAGTGAATGACGATGTCGAGGAGCTGGCGAACCTCAGCTTGGAAGGTGTGGGTGTGTTCTTCGGTAGCAGTTGACATGGCTGGATGGATTGTAGGTTAAGAATATAGAATCGTGAGCGTGGCAGCTCTTGTGTCGGGGGCGAAAAATACCCGCACTCCCCCGCCCTGCAAGCGAAAATTGGGCGCTTGGCCAGCAAATCAGGCCTTCCGTAGCGACCAGGGCTCCCTAGGCCTGCAGACTCCGCTTTACACAGCGATTGTAGATGCTTTTCAGCGGTGCCAGGAGCCTGATGTATGAGGGACGGGCATCATGGTTGAAGTCCGGGTCGGCAAGCAGCTTGGCGGCATTGAGTGCCGTGGTGTATTCCCCCGTCTTGGGGTTGAGGTAGGTCGGGTATTCAATGAGAATGGCAT
>CAYXEC010000088.1:0-348 GCA_964463855.1 uncultured Verrucomicrobiales bacterium | reverse complement strand
TAGGAATCTGCCACGGCAGACAAGTGTGGAATGTGGAATTAAGAATTAGGAATTTGGAACCGCCGACCTTGTCGGGGTGCCTGCGGCATGGAGAATGGAGAGCTGGGAAGCTCCTATGTCGGGGGCGCAAAATACCCGTCCTCCCCCACCCTGCAAGTGAAAAGATGTCGGATTCGCTGAGTTTGTCCGTTGTCACCAATGGTATGACAAGTGGTATTGCCATCCCATGTGAACCTGTTGCTAGAATCAGATAGAGAGCTTCAAGGACTCAAAGATCGAAGTCAAAGACTCATGGAAGAACTAAAAAGAAAGACGCGCCAATAAGATAAAACAAACGGGTCAAGAGAT
>CAYXEC010000087.1:6534-8151 GCA_964463855.1 uncultured Verrucomicrobiales bacterium | reverse complement strand
CAACGCCGGCTCGCAGGGGGAATATGCGGGACTGCTCGCAATTCGACGCTATCACATCGCTAATGGTGACATGGAACGTGATATTTGTCTGATTCCAACCTCAGCGCACGGTACGAACCCTGCCTCAGCCGTGATGGTGGGATTCAAGGTGGTGGCTGTTGCCTGTGACGATGAGGGTAATATTGATCTGGCTGATCTTAAGGCCAAGGCTGAGCAGCACGCTGACAAGCTCGGGGCATTAATGGTGACCTACCCATCCACCCACGGGGTATATGAATCCACCATATCTGAGATCTGCGAGATCATCCATGCCCATGGAGGTCAGGTCTACATGGATGGCGCGAACATGAATGCGCAGGTCGGCCTCACCAGTCCCGGCTTGATCGGTGCTGATGTCTGTCACTTGAATCTGCACAAGACCTTCTGTATCCCGCACGGCGGCGGGGGGCCGGGTGTTGGTCCCATTGGAGTGGCCGAACAGCTGGTTCCCTATTTGCCGGGGCATATTAGCCTCGAGAATGCTGAGGCTCCGGTTTGTTCTTCGGCCTACGGTAGTGCCAGTATTAACACCATTTCCTGGATGTATATAGCTATGATGGGTGCGGAGGGTCTGACCGAGGCCACCAAGATAGCCATCCTGAATGCCAACTACATGGCCAAACGTCTCAATGACTATTTTCCTGTGCTCTATACCGGAAACAAAGGGCTCGTTGCGCATGAGTGCATCATTGATTTGCGTCCGCTTGCCGAGCAGAGCGGTATTACCGTTGAGGACGTGGCCAAGCGCCTGATGGATTACGGCTACCATGCGCCCACCATGAGCTGGCCGGTGGCCGGAACCCTCATGATTGAGCCCACGGAATCCGAGTCCAAGGCGGAGCTGGACAAGTTCTGCGATGCGATGGTTTCCATCCATGAGGAAATACAAGCAGTCCTAGAGGGTTCTGCTGACAAGGAGGACAATGTGCTCAAAAACGCGCCGCACACTGCTGAAATGGTGATCAGTGATAACTGGAGTCACCCCTACAGCCGGGAACAGGCGGCCTATCCACTGGCCTCGCTGCGTGAGCACAAATTCTGGCCATCCGTCGGTCGCATTGACAATGTCCACGGTGATCGGAATCTGGTCTGCTCCTGCGTTGGCATGGAGGCATACTCCCAGTAAACGCACTTCAATATATCCATATCTCCGATTTTCATGAGTGACTATACGCCACCTGCAAGCCCCCGGGATGAGGTCTCCGGTTACGTGTATTTTGCGAGATTGTGCAGCAAGATCCGCCTCCAGGATTCCGGGCAACTTGACCCCGAGTTTCAACCCAACATGGGCAAGGCCATGGACCTGTGGACCTGCCAGTTTCTCCATGTGGACTACGATGCCCTCAGGGAGATTGTTCTCGCTGGTGCCAGTGACCAGGAGGCCCTGGAGTGGTGCTGGACAAACGGAACCAAGCCCAACGAACATGAGCTCGAGTGGTGGAACAGCTACATGCGCAACCGCGGATTTCGTGATGACTTCACCGAAAAGCTCCTTTTCCGCAAGGAGGAGGCAGGCTGGCAGGAGCGCGATGACATCCAGAGCTTTTTTGATTATCTGGATGCCGATGATGGGCGCTT
>CAYXEC010000087.1:0-6524 GCA_964463855.1 uncultured Verrucomicrobiales bacterium | reverse complement strand
TCTTTGATAGCATCTCTTCCTGATGACTTTGGCAGATCTCGGTTGGAACAATAGCTTCCAGAAAGACTTCGACGCGCTTCGCATGTCGCAGTGCGTGCCTGCACGTTTGATCCGTGACAATAAAATCAGCTATGGGGCTTTGTTTGTCGATGAGGCGGGGGATGTGTGTGAGCGCGAGGTGGTCATGAGTGGTAAAGTCTATCACGATGCCGCTACGGATGCTGAGCTGCCTGCTGTGGGCGACTGGGTCGCATTGGAGTTGGCTGCCGATGAGGACGGCGAGAATGTAATCCGCGCCCGGCTCGATCGACAGACGTGCTTCTCACGCAAGTTGCCGGGTAAAAGTGCGGAGGAGCAGGTGATTGCAGCAAATGTGAGTGTGGTGGTTGTGGTCACGGATGCTGGGGCTGATTTTAACCCCAGGCGTATGGAACGCTATTTTACTTTGATTAAGAGGAGTGGATCCAAGGCAGTGGTCCTGGTCAATAAATCCGACCTTTTTGAGGAACAACAAAACAAGGCTGCCGCAGCAGAGATTCAGGAGCTGTGTGATGAGGCGGATGTTTTTGTAACTTCCGCAGCACGCAATGAAGGGCTCGAGGTGCTCAAAAAATACCTGCAGCCGGGGATATCCATTACGATGGTGGGCTCCAGTGGGGTCGGCAAGTCCACGCTGGTCAACCAGCTCCTCGGTGAGGATTTTCAGTGGACGGGCGATGTCAATGAAACCACGGGCAAGGGACGTCATACCACCACTGCACGGGAGTTGATCCTTCTCGAAGACGGGGGAATCCTTATCGATAACCCGGGGATGCGTGAGATCCAGATGTGGACAGATGAACACACACTGAGGGAGAGCTTTCTGGATGTTGAGCAGCTGGCTGCTGAGTGCAAGTTTCACGACTGCAAGCATGGTGACGATGCAGGTTGTGCCATAAGAACTGCAGTTGAGTCCGGTGAGCTTGATGAGGGTAGGTATGAGAGCTATCTCAAGCTGGACGAGGAAATCGAGAAACTCAAGCAGCGGCAGAAAAAGCGCCGTATGCTCTCAGAGCGGCGCGCGAAAAGAGACCATAGGATCAAGGCTCGTAATCTGGCGGATCGTATCGAGCTCGAGAGAGAGGAAGACCCTGACTGGCGCTAGCAGCTCCCGCAGCTCGGTTGCCGACTAGAGAAACCATCCTCCATAAACGGCCAGAATGACGGTGAAGACCAGATTCAATACCAGGCCGATTCTTATCATCTCGCGTTGCCTGATTTTACCCGAGCTAAACACAATGGCATTGGGTGGTGTCGCAATGGGCAGCATGAAGGCACAGGAAGCGGCCAGGGTCAGGGGAAGTACGAGCTTGTTGACAGGAATGCCCATATCCAGAGCAACAGCTGCAAAAATGGGCACAAGCAGAGCTGTGCTCGCGGTGTTACTGGACAATTCGGTGAGAAAAATGACAAACAAGACAATAACGCCAATCAGTAGGACGATAGGCCATCCCGTCGTAAGCATCTGAATCTTCTGGGCGAGATACCAGCTGGCTCCCGTGGTGCCGAGAATTTTACTCAGGGTAAGCCCGCCACCGAAAAGCAGTAGAACCCCCCAGTCTGTGGCGCGGTCGATGTCCTTCCATGTGACGAGGCCGCACGCTGCAAGTAGCAGCATGGCACTGACTGCGACGATGGTGTCGAAGGATTTGGCAATGCCGAGCAGTTGCGCCAGTGGTGCACTGAAGATCCAGCCGCAGATGGTTAGTAAAAAAATCCCCAGAGTGAGCAGGTGTTGCCGGTCGAAGGTGAAGGGTTCGGTCTGAATTTCGATGGGAGGGACATGACCCGGCCTTGCAAGTAGCCTCAGCAACACAAAGAGTGCGGGCAAGAGGATCAAGGTGGCAGGAAGACCAATCGCCAGCCAGTCTATAAACGTGAGCTTGAGGTGTGCCGCTGCAATCGCGTTAGGGGCTGTGCCAATGAGAGTGGCAATACCTCCAATACTGGCAGAGTAGGCAATGCCAAGAAGCAGGTATGGTGCGGTTTTGGCAGCGGTGGGTGCATCACAGCGTGCGGTGACATTGGATAGTATGCCCAAGGTGACCGGTAGCAACAATGCTACGGTGGCAGTGTTGGAAATCCACATTGATAGAGCGGCCGAGACGGTGAAGAGTGCCAATGCTGTGATGTGAAAGTTGCCCCGCCCAAGGACAAGGATGCGCATCGCCAGCCAACGGTCCAGGCCTTGCTTGGCCAATGCGGCGGCCAGACCAAAGCTGCCAAGAAAGAGGAAAATCAGCGGGTGGGCAAAATTGGAAAAGCTGGCGCCGACATCAAAGATACCGGCAAATGCCGCCAGTATGGGCACGAGAATGGCTGTGAGTGCCAATGGCAATGCTTCAGTTAACCAGAGCATGGCGGCCAAGGCGAGTATGGCCAGCCCGGCCCGGATCATTTCTGGATTCTGGCCTTGTCCCACATCACCCACGGGTAAATAAAACCTGATGAGTGCAAACAAGCAGATGGCTATGGCGATAAGGGACGTTCTTCTCGCTGTGGCTGAGAGCCGCGGAATTGAGTATTTTTCACGCAGAATGGTCTCCTTGTCGTTTTGCATGAATCAATGCCTTTACACAATTGACCGGCATGTATCAAGCACGGGCAAGAGAGCGCCGCAGGTAAACGGACATCAGATCGCCAATGCAGATGACTGATGCACCGAGCAGGACGTAAAAAAACATCTGGTCATAGGCTCGGGAAAAATTCCTAGCCAACTGGATATGCAGTCCAAGTGAGGCAAATCCTAGCATGCCAAGAATGGTTGCTTCGCGCACACAGGTTTCCCAGCGATAGAAGAGATACATCAGAAAGCGGTTGAACGAAAGGGGCATGTAACTGGCGAAGTAGCATTGAAAACGGCCAGATCCCGCAAGCATGAGTTGGCGTGCGCTGGCAGCTGGTTGATTCTCTATGACCTCACCCCATAAACGGCCAAGAATGCCGAAATTGTGCAATGCCAAAGCCAAGACCAGCGGCCATGCACTGATGCCCAGCAATCCGATGAGAAGGTATGCGTAAATGTATTCCGGAATGGCGCGGCTCAGAATGAAGGTGATCCTTGTAAGGAATCCGCAACAACTCCACATCACCTTCATGAGTATACTCTCCCGGCCTTGAAAAACACCCATTGGTTTTGCACTGGCAAGTGTGCGACTGGCCCATGGCAGGAATAGCCAGACAGCGAAGGCCGAAAGTATGATAGCGGCTGTTGCCATGGCTACAGTATTGGTCAGTGCCTCGCCGCCATTTTCTCGCCATAGTGTGGAAGCCCATGGAGTCAATTCTCCCCATGAACCACTCTCACGCACAGGTTGCGGGGTCATCTTGGTCAGGAAGTGAGATATTTTCTCGCTTCTGCTTAGCTGGCCAATACTGGATTCATTTGCTTTGGTAAGGGCTTGGGCATCTATCTGAACCAGTCCGGGAAACCAAGAAATCGTCACCAGTAGTAATGTAGACCACATTAGGCTACGAGCCATCATGCTCCGTGGGGCTGTGCCTTTGAGTCGTTTAATATTATGGCTCCGGTTGCCAGTGAGCTTCGGGCTTTTCTTGCGTTGGGGTATTCTGTTGAGTCGTTTCCTGAGCAAGGAGCCGAGCATGTCGACAACAATGATGACAGCCAGTAAGAGATAAAGCTCAGCCCAGAGTTCATTATAGAAGTGGTTCTCAAAGGATCTGGAGATGGACAGGCCGATGGTTTCAATGCCAATGAAACCCAATACAGCCGATGAACGCAACGCACACTCAAAGCGGTATAGTGTGTAAGTTGCCATGTCCGGAAATGCCTGAGGAACCAATGAGGCGAGAAAAGCCTGTATGGGGCTTGCTCCGGATGCGATCAGGTGGTCACGTGCATCTTCGCTTTGTTCGTCAATAATCTCAGAGAAGACCTTCGCCAATGTGCCGGTGAAGGGTAGGGCAAGGGCAACGCATGCGGTGATCGGTTCGTGACCAAGGGCCGCGAGGAAGAGGATCGCCCAAATCAATTCATGGATTGATCGCATCAGGGTGATAAAAAACCTCACACCAATCTGCATGGGTCGAAGCAAGAGCAAGAGCAACGATCCACGGCCATGGTATCCCGTAATCACTGAAGGCCACCATTTGGATGATGCAAAAAAGCCCAGAAGAACGCCTGAGGGAACTGCCATGCTCATTGCAATAAAAGCGTATCTCAAAGTGGTGGCCATTTCCGTGCAGATGCGTCTTGCGAAGGGGGTGGCATCCGCAGGCAGGCTTTGGCTCTGATCTGTCAGGGTGGGGTGAAGTGCCGCACTAAAGAAGCCCTCCTGGCCTCCCGGAGGTGCAGGCGGCATCGGGCCAAGAATGAGGCGGCAGCCAAAGAGCAAGGCAATCATGACCAGCACGATCCACTTTCGACCGTGACCTTTGAGTAATGGACGGCGAGGGAATTCAGCCATGTTCGCGGGAGATGTGATAGAGTGCCTTGCAGTCCTCTTCATTCAAGTCAGTCGGGGAGCAATCAAAAGCCACGCGTCCAGAACGCAAACCTATGAGCCTCGGGAAAAATTCCCGTGCCAGATCCAGATTGTGTAACGAGACAACCAGGGTGATACCCTCTTCTCTGGATAGTCTGGTAAGAAGTTTGATGGTGTCATGCGCCCTGGCCGGATCAACGGATGAAACCGGTTCATCAGCAAGTAAAATGGCAGGTCTCTGATAGAGAGCGCGTGCGACAGCAACCCGCTGTTGCTGGCCACCGGAGAGACTGTCAGTACGGTCATAGATTTTTTCACTAATACCTGTACGATTCAAGAGATCATATACCCGAAGGGTCTCTTTGCGGGAGGGGAGAATCATTTGGCGAATGGTTCGTAGTAGATTAATCTCTCCGAGTCCGCCATTGAGTACATTTCTTAGTGCGCTGATATTATATATCAGCCCCAAATTCTGGGGAATCATCGCAATGCGCGTCCGCAGCTCCTTGATCTCCCTGACGCCAAGTTTGGTGGGTGTGTTTCCTAATACGGTGAAGCTCCCGCCGCTGGGAGAAAGTTGGGTGCCCATCACCTTGAGAAGGGTTGTCTTGCCGCAGCCGGAAGGGCCTATCAGTGCAACCTGTTCTCCGCTCTCTATATCGAGGGATATGGAATCCAAGGCCCTAATGGAGCCAAATTCTTGGGTGATCTTGGAGAGGTGCAGGGACATCGGGTGAATTGATAGCTAAAAAAACGGGTCAGGGCAATGCAATGACCCTGACCCGTGTGAGTTTTTCTATGCAAGGTTATTTAAGCTTAACGGTCTTCATGACATCCGCAATGCCTTGGAAAGTTGTATTGTCCACAGCAACAAACTCATTGCGGTCAAAGGCTTTGAGTACGGCGGGGTCATTGCATTCGATAAGCAAGCTCTGAAGCTTGTCGATAAAGCCATCACCAAACATTTTGTTGAGGTTTGCGCTGGCTGTGAAGTTGTAGTCCGCGTATGTGGGAGTTTCCCAGATGACACGGCATTTGTTGGCATCGAGCTTGCCCTCACTCACGAGGCTTTCATAGGTGCTGAAGCTGAGGGCTCCAGCCTGGTATGTTCCATCCTGAACCTGATAGGCGGTTTTGTCATGAGCGCCGGAAAAGCCAATTTCGCCGAAGTATTCGAGCGGACCCTGGCCTGTATTTTGCACGATGAAGTGGGAGGGCATAATACAGCCCGACGTCGACCCTGAGCTTCCAAAGGTGAACTTCATGCCCTTGAGGGCAGTGGGGAAGGCCTCGGTTTTTTCCAAGCCTGTGGATTCATGAGCCACAAAATAGGACTTAAACTGAAGATCCTTGGCTCCAGCGACGATTGCGCGTGAGCCGGGCACTTCATTGCGAGCCTGCACGCCGCTAACTCCGCCAAACCAGGCCAGCTGAATATCTCCAGTGGCAAACTTGTCAACAGATGCGGCGTAGTCACTTGAGGGAATAAACTCAACTGTGATGCCGAGTTGCTCCGAAAGCCACTTCGCTGCCGGGGCATAGCGCTCGGCCTGTGCCGTGGTATCCTGATCCGGAATTGCTGAAAAACGCAACACGGGTTGTGCCACGTTTTCTTCGGTTGATTCGGCAGCCTCTGCCTGTTTTTGCTCCCCGCAGCTGCTCAAGGCAACTGCACCTGCTGCGAGACAGGCAAATCCAGCCTGCCTGATCATGTTTTGGTATTTCATAGATAATGGCTTGTAAAACCGCCCTGAGAACACAGGGCTTGGCTGAGTGTGTCCAGTCAAATAAGGGATATTTGATTCATGTTGCCATTTCCGCGCTGCATCAACATGCAGAGATGAGGCGGTTTTGGGTAGGTTATGTAGCTCTTTCAGAAGAGAAAAGTTGAGTAAAATTGCACTTCACCTTGAAATATTGATTTCTTAACTGTCTGTTTTCTGCCAATTGTAATCATTTGTCTGTGGTCCTTATCCTTGTAGCTGAGGCGTTTGCGTGAGTGAGAGTAAAAATGGGTAAAAAAGATGTGGAAAGGTATTG
>CAYXEC010000086.1:0-8155 GCA_964463855.1 uncultured Verrucomicrobiales bacterium | reverse complement strand
GGCAAAGAGGAAACCACCATCACCCTCGGGGCCATGATGCACGGTGGCCATCATTTTGACATCCGAATCAAAGGCCTCTTCATGATGCCGCGGATATTGTTGCTGCAAATCCGTTTTGGCCAAACCGCGTTGCATTCCGGCAGCCAGCAGGGCCAGCTCCATCGGGTCACCCACTCCATAATCACCAGCTTGATCACTCCGGGGAGTTGCCCTGGAAGCAGTCAGCTCGGCGTTGTTGCACAGGATCCCGATCTTGAGAAGCTCCTCGCTCATGGGCAGGTCATCGTTCTCCGGAAGCGGATTTTCGTAGGTTTTGAAATCATCCCTACCGGCATCCGTGATCACCGACACAAGCACCATTTTGTTCTCCGTCAGGGTTCCGGTCTTGTCCGTGCAGATGATGTTGGTGGCTCCCAGGGTTTCAACTGCGGAGAGGCGGTTAATGAGTGCGTTGCTGCGCGCCATCCTCCACAACCCGCGCGCCAGGGCCAGGGTGGCAATGATGGGCAAACCCTCCGGAATGGCAGCCACCGCAAGCGCAATCGATGTCTCGATCATCAGGTAGAGCTCCCTGCCGCGTAATAGCCCCGCAACTAACGTAAACACCGTAATGCCCAGGGTCACGAAGATGAGCTTGCGGCTGAGTCGCGCCAGACGTTTTTCGAGCGGTGTGGTCTCATCTTCGGTGGCGGTCACCAACGAGGAAATGGTGCCAAACTCAGTATCCATCCCTGTGGCCACCACCACTGCCTCTGGCGAGCCGTGCGTCAGCGAGGTTCCCTTGTAGAGCATATTAGTTCGCTCGGCCAGAATGGTGTCCCCGGCGATTGGTTCCTCGTTCTTGGCAACCGGCAGGGACTCGCCGGTAAGGGCCGACTCATTGGCCTGCAGGCGGGAGCACACGGCAATGCGCATATCCGCTGCCACCATGTCCCCTGCTTCCAACAAAACCACATCACCAGGCACCAGATGCTCCGCGGAGATTTTTTTCGCCTCGCCATCCCGCCTGACTGTCGCCCAGGTCTTGTTATACTTGCGCAGTGACTCCATGGTTCGCACGGCACCCAGCTCCGTGAAAAAACCGATCAATGCATTGATGCCCAGCACGGCCACAATGGCGAAGCCCTCAATCCAGTCCTGGAAGGCAAAGGCGAGCCCGGCTGCCACAGCCAGCAATAGCACGAGCAGACTGCGAAACTGGGATACAAAAATGGACAACCAACCACGACCGGCACTTACCTGCAGTTGATTATAGCCGTGTTGACGTAGGCGTTCCTCAGCCTCTGTCTGGGACAAGCCTGTAGTCAAAGATGTGCCAAGCTCTTCTAGAACAGCCTCAGCGGACACACCCCAGGGGCGACGAATATCCATACTGTTAACATGCTAGCGAATCATTTGGCTCAGGGCAATACATTGCATCCACTAAAAAACCTCAGACATGCAATTGCTCGCCCTCGGACTTGGCGATACAAACCGCAGCACAAGAATCACCGAAGATGTTGACTGCAGTGCGACTCATATCGAGCAGACGATCGACCGAAAGCAGGGCCACAACAGCCATTTCCGCGTTGGGAATACCCGAGCTGTTGAGAATCAATAATATGGCCACCAGGCTCGCGGAGGGTATGCCCGCTACACCAATACTCGTCAACAAGGCTGTAACAACCACAACAACCTGCCCTGCCGCGCCCATTTCGAACCCCATCACCTGAGCCACGAACAAGACTGCCACACACTCGTACAAAGCGGTTCCATCCATATTGACTGTAGCTCCAAGAGGCAAAGTAAAGCTCGACACCCTCTTGGAGACACCGGCGTTCTTTTGCACACAGTGCATGGTCTCAGGCAAGGTGGCGGAGGATGAAGCGGTGGAGAACGCCGTCAGCATGGCCATGCGCATGGCACGAAAATGCGCCCAGGGATTCACCCGCGCAATATAGCGCAGCACAAGGGGCATGACCAAAAACAAGTGAATGGCTAATGCCAGAAGCACAGTCACAAAATATTTGCCAAGGTTCACAAAGATATCGACACCACTGTGGTAGACCACAGGGAGTAGCAACCCAAAGACCCCAATGGGGGCAAAAACCATGATCCACTGGGTCACCCGAATCATCACCTCGTTGATACCCTGCACACATCCCAACAATTGGCGCATGTTATCAGGGGGTAGCTGTGTCATGGCTACAGCAAACAGAATGGAAAAGAAAATCATACCCAACAACTGACCGTTTTCGGTGGCCGCCTTGAACACATTGGGTGGAATCATCTTTTTAAAGAGGCCTGCGTAATCGGCAGGTTTACGCTCCCCTGCCTGTGCGACTTTTTCCCGCTCAGTTGAGCTCGCTTCATCAGCTTGTTGCTCAAGCGCCATGCGGATCTTTGCATTCGCCTTGCCATCCTCAAGGCCCGGCTGGATCGTATTAACAAGCAATAGTCCCACAAGAACGGCCGCCAGACTCGTGCCCATATAAAAACCAAGGGTCTTCAATCCAAGTCTACCGAAGCCCTGCAACCCACCCAGGGAGCCAATGCCTGCAATGATCGAACTTGCAACCAAGGGCACGATGATCATTTTTAGCGCCTGCAAAAACAGTTTGCCCACAAAATCACACGAGGAGACAGCATTCTGCATAAAATGATATGCCCTGCTATGCGCTGCAACAGATTCAGTGAGATTGCGAAAAACTATTGCCGTCCCAGTGGCCAGCAGGAGAGCAATCAGGATCTGCCAGTGAGGTGCCAACTTTCTCATAGGGGCGAAACTACTTCTTCGCATCACAAAAGGGAACCAGGAATCACGCTTTTCTCACAAATAGCGCTCCTGCGCCGCAGATGCGCCACTCACTCGCTCATTAATCAGCATCACTTACCTCTCCATGCTTGCGCAGAGGCTTGCGGCACGTTACACCGCAGACGTGAATGATTCGTTCTCCAATTCCGTGGTTCGCACCCGCTTTGCCCCCTCACCGACTGGTTATCTGCACGTGGGCGGCACCCGCACTGCTTTGTTTAACTGGCTTCTTGCCCGCAAGCATGGCGGCGCCTTTATTCTAAGAATAGAAGATACTGACGAGGCTAGAAACACCCAAGCGGCCAGAGAGGCTATTTTTCATGGCATGAGCTGGCTGGGCCTTGACTGGGACGAGGGTCCACATCCGGACGGAACTACAACGGGAGAATTCGGACCTTATTACCAGAGCCTGCGCAAAGACCTCTATGACAAGTGGTTTGAGAAGCTCCGGGCTGACGATCGGGTATATGAAGACGATGGGGCCTGGAGGTTCCGGTTTGCACGCAAGCCCGTAACCATGCAGGACCTGATCTGCGGTGAAGTCACCATTGACTACCGGGATGAATCCAATACCCCGGACATGGTTCTCAAACGCTCAGACGGCTCCTATGTTTTCCATTTCGTCAATGTTGTTGATGATTTGGAAATGAAAATAAGTCATGTTCTGCGGGGCGAGGATCACCTCATGAACACCCCTAAGCATCTTCAGCTTTTCGAGGCACTGGGAGTGCAAGCACCCCATTATGGTCACATTCCCCTCATTCTCAATATGGACGGCTCCAAGATGAGCAAACGTGACACAGGCGCCGCCATATCGGGGTACGCCGATGAGGGATACCTTCCCACAGCTGTGTTGAACTTCCTCTCGCTACTGGGCTGGTCTCCCAAGGATGAATCGGAGATCATGCCCGTGAGTGAAATCATCAATCGTTTCAGTCTCGAGGGGGTAAACCGATCACCTGCAAAATTCGATGCCGAGAAGTGCGCATGGATCAACCAGCAGCACTTGATGCAGATGAGCGCGGAGGAATTTTCTGCAGTAGCAGCCCCGTATGTGGGAAAAGCCGGTTACGATCTGCCCGAGAATTTTACTGAAATTGCCGCAGCAGTGCAGGAAAAAATCAGGTTGCTCACGGAGGTGCCAAAGGCAGTCGGTTTTTTGCTGGCCGATGAATATGATTACGATCAAGCAGCCCTGGAAAAGGTGCGCGACAACCCGGAGGCCAAAAACCTTCTCTCCCAACTTGCAGAGACGCTGGAAAATGTGGACGATTGGACAGCTGCCAAGGATGCCATTGGCGCTACGGCCACAGCCAACGGATCCAAACCGGGACAGCTGATGTTCCCTACGCGTGTAGCTCTCAGCGGGCAGTCCGGCGGACCGGACCTGGCTGCCATTCTTGCGATTCTGGGCAAGCAGGAAACAGTGCGTCGCATAAGGCGCACCCTCAGCCAATTTTAGCGACTCATCATGAAAGAAGTATATCAGATCTCAGACCTCTCCAGCCGTGAAGCTCTCGATGCAGGCGCGGAAAAACCAGCGCGCCTCGCTGTCATCGGTCATCCGGTGGACCACTCCGCTTCCCCAGCCATGCATCAGGCAGCTCTGGATGCCCAAAAGGAGGATGCGCGCTACATTCGGGTCGATGTGGAGCCCGGACAAGTAGCCGAGGCTATCGAGCGCATGCGGGATCTTGAATTCATTGGTTGTAATGTGACAGTTCCTCACAAGCTCGAGGTCATGAATTGCTGCGATGAGCTCAGTGAGGATGCTCGCGCATTGGGCGCAGTGAACACCATTATTTTTGGAGACCGAATTCTCGGGCACAACACCGATGCTCCAGGATTAGTACGTGCCATTCGTGAAGATTTTGGCATCGATCTGGCAGACCTCAAAGTCATGATCGTCGGGGTTGGTGGCGGTGCCGGCCGTGCTGCAGCGATTCAATGCGCCAGAATTGGATGTGATCAAATATGGTTGGTGAATCGCACTCTCGAAAAAGCCCAGGCGCTCATGAAGGAGCTCGATGCAAGCAGTAGACATTCAGAGCACCTTGAGGGGCCTGGCGAACGTTTTTACGCCATGTCTCCTGAGGACCCGGCGATTGGTGAGGCAGCAGGTCACGCAGAGCTCATCATCAACGCCACTTCGCTGGGCTTGCGCTCATTCGACCCCAAGCCGCTACCATCGGGATGTATCCAGCCACACCACCTGGTTTATGATATGATCTACAAGCCAGCACAGACAAGCCTACTAAGCCACGCGAAGTCCGTGGGGGCCCGCACCGCCAATGGACGTTCCATGCTGCTTCATCAAGGAGCCCTATCTTATGAGTGCTGGTTCCCGGAAACTTCTCCACTGGAGGAAATGAGAGCCGGACTCTTGGCCTCACTCTGAGACATCTGCCAAGCCAGTCTGCTCGACAAGGTCGGGATCATACCAGTGATTAGCCATGATCTGGACAACCTCCAGATAGGGATCCACGCCCTCACTCTTCCTGACCCGCATGCGCACTCGCACCCTGTGATAATTCTCCGGGTCAAAATCGGCAATCTTCATGCCCACCAGATCTTCCTGTCCGGTATTCATATTTGCCTTGATCGCACTGATGAGCTGACCTTGAAAACTAAAGGCTGAGACCCTGACGCCATCTGACCCGTATCCATCAAATTCCCTGCCTCTAAAAACATCCGGCTTGTAAAATTTGACCATGATATCATCCCCCGCCAGATCTTCACCCACATCCAGAATTCGCATATAGAGCCTGAAATCAGCCTCAGTGCCATTCTCCATGGAGGTGAAAAGCAACCAATCAGTCTCGCTGTAGCGGACAAAGGACTTCCAATCAATTTTCCAGTCCTTGCCGTCGCGAATAAACACAACTTCAAAACGCTCACCTACGTCGGACTGGCAGATGGTGCCGATAGCTTCAACTCCCGGGATACGAAGATCGTTATATTGAACAATCCTGACATCGACTTGTTTCGGGTAAAAGTTCGGTCGGCTGGAATAAAAAGCCTCTATTTCGCGTGAAAGCCTCACACCGTTGTATACGTACTGCGCTTTGGCTGATGCAGTGGATGCATTCAAAAAACCTCTAATGGCATCGCTGCATTCGGGTAGAGCAAAATTGCGTGCTTGTCTATCACTGTCCGATTTGCTCTCACTGGCACTTACTGTAATTACTTCTGATAATGGCTCATCATCCACCCCGTTGAAGTGGATGACCATTGAAACGATGAGAATTACAAACAGAATCCAAGCGATTAAGACAGCGCGCAACTTTCTTGCTACCTTGTTATCGTCCGCCAATTTGTATCCGCTGGGATCTGACCTTGTGTCATCTTGCTCGGCGTCATATTGCTGCAAAGCAATTTCAGGCCCAGCCTGGGCGGGTGTGCCATCCTCGCCAAAGGATGTTGCAGTGTCATCTGCAAACGAGGAACCACTCTCCAGGATCCCCACCACATTTTCTCCACAATTCGGACAAGTCTGGGGATCAACACCCTTCAGCATTGACTCAAAAAGAGAATCACATTGATTACAGTGGTAATAACCATTGGCAGGTATGTTCATCGAATTGAAAGAAGCGACAATGAACTAATAACCATATGACGCATCAAGACAACTCAAATTGCCAATTCCCAACAAATCCAAGTTCATGTAGTGACCAGCAAGAGCGCCCAGAAGAACAGACCCCCGCTCTACCTCCATCAAAAGGCTTTATGATCTCGCAGCTGCGGAACCTCTTCGTGAGGCGCAAAGCGCCATAATTGCCTGCGGTGTTTATATATCTTGCCAACTTCCGATTTGCTGATTTTGCCGCTACTATCCACGTCGATGAGGGCAAAAAGTTTTTGCCGACGCTTCTCCGGCCAACGCTGCACCATGGGAATCATAATGTATTCGGTGTAATCAAGCACACCATTTGCATCCTTGTCATACAAATCAAAATCAACATGACCATGCCCAAATACCGGCAACCTGTCGCCAAGCTCATGGAAGTCAATAGCGAGATTCTTGTTTTCATCCAGTTGTGCAAACAAGCGTAGCTGGGCAAGATCGTCTTTGCCCAGAGACCTCATCAATGCTGAAAACTCAGATTTATCGAGCTGCGCATCGGCGTTCTTGTCAAATTGGTGAAATTCCCTGCGGACAAACAAGGCCCACCTAGGTTTTACCGAATGCAACTCATGCACATCAACCCAACCGTCACTATTCCGATCCAAAAAGCCGAACAGTTTGCGCTGTTTTTCGATCTCAAGACTTTTCAGCCTTTCGAGCTGAGAGAATTCACCGAATGTCAACTTGCGGTCCTTATTTGTATCTATTAGATCAAACATCTTGAACTTCCTGTGATCGGCAAACCCTCCCGGCTTCTCAATATCTGCTTGTTTCTCGAAGCCCGACGCAAGATCAGCTTGATCATTACGATCAGCACCAGCCCTCTGGACAGCAAGCTGTAGCAGCACCAGCACAGGAGCAATAGCGAGAAAGGAGCGGAGACGGGATGTGTTCATTTGACCTTACAGGCAGCTAGAATAGGTCTAGCCAGTATAACACCGCTTGAACACCGGAAATAAGCAAGAGTTGCAGCCAACATGTTTTTTTATTTTGTATGCGTGCTCAATAAAGGATAAAACCCACACAGATGCACATCAGTGATATATTCGCAGCCAAAAAACCAACCTTCTCTTTTGAATTTTTCCCACCGAAGAGCCAGGAGGCATCGCAGTCTCTCTATGACACCATCAAGGACCTTTCCAAATACAACCCATCATTTGTCAGTGTTACCTATGGCGCCGGGGGCACTACCCGCGACCTCACGCACGATCTCGTTCTGAGAATCAAGGAGACGATGGATACACCACCCATCCCGCACCTGACATGCGTCTCACACAGTGAGGCAGAAATCACTGCCACATTGGAGCGCTATGCAGCTGCCAACATAGGCAACATCCTCGCCCTCAGGGGCGACCCTCCTGCAAACAACGGCAGCTATGACCGCTCTCAGGACGCCTTTCAGCAGGCCGCCGACCTTGTCCGTCACATCAAGAAATTCAACGATGCTGGCCATCACCCTGACCCTCGTGGATTCGGCATCGGCGTTGCAGGATTTCCAGAGGGACACCCCAGCACGCCGAACCGATTATTGGAAATGGATTACCTGAAAGCCAAGGTTGATGAAGGGGCTGATTACATATGCACCCAGCTGTTTTTTGACAACCATGACTTTTTCGATTTTCGTGATCGATGCCGTCTCGCTGGCATTCACATTCCGATCATAGCGGGCATCATGCCCATTACCTCAGCGAAGGGAATCCACAGGATGGCAGAGCTTGCTGCCGGAGCACACTTTC
>CAYXEC010000085.1:0-8279 GCA_964463855.1 uncultured Verrucomicrobiales bacterium | reverse complement strand
AAACCGGATGCAAGATCAGCCCGTTCATCAACTGCCCCTCGGTTAATGCCTTCCTCTCCTCATCGACAATATGGTTCACCGGCATGGGCAACCAGCGACGGTGACGGTAATGCAACCACAAATCCTCGTCGGAGACATTCCACTGAACACCAAAAACCTCCCTGGCCTGCTCGATACGCTTGCGCCCCCACTCGATCACGTAATCCTTGTCCGCACGTTCAAACTGGCCAAATTCAAGAGCCGGGTACCACACCACCCTGGTCTGGGCAAAGGGCTCACCATGACGATCAGTGATTTGCCCCCGGGGTGCGGGAATGGAAAGTGACATCGTCCTGGCGTCTTTACGCCCTGTCACCGATGCCTCAATCCCTGGGCCCGTCAGAGGGGGTTGCTCCAGACCCGGCAAGTCCGGGAGACCATCATCAAGCTCTGGAGGTTGAGTTGTGGCAGCGCCCACCTGCAGCTCTACGATTGCCGCATTCTCTCCTGCAACATCGTTCTCAAGGGCATGACTACTGCAGGTCAAGCCAAGGGCAATGAGCGCAAACACCCCAAGCCATGTATACGCATGCGTAAAAAACCCCGGAGTATCGTGGAGAATATGTGTTCGATATTGCATCAGCGCTTACCTGCGAATCACTCTACACAGATACCCTTGATTTGCCACCAAGAATTCTACCGCCGGCATCCCATGATCAGGTAATGGCCTTATGCAGAAATTCATCCTTGATTATCAGCTCGCTGGCATCAACTTTGTAAAAAGACAGGGGAGTCCCACGACCGGGGACTGAGACGCCGGCACGCGCACCGGCACACCCTTCGAACCTGCCACGGTTAGCACCGGCGAAGGGAGTCGCATTTTTCACACCTGGAAAAGCCACCCGACCCGTTGTGCCACCACAACGGGTTTTGCATTGATTGAAACCCCGCCGCAGGAGCACAATTTCCAACTCAACATTCAACACTCAAAATTCCACCATGATCTCTCCCAACGAGCACGACCTCACCCCGGAAAACGCCCACCAACGTTCTGACTACACCGGCAACTTCATCGAGGACATTGACAACTCCGAGGAACTCGCCGCCATCGAGAAGGACCCGACTCATTTCCCCAACTCCACCCGGGTTTATGTTCAAGGTGAAATGCACGACAGCGTCAAGGTCCCCATGCGTGAGATCAGGCTATCGGACACTGAGCACCAAAATGGAAGAATTGAGAAAAACGCCCCCATTCGGGTCTATGACTGTTCAGGCCCCTGGGGTGATCCGGATTTCAAGGGCGACGTCCGCGAGGGTCTCCCTGCCATGCGCCGCCAGTGGATTCTCGACCGTGGTGATGTCGAGGAATACGAAGGCCGCCAAGTCACCGCCGCAGACAACGGCTATCTCTCCGATTCCCACGCCGAGAAATACAACGAGAACAAGGCCGCCAAAAACAAGCTCAAGGAATACCCCGGCCTCAAGCGCAAGCCACTCAAGGCTACAGGACACCCCGTGACCCAGAAGTGGTATGCTGACCAGGGAATCATCACCCCGGAGATGGAATACATCGCCATTCGTGAGAACATGGGCCGCCTGCAGGAGTTCAAAACCATCTGTGACCAATACCCTGATCTGAAAAAAGCCCCGCACGAGGTCCTCTCCCGCCTCGACCAGATTTGCAGCAGCCCCGCAGGTTATGAGATGCCCCGCCCCTCTCAAATTGATCCGGACAAACAAGTCACCCGCAACAGCATGCACCACCAGCACCCGGGCCAGCCCTTCGGTGCCAAGATCCCCACGACCATCACCCCCGAGTTTGTCCGCTCCGAGGTCGCCCGCGGACGTGCCATCATTCCCGCCAACATCAACCACCCGGAACTCGAGCCCATGATCATCGGGCGCAACTTCCTGGTAAAAATCAACGCCAACATCGGCAACTCCGCCGTGGCATCGACCATTGATGAGGAAGTCGAGAAAATGCAATGGTCTACCAAGTGGGGTGCGGACACCGTCATGGACCTGAGCACGGGCAAGAACATCCACGCCACCCGCGAGTGGATCCTGCGCAACTCCCCTGTTCCCATTGGTACAGTGCCCATCTATCAGGCCCTTGAAAAGGTCAACGGCCGCATCGAGGACCTCACCTGGGAACTGTTCCGTGACACCCTCATCGAGCAAGCCGAGCAAGGCGTGGACTACTTCACCATCCATGCCGGTGTATTGCTTGCCTTTGTCCCTCACACCGCCAAACGCATGACCGGTATTGTCTCGCGCGGTGGATCCATCATGGCGAAGTGGAGCATCCACCACGGCAAGGAAAACTTCCTCTACACGCATTGGGATGAGATTTGTGATATCTGCGCCGCTTACGACGTGAGCTTTAGTATCGGTGACGGCCTGCGCCCTGGCTCCATCGCGGACGCCAACGACTACGCCCAGCTCGCCGAGCTCGAAGTCCAGGGAGAACTCACCACCCGCGCCTGGGCAAAAGGCTGTCAGGTCATGAACGAGGGTCCCGGCCACGTTCCCCTGCACCTCATTCAGGAAAACATGCAGAAGCAAATCGAATGGTGCCACGAGGCACCCTTCTACACCCTCGGGCCACTCACCACCGACATCGCCCCCGGCTACGATCACATCACCTCCGCTATCGGAGCCGCCAACATCGGCTGGTATGGATGCGCCATGCTCTGCTACGTCACCCCCAAGGAACACCTCGGTCTACCCAACCGCGACGACGTGCGCGAGGGCGTCATTGCTTACAAGATCGCCGCCCATGCTGCCGACCTCGCCAAGGGCCACCCCGCCGCCCAGGAGCGTGACAACGCCATCTCCAAAGCCCGCTTCGAGTTCCGCTGGCGCGACCAGTTCGCCCTCGGCCTCGACCCAGCCCGCGCCATCGATTTTCACGATGAAACCCTCCCCGCAGAGGGGGCAAAAACCGCCCACTTCTGCTCCATGTGCGGACCCACCTTCTGCAGCATGAAAATTACAGGGGATGTACGCAAATACGCTGAAGAACAGGGCTATACCGCTAAAGAACCCGCCCTCGCGAAATAGCCGACACCTCAGGCATATGAAATGCTTATTGCGCAAAATCCTAATGTCTCTGATAGCGAGCTCACCAGCTGCCCTTGCACAAGCACCAAAGGTCGGTGACATGGCTCCGGATTTTGAACTCATGGGCAGCGATGGGGTCGTCTACAAGATGTCTGATTTCATCGGCAAGAAAGCGATCGTCATAGCCTGGTTCCCCAAGGCCTTTACCGGCGGATGAAAAGCCGAATGTGTGTCGTTCCGTGAGATCGGCGAGGAAATCAAAGCTTATGACATCTCCTACTTCACAGCGAGCTGCGACAAGGAGGAAACCAACAGGAAATTTGCAGAGTCCCTGCAGCTTGATTACCCGATCCTGAGTGACCCCACCCGCAAAGCAGCCATTGCCTTCGGGCTGGTGAAAGAAAATGCCGTGGGCCTTGGCCGCTTTCCCAAACGTTGGACCTTTTACATCGGCAAAGACGGCAAAATCCTTGCGATTGATAAGAATGTCAAATTGCGGAGCCACGGAGCCGATGTCGTCCAAAAGCTCGCTGAGCTGAAGATTGATCGAGTGAGATGACTCGGGAATGATGTCTCACGCCAAGACGCAAAGGCGAAGTTACTTCATCCGCCTGGTCAATTCTGATTGCTGAATGTTGAATTGCCCCAGCACACGCCTCCATATCTTGGCGGCCATGCCCGTCTGTGAGCGTTTCAAGGCAAGCAGCGCAAAATCATTTTTACCTGATATAGAAAAGTAATATTTTTTCTCAAATTTGAAATATTGGGTTGGACGGGGCGTAAATAACCTACATATTTTAGGGGCAATTGACGCTCGAATCAATCCCCCTAGCCTATCACTGAGCTAATACAATACGCACCCCATCGCATCATGGCTGACAAATCAAACGCCACAAGCCCGACCAACTACTCCGTTCCCAATCTGGAGCGCTCGTTCATCATTATGGAGTACCTCGGCCAGTCTGGCGAGGGCTGCACCCTGACCGAGCTGGTCAAACTCACCGGCTTTCCCCAGAACTCGATTTTCCGCATCTGCCGCACATTGAGCGAGCTCGGCTACGTCAGCCGCAATCACGACAGCAAGCGCTACCAGCTCACCCAGCGCATTCTCAACCTCGCGGTGGGTGCTGTGGCTCCCGGCAAGAGCATCCTGCCCGTCGCCTCCCCCTACCTCAGGGAAATCGCCCGCGAAACCGGTGAGACCTGTTGCCTGGGCACTATCGTTGATACCAAGGGCGTGATTCTCGCTGTCGAGGATGGTAGCCACCCCTTCCGCTTCCACATTGATCTGGGTATTTCCTTCCACCTGCACACCTCCGCACCCGGCAAGGCCATGCTCGCCACACTTCCCACCAGTGAGCGTGAGGCTCTTGCTGCCCGGCTTGCCATGCCATCCTTCACCGATAACACCATCACCACGGCCCCGACACTCATCGAGCACCTTGATGAGGTGGAACAATGCGGCTACGGTGTGGATCGTGAGGAGGAGTTCGCCGGCCAGCACTGCATTGGTTCGGCCATCCGCATCCCGGGCGGAGGCCCCGTCTGCTCCATCTGGATCACCGCCCCCTCCTCCCGCCTCAAGGCTTCTGACTTTCCCCGCATAGGCAAACTCATCCGCCAGGCCTGCCTCGATATCGAGAGCAAGCTCGAGTATCAGTAATACGTTTTAAAAATGGTTTCCAAACCACCAGTCCCTTGTCTCTGCCCATGGCTTCTCGCCATGTTCGCCAGCCTGCATTTAGTGCAGGCTGCTGACGGAGAGGGCAAAGCCTACTGGGCCTACCAGAAACCACAAAAGCCGCCCTTGCCCGAGGTGGCCGGCAACACGAGCAATAACCCCATCGATGCCTTCATTGCCGCCGGACTGGCGGAAAAAACCATTACCCCGAACCCTGCGGCCAAACCACGCCAGCTGCTGCGCCGCCTCAGCTACGATCTGACCGGCCTGCCGCCCAGCGCCGCTCAATACCAGGCATTCCTCGAACAAACATCCAACGGTGACATCCCCGCCGACCTCTGGCAGCAAAGCGTGGATCAGTTCCTCGCCTCTCCCCACTACGGCGAGAAGCTGGCTTCACTTTGGCTCGACACCGTGCGCTACGCAGAAACCAACGGCTACGAGCGTGACAGCGTGAAACCCGAGATTTGGCGCTACCGTGACTACGTCATCGACGCCTTTAATCAGGACATGCCCTACGACCGCTTCCTCACCGAGCAACTCGCCGGTGATGAAATCCCCCAGCCCACCTTCAGCTCCAGTGTCGCCACCGGTTTCCTTGCCCTGATGCTGCGCGATGACGAGCCGGCAGACAGGCCACAGGCCCACGCGGACATGATCAGTGATATCGTTGATGTCACCGGTGAGGCCTTCCTGGGCATGACGCTCAACTGCGCCAAGTGCCACGATCACAAGGGAGACCCCATCCTGCAGGCGGACTATTATTCCATGCGCGCTTTTTTCGAGCCCATTCAGGACAGCACTCTTAAAGCAGCCAACGCCCACTTCAAGGACCCCTCCATCAAGCAGCAAAGCGAGGCTGAAATCAAAAGTGCCGAGGCCGAACTCACCAGACTCTGGACCACGGTGGACAAAAACAAACTCACTGCCCTGGCTACACCAGCTGCGGATTCTTCCCAACAGCACCAGGCCATCATCCCCTTTGCCTACGATGGTTTCCATGTGTCCTGGCAAGTGTCGCACCAGAAACCCTCTGACCCTGGTTGGTCATTGCCCTCCTTCTCTGGCCAGGGTTTCACGGAGTCCGGGCTACCACTGCGCCACGGCAATCCCGGGCCGGAATTTGGCGGTGCCGCCAAACCCTGGGACCCCAGGCACCACACCCTCTATCTACGCAAGGATTTCGGCCTGACCTCCATACCGGAGCGCTTCGTCGTCTACACCCGTGGCACGACCAGGGACATGACCGTATTGATCAATGGCACTACCGTCTACTCCGGCCCTGCCCACACTGCCGGCAAACTGCGCTATTACCCGTTCAACAAGTCAGACATGACCCACCTCACCACGGGTAAAAACACCATCGGCCTCGTCGTTCACTCGCCCAAGCCGAACAAGTATCTCAACATCGCCATCTTCCCCCACCTCTTCCACCCCGTCAGCCCGGAGCTCTATGCCGAGCATTTCCCTACGGAACTCACCGCCCTCTACGGCGAGGACTTTAGCAACCAATTCAGCCAGCAAAAAAACCGCATCGCCGCGGCCCGCCAGCGCATCGTACACAAAGGCATCCCCTACATGACCCAGCTGGAAAATCGCGATATCCCCAAATCCCACATTCACAACCGCGGCAGCGTGCACGCCCCGGGGGACGAAGTCTTTCCCTCCGTGCCGCTGGTTCTAGCCGGCTCACCGGAATCCGCCCGCATCCCCATCACCGGCGACTATAACAAAACCGGAACGCACGGCAGACGCCTTGCCCTTGCGAAGTGGATCGCCAGCAAGGACAACCCGCTCACGGCACGCGTCATGGTCAACCGCCTCTGGCAGCAATGCTTCGGCACAGGCATTGTGCCCCTGGCCAATGACTTCGGTGTGTTTGGGGGCAATCCCTCTAACCAGGCGCTGCTGGACTGGCTCGCGGTCGAGTTCATGGAGTCCGGCTGGAGTATCAAACACATGATGCGCCTGATGCTCACCAGCGAAGCTTACCGCCGCTCATCCGCCCCCAATGAAACCGCATCCAATAACGACCCGCTTAACAAACTCCACTGGAAGCACAACCCACGCCGGCTCAGTGCGGAGGAAATACGTGACACCTTCCTGAGTCTCTCCAATGAGTTGCGTCTGCAAAAACCCTCCCAGCCATTCATCCGGCCCAAGATGCCTGATGCCGTACTTGCCACCTCATCCAAGCCCAAGGAAGTATGGCCTGCCACCAAAGGCCCGGAGGCCAACTGCCGTAGTGTTTACATCCACGTCAAACGCTCCATCCAGCTCCCTATGCTCAGTGCCTTTGATGCACCGCAACGGGACATCTCCTGCCCGACACGCTTTACCACGACGGTCCCCACCCAGACCCTGACCATGCTCAACAGCGGTTTTGTCAATGAGCGCGCTGCCATCTTTGCCTCCAAGTTGGAGAGTCAGCATCCAGAAAACATCCAGGAACAACTCCACAATGGTTTCCTGAGTGCCGCCGGCAGGGCACCCGCCGAGTCCGAGCTCGATGAACTTAGCTCCCTGCACCAGGATCTCCGCTCTGAATACAAGCTGAACCCCTACGACGCCCTCGCCAGGATCTGCCTCCTGCTTCTCAACTTGAACGAAACCATCTATCTGGATTAGCATATTCCAAATTCCTCATGCCGCAGGCACCCCGACACAGTCGGCGGTTCCAAATTCACCATTTCAAACCCATGAGCACGCACCAACCTGACTTTTGCCGCCGTACTAACCGCAGGGAATTTCTGCACACCGTGGGGGGCGGCTTCACCAAGCTGGCCCTGACCGGTTTACTGGCCAAGGAAGGCTTTTTTGACCAAGTGGCCAAGGCCGCTCCGGGGCACGATAGCCCGCTCAACCCGCTTTCCCCCCGGGAGTCCCATTACCCGGGCAAGGCCAAGAGTGTTATTTTCCTGTTCATGTATGGTGGGCCCAGCCACATCGACACCTTTGACTACAAGCCCGACATGATTGGCATGGATGGCAAGACCGTGGATGTGCAAACCTTCGGTCGGGGAGGTAAAAAGAACCAGGGCCGCATCGTTGAGCCACGCTGGAAGTTCAATCAGTATGGCCAGTGCGGCAAGTATGTCTCCGACCTCTTCCCCAATGTCGCCAAACACGTCGATGACATCGCCTTCCTCCACTCCATGCAGGCGGACTCACCCATCCACGGTTCCGCCATGCTCAAAATGAACTCCGGCTCGATCATCAGCGGCAAACCCTCACTGGGTTCGTGGGTCAACTACGGACTGGGAAGCATGAACCAGAACCTCCCCGGCTATGTCGTCATGCTGGACAAAACCGGAGGCCCCATCTCGGGTGCCAAGAACTGGACCTCCGGCTACATGCCCGCCTCCTACCAGGGCACGGTGTTCCGTTCCAAGGGCGACCCCATCCTTGACCTCAAGCACGTCAACAACATGGGCGCGGACGAGCAATACCGCTTGATTCAGTCTCTCAATCATCTCAACCACAGCCACCAGGAAGCCCGCTGGGATAACTCCAATCTGGCCGCGCGCATCGCCTCCTACGAGCTCGCCTACAAGAT
>CAYXEC010000084.1:0-8337 GCA_964463855.1 uncultured Verrucomicrobiales bacterium | reverse complement strand
CACTGGCCGAACAACCCGCAAAAACGCCCCATACCGACCCAGCGAAAAGCCCATCGGCCAACACCCTTGAGTTGCTCTTCCTGGGAACGGGTGCGGCGAATTGGCCAAGCAAGTATCCATTCAAGGATAAGAATCATCCACGAGCAGAGGTGCGCGCCTTTTCGTCCATGCTGCTCAATGGCAAGATTCTCATTGATTGCGGCCCGACCGTGCTCGATGTCATGAACTGTTTTGATGTGAACCCCGCAAAGGTCACCGACATCCTGCTGACCCACACACACCCGGATCACTTGCACCCGGGCAATATCATCCGCATTGCGAATGCAAGGGATGCCGGTCACGGGCCTTTGAGGTTCTGGGGAGACCCGGAAGCACTGAAAAAAGTGCCCGACTCGGATCGCATCGAGAAGAGGCCTGTTGAGCTTGGGAAAAGCTTCCAGGTGCATGGACTCACAATGACAGGCCTTGCTGCCAACCATAACGTTCATGGCTCCAATGAGCAATGCCTACTCTATTTGATTGAGAGCGCTACCAAGCGTGCTTTCTACGCGACTGACACGGGCTGGTTGCCGACAAGCACATGGCTACATATCCAGCACAAGCAACTCGATGCCATCATCTGGGATGAAGACGGCAACCTTATCGAGAAAGAGACCTACTAACCCGGGATCACTGTTTTCATTCCCAGCCATTGAAGGAGGCGATCCCGCATGGGAAATAATGATCATGCACAGCTTAACAATGAATACATCACGACGCACCTTATCTTGCCTTCTCGCCCTGTCCTCCTTCCTCATCGGCGGGACTCATGCGGAGAGCTTTGCAGAAACAGGCAAGGCCGTTCAATCTCCCGATGGCAAGGTTGTGGTCCGGCTTGACTGCAGCCACGCCCAGCTGCGCTATTCGCTTTCATGGAACGACCGTCTCCTCATCCATGATTCTGAACTGTCACTGCTTCCCGATGCCGAATATGCCGTTCGTAGTGTTGAGCGCAGCTCCAGGGATAAATCATGGGAGACGGTGTGGGGGCAGTTCAGTACTGTGCAGGACCGCTGCGAAGAGATCGTGCTAAAGCTGGATGTGTCTGGGGTTCGGGTCGACCTGATCTGTCGGGTGTATGATGATGGTGTGGGCTTTCGTTTCGTTGTCCCGCAACAACAGATTAACAAGGCTGTCGAATTCGTCTGTGAATACGGGGACGTCGACAAACCGTTTGCCGGATGGTTTCCAAATGGTGAAGAGGAGCCGCTTGGGCCTGAGCCCTTCGATAAAAAAGCTGTTCGCAAAATGCCTGCCATCCTCGATGCCGGCGGTGATGTGTTTCTCGGACTGCTTGAGTCCGACCTCTACACGGCAACGGCGTTCAAGACGGCCGTGCTTTCCGGAGCGAAGAGCAAATCCAACGCGATGCTGACCGAAAAAGGAATCATCACGCCATGGCGGGTGATCCTTCTGGGCAACCAGCCCGGCGCATTGCTCACCTCCACCGTTCCCCTCAACCTGGCTGCGGAGTGCAAACTTGAAGATACCTCTTGGATTAAGGCCGGAAAGAGTCTTTGGGACTGGAGGGTGCATGGCTACAAAACCGGAGATTTCCAATACGGGATTGATACCGCCAGCTACAAGCGCTTCATCGACTTCGCAGCCGGCAACAACATTCGCTATTTTCTCATTGATGACCACTGGTTCGATAAAGTGAAGGACGGCAGGATGCTCATCAACCCGAACGTGGATATCAAGGAGATCACGGAGTATGCCCAGGCAAAAGGGGTCGAGATTCTCCTCTACTACGATCGCAAGAAAGGGGGCTCCCTGGGCGATGAAGCGCTTTTCAAGTTCTATTCCGAACTGGGTGCTGCCGGGATCAAGTATGGATTCATGGGGGACAATGCATCGTTCACGCGGAAAGCCGTGGAGCAGACGGCGGCCAATAAACTCTTGGTAGACTTTCATGACAACCCCTGTCCCATGACGGGAATCAGCCGCACGCTTCCAAATGCGGTGACACGCGAGTTTTGTCATGCGCAGCAGGATTGTCGCAGGACGTTCACACCAAGCGCATTCTTGAAGATGGCCATGATCAATGCCCTGTCGGGACCGATTGACCAGTGCAATGGAGCGTATGGCCTGGATGGAATCAACCAGGGGGGGCGGGAGAAAGGGCCGAGTGAACCGAACAGCTTTAACTCAACGGTTGTATCTGAAACCGCCCGCACGCTGACCATCGCCAATGGCTTGATTGTGCTGCCTGATGCACCCGAAGAATACGCAAAGAAGGCCGACCTGTTTGAGTTCATCCGAGAGATGCCAGCCACCTGGGATGCGTCACGGGTGATTCACAGCAAGATCGGTGAATACATCACGACCGCTCGGCGAAGCGGCGAGGACTGGTTTATCGGCAGTGTGATGAATGAAAAAGGAGGTTCCCTCGAGATTCCCCTCGAATTCTTGGAAGAAGGAAAGGCGTATGAGGTTACCTTTTACGAGGATGCTGCCGAGACGCACTACATCACGAAGCGTGAGAGCTACCAGATCCGGAAAGGCAAGGTGACCAATAAGGACGTAATCAAGGCGCAAATTGCACCCGGTGGTGGGCACTGCATGTGGATCAGGCCTGCAAGCTCAACAGAGAAAAAGAGATGATTGAGTCAACCCGTAAAGAACACGCAAATAAATTAACCAAGCGCCGATACTGGGATCCTTACATTCATACCAAGGCAGGCTCGAAGACTTATTCAGGACAGTGTGATCCTGATCTATACACAGACCACCTGATTCCATTACTGCCTGTCATCGTGGTGGAGTGCGGAAAAATGATTCCCGAATAGAATGCTTAAGATCATAAAAAAGAATATGCTAAAGTGCTATTTGCTCTGCCTGGCGGCGGGATCGTTTGTAATCAGCTTGGCTGCACCCATGGCTCAGGCGCGACCTCCGGAAGACAAACCCAATATCATTGTGTTCTTCCTCGATGACAGTGGCTATGGTGACTACGCCCACAATGGCAACCCCACCATCCGCACGCCTCATATCTCCAGGCTGGTGCAGGAGGGGATGAACTTCACCCAGTTCTATGTCGCCTCTCCCGCGTGCAGTGCATCACGCTATTCGCTGCTGATGGGGCGCTATCCCGGACGTTCGGGATTGGGCCTGTGGGTCATTGGGCCAGGGGCTAAACAACACCTCCATCCCAGGGAAATCACCCTCGCTGAGGGTTTGAAAACGCAAGGTTACCAGACCGGGATCTTTGGCAAATGGCATCTGGGTAACCCCAATAAAAGCAATAAGCTGTCTCAAGACACCCTGCCTCTGGCTCACGGCTTTGATGAGTGGGAGGGGACCAATGTCTCTCACGATTATGGCAACGCGATGCTGATGAAATCAGACCCGGGTGGAACCGAGCCGATCCAAGGCTACTCGGTCATCGCCAGGGACCTGCCTGCAAAGCCGGATATCTGCAACTCCCTGACAGCGCGCTCTACCCGGGCCGCGGTTTCATTCATCAAAAGGAACAAGGATAACCCGTTCTTTGCCTACATTCCTCTCAACATGCCTCACCTGGGGCTTTACGCGAGTGAGCAGTTCCTCGGCAAATCACGCAGGGGTCTGCTGGGTGACGTGATGGAGGAGATTGATGATTCGGTGGGGCAGATACGCCAAGCCGTCGCGGAGGCCGGAGTCACGGAGAATACCCTGATTATCTTCTCCTCGGACAACGGGCCATGGATCCGCTTTCAAGATACCGCGAATGACAAAAAGTATGGGGAGGCCCGCCTTCACGTTGGCTATGCACATCCGTTCCGGGACGGCAAGGGCTCCACCTGGGAAGGAGGACACCGCGTGCCGGGTATCTTTTGCTGGCCTGGCAAGATTGCCCCTCACTCCGTGGAGCAGTCCCCGGTGAGCACGCTGGATATTTTGCCAACGGTGTTTGCCCTCGCTGGCGTGGATCTCCCGAAGGACCGCTCCATTGACGGCCGGGACATCAGGTCCTACTTGATGCCACAAACGCACAAGGCGATTGTGCCGGCATTCGAGTTTTACTATTCCGGATCGAAGAACATGCCCACGGCTGTTCGCGTCGGGCCGTGGAAAATGCATATCCAGATATTCTCGCAAACAGGGAACCATTACGGTTTCAGGGCCTCCCGTGACAAGCCGCTGCTCTTTCAAGTGGAGCAAGACCTCGGAGAGCGCATCGACCGGGCCGGGGAACAGCCGAAGCTCGTTGCGGACATGATGGAAAAACTCAACGCATTTGAAGAACAGCTCCAAAAGGAAGGCTCGTTCTGGGATGCGCAAGGATGAAGCCAAACCGGACCTGACAATATGCTGCCGTGCTCAAACGCATTGAGCTGGTGAAAAAAACAACTAAGATGAAGCAACTGAATTTAAAACGATGGCTCTGCGCCCTGGGCGTTGCGGCAACCACGCCGCTGACTGCCTACGCAGAAGCCAGTGAGAGCAGGCCGAACATCATCATTATTTTGCTGGCAGCCACCAGCCTGTTCATTCCGGACCTGAAGGCTGAGCCATCCTATGATTATCCCACAGAGGCCCGTCGGGTCGGATTGCAAAAAGACCAGATCTTTTCCTGCCTGACCTTTGCACAGGCCAGGAAGGGGGTTCCTGAAATCAAGCTTCTCAGCAAGAAGGAAGAAGAAATCGAATACACCGGAGACAAAAAGGACCTCATCGATCTCAGATTGTGGCAGGAGTCTCCTTCACGGATCATTTTCCACAATGGGAAATACCACACCTGGATCATGCATCTCACCTACTACAAGGAAGTGGGCAAGATTGAAGAGGCCAGGAATTACTACCTCACTTCCGAGGACGGCTACCGCTGGAAGGTGGAGGCGGAATGTCCACCCGGCGAGCCCGGCAGTTTTGATGATATCTGGAGGGAAGGCCTGCAGGTCGTGGCCTTCGAGGGTAAGTTCTGGATGTTCTATGCAGGCAATGCCAGTGATGGTGTGAAGTATGGAAATGATCAGCGCACCGGGGCGAAAAAGGGGGACCCCCGCCATGGTATCGGTCTGCTCGTTGCCGATCAACCGGGAGGGCCCTGGAAGCGAGCCACCGACAAACCCTTGTTTGTCAGATCAGATGACCCGGATGCCTGGGACTACGACATGGTCAACAACCCGTACCCGGTCTATTTCAAGGGAAAATGGTTCATCTATTATAAGTCCAGAAACTCGCAAAAGGATTCTTCAGCGACCCTGCAGGGCGTCGCCGTGGCCGAATCCATCCCCGGCCCTTACGTGAAATACGAGAACAACCCGATCTGTGACGGGCACGGTTCCTTTGTCTGGGCCTGGCGCGGAGGGATCGCCATGCTTCCCTTCGGGGCCAATGGGAAAATCCACTGGTCTCCCGATGGGCTTCACTGGCACAACGTGGATGATCCGGAATCCAGGGGAATAAAGACCCCGGTCTTCAGTGCCTTTTATCTTCCCCACGATCCACTTTCAGGCACTCCCGTCACCCGGGAGGAGCCGGATGAAATATGGGGGCTGGAAACAAAAAAGGCTGGCAACAACAGCCCGAGGGCATGGAACATAGTCCGGGGGACGGTCACCTTCAATCCGGCGGTGAAGGGCAAAAGACGGTAGTTCGGCCGGCCGCCAGAACCTCTACCACAACCCAGTAACACAAAAACCAGAGTATATATGGCAAAGATACAAGCTAATCACCGCGCTTTGCTTAAGGAAGCTACGATGAAAATGAAGAGTGCATTATCCGTCCTCCTTTCCTCTTTCTGGGTGGTGGGAATCAGTTTGGGTGCACCTGATTCTGATGACGAGCCGGTCAAGGTGCGGGTCGCCGCCTACAATGTGGAGTTTGGAGAAAACACAACTCCCGAAGAAGTCGGTAAAATGTTTAAACCCTACAAGCTCGACATCATTGGCTTCAATGAAGTTCCGGATGGCGACTGGACCGCTCGCGTGGGCAAGGTGCTGGGAATGAAACACAGCTACGTCGGCAAGATTTCGTCTGCCAACCATAAGGACAAATACAAGTCCATCCTCAGCAGGACGCCGCTGCAGGACACAGTGGAATATGAGCTGCGGGTTAAGCGCGGCTGGAATCCTGCCTCGGCTGTCAGGGCTGTGACAGAGATTGATGGTATTTCCATTGCATTTTATTCACTGCATATCGCTGGCACGAAGAGGAATGAAGGCCACGCCTACGAGCTCGCTAGCGGGGTTTTGCCGGAGGAGACGACCGACCGGGTCATTGTCCTAGGCGATTTCAATAACAACATCGGCGACGCCGCCATGAATAAGATTGAGGCGGCGGGTATGCGGCCGACATGGGAGGATCTGAAGATCGATGTTTCTAAAGAATTCACCTACAACGCGCTGGATCCCAAAAAAAACCAGGGCGTGATTGATCATATTTTTTACAGCACCAGATCCAGTGCCAGAGTAACAGATGGTGGAATCATCGAATTGAACAAGCCCCTGTCTGACCACAAACCCGTCTGGGCGGAAATCGTGTTTCCCAAGGATCTGAAGAAGGTGAAATAAACCAGGTAAAGGAACTATCAAGATGCCCATCACTCTAACACCAATCACCCGCCGAAACTTCATCAAGGGCTCGCTCGCTTTCGGCGGCACGGCCTTGATGACATCCCGGGGCTTGGCTGCGGACAGTGGCGCAAGCAAACTGGACCCAAACCGGGTTGCCCTGCTTGCCGACACGCACATCAGTGACGATCCCAAACGTTCCTACCCGGGCACGAAATGGCCCGGCTCACCCTACAAAGAGAACGAGCATGAATGGGTGAACATGGCGGATTGTCTTGCCCAAACGGCCCAAAGCGTCATCGCGCTCCATCCCCGGCCGGCTCACCTGATCATCAATGGCGACTGTGCGCTTAGCCGGGGAACAGAAGGCGAGTACCAAGAATTCCTCCGGCTGGTAGAGCCAATCCGTGCGGCGGGAATCACTATTCACGTGACCATTGGCAATCACGACACCCGTGAGAAGCTGTGGGAATTGCTCCCGTTTCTCAAGAAAGAGCAAATGGGTATTCAGGCGGATGTGATAGAGCTTCCGCACGCAAATTGTTTCCTGCTGGATTCAGGAAAGAGGGGGAACCTTGGAGAAGAACAGTTGGACTGGCTCGCCAAACAACTCGACCAACGGGCGGATAAGCCGGCCCTCATCTTTGGGCACTACAACCCGTCTCCAAGCCAAGGCATACGACCCATCAAGGGCATGCGTGACGGCTCGACTCTTTTAAAACTACTTGCACAACGTAAGCACGCCCGCGCCTACATCCATGGTCACACCCATGAATGGATGCATTTCCAAAAAGGACACCTCCACCTCATCGGGCAACCCGCCGTCAGTTACTACTTTGGAAAAGGCCACGCCCACGGCTGGATCGACATGAAACTGACAGTCACCTCCGCCGACCTAGAACTCAACTGCATCAACCCCAAGCACCCACAAGATGGTGACCGGAGACTGGTTGCACTGGCTGTGAAAGATGAGAACGAAGCAAAGAGTAATGAATAAGATGACCAAAGACAAAGAGCACAACCCAAGCCGGCGAGACTTTTTAGCCATGACATCGATGGGTGCTGCATCACTTGCCACCTCACTTGCCGCGACAGGCCTGTCTGGCTCTGCCCATGCACAAGAGGGCAAACCACAGGGAGAACCCCAGGAGGCCGATGGGGCACCCTCGAAACATCTCGAGCTTCTCTTTCTGGGAACGGGCGCGGCGAACTGGCCACGCAATTACCCGTTCAAGGATAAGAATCATCCAAGGGCACAGGTGCGGGCCATGTCATCGATACTGGTCAACGGGCATATTCTCATTGATTGCGGCCCCACCGTGCTCGACGTCATGAAATGTTACGACGTGAAACCGGCAGGAATCACTGACATCCTGCTGACCCACACGCACTCGGACCATCTGCATCCGGGCAACATCATGGCCATTGCCAATGCCAGGGATGCAGGCCTTGGGCCTTTGAAGTTCTGGGGGGACCCGGAAGCACTGAAAAAAATGCCGGACTCGGATCGCATTGAGAAGAGGCCGGTTGAGCTTGGCAAAAGCTTCAAGGTGCATGGGCTGGAAATCACAGGCCTTGCCGCCAATCACAATGTTCACGGTTCCAAAGAGCAATGCCTTCTCTATTTAATCGAGGGTGCTGCAAAGAGGGTTTTCTACGCGACTGACACGGGCTGGTTGCCGACAACGACCTGGCTACACATTGAGCGCAAGCCACTCGATGCCATCATCTGGGACGCCACCTGCGGTGAGGGCAAGGGAGACCCTCGAATTTTCAGCCATAATGACCTGACCATGATTCG
>CAYXEC010000083.1:0-8453 GCA_964463855.1 uncultured Verrucomicrobiales bacterium | reverse complement strand
CACTCTCTGGGGCTGGATTTTGACCCACAGGCAATCAAAGTCGCGCGTCGCAATGTGCGTCGCAACAAGGTCAGCCTGGTCAAAATGTCGGAAGCAGATGTGCTTGGCTGGCAACCGGAGCGCCGATGGCCCGTTGTGATTGCCAATCTTTTCTCAACCATTTTGCAACAGGCCTTTCCGGTCATATTAAAAGCCATGGAAAAAGATGCTGACATCGTTGTATCTGGCATTCTCCATGACCAGTGGGATGAAACCAAGGCCATCGCTGAGGCAGCCGGGCTTTCGTTTTCAAAAATCGTGCGCAAGGGCAAATGGGTCACAGCCCGGGGCAGGCGAGTCCTCTAGCCGCGGTCGAATAAATCGCATCCACGATGCACCATTAGGCTTGCATCACAAAAATTATCAGATAACCAGTCTTCACCACCTCGCAGGGGGGTGTGCTGTGAAAATCACTGTGACCTCCTACGCGGGTCTATATATCATTTGTTTTCAACACCATACAGCACCATGGATTCCATTTCATCTCGCGTCAACAAAGTCGCCCCCTCCCTTACCCTGTCAGTCACGAACCAAGCCAAGGCGATGCGAGCCCAGGGCGAAGAAATCTACGGTTTGGCAGGCGGAGAACCAGATCAGGACACACCTGACTTCATCAAACAAGCAGCCGTTCAGGCCCTCAGTGAAGGCAAAACCAAATACACCCCCGCTTCAGGCATTCCCGAGTTGAGGGAGGCTATCGCCAATAAGCTCAAGACCGATAACGGTATCGACTATGACCCACGACAAGTTGTTGTAAACTCAGGTGCAAAGCAGTCCTGCTTCAATGCCATTCTGGCCATTTGTGAAGAGGGTGACGAGGTCATTATCCCCTCTCCCTACTGGGTCAGCTACCCGGAAATGGTTCGCCTTGCCGGTGGCGTGCCGGTGTTTGTGGAAACCACCGCTGAAAACAACTGGAAGATCACACCCGAGCAGTTCGAGGAGAACATGACCGGCCGCACTAAAATGATCATCCTCAATACACCCGGCAACCCCACCGGTTCAGTCTACACTGCTGACGAGCTCCGGGCTCTCGGAGATGTCGCCCTCTATGAAGACATCATCATCCTCGCCGATGAAATTTATGAGCATCTTGTTTACGGTGACGCCAAGCACACCAGCATCGCCTCTCTGGGCAAGGATCTTTACGATCTCACCATCACCGTCAACGGTTTTTCCAAGGCCTACTCGATGACGGGATGGCGCATCGGCTACACGGCGGCACCCAAGCCCATTGCCGAGGCAATGTCCAAGATTCAAGGACACACGACCTCCAATGCCACCACCTTTGCCCAGTATGGTGCTCTTGCCGCATTGGAAGGTGGAAAAGATTTCATCAGGGACCTCAACGCTGAATACGATGTGCGCCGGCAGTTTGTCTATGGACGTCTCAGCAGCATTCCCAACATCAAGGTCACAGAGCCCCAGGGAGCATTCTACTGCCTCGTCGACACCGAGGAACTCGGCCTCAAATCCGTGAATTTGTGCGACAAGCTTCTCAATCGCTACCGTGTTGCCGCTGTTCCCGGCATTGCTTTTGGCAATGATAACAGTGTTCGCTTGAGCTACTGCACCACACTCGATGTGCTTAACGAAGGCCTGACCCGATTCGAGGAGTTCTGCAGGGCCCACTAACACTGAGGATCCAACACCCCTCAGGAAGGCACCAACCCTGTCACCCTATTTACCAGCGCGTCACACCATCCAGTGTGGCGCGTTTTTTGGTATTCGTTACTCGTCAGTAGGTCACATGATGGAGTGTCAGCCCATCGGGAGGAGCGCAGAAGGGCGATCTCCCATGTGGCAGGCTCGCCTCCTGGTCGAGCATAGAACTGAGGTCATCGAGGCGCAGACGGCCTTGCGCCACATAGACGGCTGCACCCGTCAACAACCTGACCATTTTGTAGAGAAAGCCATTACCCGTGAAGGTGATTCTGTAGCCGCCCTCGGTCGTCGCGAGCTCACTCTGGGTAATGTTTCTTACATAGTCCGTGCCCTCGGTCTCATTGCCTCTTCTGGCAGCAAATGCCCGGAAACAATGCTCACCCTTCAACAAGCCAAGGGCACTTACTAGCGAGTCAGCATCCAGCTGACGCGGCAAATGCCAGGCCAGCCCAGCGCTTTGAGGAGGCAGCACAGGGGCCAGGCAAAGCTCATAGGTATAGGTCTTGCTGAGGGCATCGTAGCGCGCGTGAAACTCCCGGCCCACCTCCTCGCAATTCATCACCCTGATTGTGGGCGGCAGCTGGCTATTCATCGCAGGCACCCAATTGTAGGCGTTCATCTGTAGCTCATCGGAAACATCCATGTGTGCTACTTGACCCAGCGCATGCACACCCGTATCGGTTCTTCCCGATCCATGAATGCGAACAGCCTGCTTGGCGACTTCCTCGGCGGCTTTCTCCAGATAATCCTGAATCGTGTTACCAGCCGGCTGTGTTGCCCACCCCTCATAGGGGCGTCCGTCATACGCTATGGTGAGTTTGAGTCGCACGACTTGATTCTAAGCATCTTTAAAAAAAGAAACAACCCCACCCTGTCCGGGGTGAGGTTGTATTCTTAAAGTCTCGTAAACCCTGAGTATCACTGACCGCGACCAAAGATCACGGTGTAGACGGTTTTCACAATAATCATGGCATCAAGTATGAGAGAGTGCTCACGCACATAATAAAGATCGTAATACAGCTTTTCGAGCGTGTCCTGATCATTGGCACCGTAGGGGTAGTTCACCTGAGCCCAACCGGTAATGCCCGGTTTTACCGCATGGCGGAAGTGGTAGTAGGGAAATTTTGATTCGTAGCGTTTGACGAGCTCAGACCACTCAGCCCTGGGTCCTACCAGACTGACATCACCCTTGAGCACATTCCAAAACTGGGGCAATTCATCAATACGGGTTTTGCGCAGGAATTTGCCCACCGGAGTCAGCCTCGAGTCATTCTTCTCCGTATACATGGACCCTTCCTCATCACGCTGCTTCATGGTGCGGAATTTATACAAGGTAAAGGGTATCTCCTTATGCCCGATGCGTTCTTGCCTGAAGATAACAGGCCCCGGGCTTGTAAGCTTCACCAAGAGTGCCGTCATCAACATCAGGGGGCCGAAAACCAGCATTCCTCCAAGACCAAAGGCGATATCAAAAGAGCGCTTGATACGCTCATAGGTGGCGTTGTGATGGGATGCGAAACCCTCTTTAACAGCCCAGCCCATGTTCACCTCACGGGGGGAAACCATCTTCAAATAATTCCTGAGGTAGGCATCGTAGGAGCAGACATTGTTACCGTTGAATTGAGCAACAGCCAACCTCTTGACCAAACCATACGGTAGCTGCTCTGCCGGATAGGTCAGCACATAGTTCTCCACATACCGGCCATGCATGGATGACTGGAAATTCATCTTTGAGATGGGCTCAAGGATGGGAGACCCGGGATCGTCTTCGATGAGATGCTCGCCCACATCAGAATCAAAGGGATCCACAACGATGACCTCGTGACTGACTTCCTCTTTCTGCAGTCTTCTGTAGAGGTCCTGAGCCGCCCAACCTTTGCCGATAACACAGATGGCGTTGCCTCGTTGGTATTTCAATTTCGTCTTACCCAGGATAAATCGATAGGCAATGGACAGAAGGGGAAATGCGATCAAAGGCACTGCCACCACGACCCGCGCCGAATTCATGCCAACACCATAACTGATGATCGAGTAAATCATGAAAAAGACGATCAAAAAGACCGCAGTCGATGCGATGAGGTGCTCACTGATAAAGCGGAATGTTTTGGTATTGGTGCGGTAATTGTAGCCACCGACAACGGCCACTCCCAAGATACTCATCATCTCGATGACGAGAAGAACTCGCCTGCTCACAGTCGTGAGCACGTCCTCATCATAACGGAAATAATTGCCTATGATGAAGATGCAGGCGATGAGCAGAAAATCAAAGACCAGAAGAGCTGCCGGATAAGTGTGGCGCACGATGTCACGCTTCCAGTGTAGCACCTTCCCCTGACGAACATCTCCGGTCGAGTCGAAGATAGAACCGGTGGCCATATCGGATGTATCGTCGAGGGCAAAAATACTACCGCCACCACCGCTAGTTTCAGCGTCTCCATTTTGGGGGGTTTGAGAATTGATGTAGTGGGGAATCATCGAAGTGTGTGTGATTTAGCTCTTGTTGGAGCACAATGATTTAATTTTTTATAATATTTTTAGTGGTTGGTCAATTTTCTTTAAAAGAAGACCGTGGTTAACTATCCGCCGATCAACTATAGCATGTCTGGCTGCTCTTGTAAAATCCGGTTGTACTCGCGAGCCTTTTCCAGATCTCCAAGTTCTCCGTGAGCCCTGATAAGGATCTGAAGGAACTCAACCCGGTAGGGGCCGGATATCTTATCGATGTGCTTCTCAAGTAGCACCACGATCTCATGCCATCTCTGTCTCTCCGCAAGCACCAGGCATTTGAATTTCAAATTGCTGCCCAATGGCACCTCGTCGATCTCCGCGATGATATCGAGCAGCTCAATGGCTTTGCGCCAATCCTGGCCCTTGTCCAGTGACATCACATAAGTATTGCCCATTGCCCTCTGAGTATAAGTCAGAGATACCATTTCTAGTACCCTGAGAGACTTGGGCTCATGGTCATACGCCAACCTGAAATGCACATCTGCCAGGTTGTTTTTGCCCGTTTTCCATGCATTGATACCGAGCAACATGTGCCCGGAAGCAACACCGTCTCCACGGATGAGTGCCTGTCTAATAAGTGGCTCAGGCATGCTCGTCACACTCAAGGCAAGACCGCCCATCTGAGCTGGAACTTCATTAGACATGGACAAAGCCTTGTCAAAATAGACCAGGGTCTTGTAATGTTCAGAGCTTTTGGAACCTTGATAAACCGTGCGACCAAGTAATAGATAGGCCTTGGCCATGAGTTCTTTTGCATCCTCGTCGTCCGGATTGAGCGCTATTTTTTTCTCCATCAAGGAAGTCAACTCGATAAGATTCTTCTCAATAAATGCCAAATTCCCACCTGCATCGGACAAAATGCCCAGAGCATCTATCTGCACCTTGAAATAGTCTTCCTTGTCCACATCTTCGGCACTCAGTGCGGACAGTGTATCAAGGGCAGCCTGCCGGGCATCAAGTTTCTGGTTATTGCGCAAATAGATGCTCCCGCGGAGAACTCCCATCCTGTAGTCTGTGACTCCAAGCTCATTGAGAACCTCCAAGGCACTGGATGGCCGATCTGCCCGGTAATACACGTTGACGAGCTGCATCTTCATTGCTTTGATTTGCTCTGGATTATCACTGAGTTCGATAGCCTGTTTGATATGATCAATGGCTCGCGGCAAATTACCCCGACCCCTCCCCCGATCCGCCAATAACGCAGTCGCAGTCCACAAATGCGTTCGAGGCGATTTGACCTCAGTGGTCAAAATATTGCGCAGCATGTCTCTACGGGGAATATTGCCTACTTCGTTGGCCGCCATCATGGCGCCAAAGAGAAACGCCTCGTCTTTTTTGTAGGCTTTAACTGTGAGCAGCTTTCCAGCTATAAAGTCGGCTTTCTTGTTATTTCCAACCTGAAGAGCCGTCATCATCGCTTGACGATAAGGCTTGTAGAAATCTGCCTCACTCATGCTGTTGGCCAGGAAAAGCGTTGAGTAAATCGATGCCAGCAAAAGAATGACAGGAGTGGCAAAAAACAAATGAATCCAGGCTCTTGTGCCAAGCCAGAACATCAACAGGTCAATCAAGCCTTGAAACGGCGCCAACAGAAAACCAAAGCGCTTACGCATTCGCCGGCCCAGCTCATCCGGTATCAGCCGCGAGAATTGCCAGAGAATGAAAACCGGAAACCTGGTCACAATCACCCACACACGCCTTATCGGGCTGGCGCGTTGCAGCTTGGCTAGTCGATACTGACTGTACGGGTTGTTCATGATGTTGGCTTGCGCAATTACGGATTTTTCAGGCTCCGCTTAGCAATGGCACTTCGTATCTGCTCACGAAAATCGGCATACATCAGTCTGATTTGCTCCTTGGTTGCCTCATCCAACGGGCGCGGGGTTGCGACCATGCACTGGGTTTGATAGAGGGTGCGCTTGTCACTCTCATAGGCAGTACCAAATGGGGGCGCCATCTGAGTGGGGCTCAGGCGATAGAACAACATGCTCGTATCATGAGTCACAGGCTTGGGCATAACCGGGTTGCCCGTGTGATCACTATTGCTACAGAGGATAAATCCTGCATCACCATTGGGCAGAACCATGTCTGTCTCGGATGCTGGCCATTTGAAGGTAGGCAACTTTCGCAAAATCTTCTCACCCGCTAATTGCCAGCCGACCTTGTAATAGCATCGTTTCACGTCATGCCATTCATGGAATGGGTAATCCAGAGACATAACCACCGTAATTCCATTATATTTGAGCCTCCATGTACTCGACAAGGCTCCCCAGATGCTGTCGAACTCACGCCGCTCAGTATTGTAGCCCGTGACCTCCCAACCCTTGCGGTCAACGACAAAGGCATCCTCCCCAATCTTGGTGAGTTCGTCCTCACCATACATAAACTCCATTTTCACCACCGAGCCACGGTGATAATAAACCACCGCTTCCACGGTGATGTATGCCGCAAGCAGCAAGATAATCACATAGAAAGATACAGGACGCATCCTTAATGCTTTTGATGAGGCAAAACACGCCAGCAACCTACTCAACTGGAAATGTGAGACCCCCGTCCACAAACGTGACATGGGACTCTTCATTCTACGGATCATGTCACTATCCATCACGTCCTTCCTTGCACGCGAATAGATGAATACAACCAGGGAATCCGTGCTTAGGATAAGAATCATTCCCATCAGAAATGAAAGCATGTGGTAGACATTCACATAGCCCGGCTCCAGTAAGTCCACTCCGTAACGAATCTGCAGCTGCAAAACGATAATGATTCTCACGATATTGAGAAGCCAGGTCGCAAGTACTGCCGACAAGAGCAACATCACTGCATGCGAGAGACGGCGATTACGCACGACAGAGACGACTGCAGCACATGCAATCATGCTGACCAGTGATACCCAGCTGCTGCAGATGTGATCGATGCGGAAATCGTGAGATGGAATGGCGAGGACATTGCCTTGCACGGCATGGAGAGTGCCCTGATAGTCCAGAATCCTTGAGACAGTCTCAACACTGAGTGTCTCCATCCAGGTCATGATACGAAGTGTCATCTGGTAAGGGGGCCTGAGAAACAAAATCAAAAGGCACCAAATACCGAAGAGGTTCTCCACCCGCCTCAACGATGAGATGTAAAGGGCGCCTGTTGCCATGATGGCCAACCATGCCATTGTAGCCACGTAGGGCACAAAATAGAGCAGAGCAAGGGGCATGAGCATCATGGCCACCAGAAAGGTGCCCCAAAGTGCCCAACGTGGGGCAAAAGTGGTGGCAACGGGGGCACGGCGCCATCGCATGACAAAGATGACCGCGATAACAACAACGAGCAAAGGCCAGAGCCTGTAACTGTCCCTTTGTTGGAGAACCAGAAGGTAGTCCGCTAATATGGGCAACCAGAGCAACGTGGCCAGCCCGGCAAGCACCCATGCTTTCCATGGGCTTTGCTTGGCATTTTCCTCTGTCATGTGTTCAATGGGCTGATGAGCTTGGACTTGGAGACCTATCCTTTTTTGTCGGCAAGGTGCTGGTGTTCTCTTGCAATGTCAGGCTGCCCGATGCCCCTGTAGGCTGTGGCGAGAAGTCGGTGCACCTCATCCTTGGCAGTGGCCTTGGAAAGCGCTTTCTCCAGCGATACAATCGCAGCCCCCCAATCTTTATGATACACCTGAACGGCCCCAAGGTAATGGTATAAATCAGCTCGGTAAACTCGATCACTTCCTCTCAGCGCCCGTGTTACCATTTGCTCTACGCGCGCGTAATCAGGTTGATCTTCAGAGAGCAGAACTCCAGAAAGCTGGATGATCGCCTCGGTGTTGCCGGGGTCGGAGGAGACAGCCTCCTCAAGCAGCTTGCGCCGGTCTTGCGTTTGCTCTGAAGCCATCTTTGCAAGTGATATGTTGACGCGTGCCTTGGCCCGGGAGTCACGTTGTGTGCTGGCTTTGGAAGATAAATCCTCGAGCATTTTGGCAATCCTCCCTCCTTGATTGGAATCTTTCTCGGCAATATAGGAAAGAGCGGCAATAGCCGAGTCACATTCAGGATAGACAAGAATCACTTGCTCGAGAGCATCTACTGTCTTTGCATAGGATTTTGCTTTGTTGGATTGCACCTCCTTGAATGCCGCGATCGCCCGATGGTAGTGGTAAGCCATGCGCAAGGCACGCACCTGCTCGGCAGAGCGAGTATAGGCCTTGTCCTGCAAATCTTTATTGGAATTGCCATCCAGGGGGAATCTTGTCTCAAGGATTT
>CAYXEC010000082.1:0-8916 GCA_964463855.1 uncultured Verrucomicrobiales bacterium | reverse complement strand
CGATGCCAAGTTCAGCAAATACACCAAGCTCATCAAGTCCGGCACGGGCAGGCCGGAAGTCGGAGCTGCCATGGCCGCCCTGTGCACCAGTTGCCACGTCATCGACGGGCAGGGGGGCAAGATTGGCCCGGACATCAGTGGCCTTGGCCTCACCGGCCACGAGGCGGTATTGCGCAATATTCTCACGCCGAATGCCGCCATGGAATCCGGCTACCGCATCTACCGGGTGGAGATGAAAAACGGCGACCTGCTCGACGCCTCCTTCGTGAGTGAGGATGAGAACGCCGTGGTCGTGCGTGAGACCAGTGGCGGGGAGCGCCGCATCGACAAAAAAGACATCGCCAGCTCCTACTTCCTGCGGCGCAGCCTGATGCCGGAGGGACTGCTCGAGTCCATGCCGGACCAGTCCGCCGCGGATCTACTCTCCTACCTGATGAGCTTGAAGTAAGGGGCGGGTTACCTCCGTTGTCTTATGCATCCTCAATAATGAGGGTGCAAAGCTTTGCTAGGTTTTGTTACACCTCGTCGTATTGTTTGGATACGCATCCATTGAATACGACTCCTGGTGGTGTTTGTGGCCTGTGAGACAGGAACCATTTTAAAATGGAGATAGCCCCTTTTTGGAGCGCAGTTATACTTACCAATACTTATGAAAAAAAGAACCAGTCAAAAGTGGAGTGCCCTTGCCGCGGTGGCATTGGCCACAGCCATGCCCGCAGCAGCTGAAACCTCACCCCGTATCTATGAGCTCTGGGAGCTGGAACCGGCCCCGAACAACGGCAGGAGCCAGTGGGAGGCGACCAAGTCCAGCAAAAGGCCGAAATCCTACGACCGGGACTGGGAACGCTGGTCTTATCCGATTGGCAACGGCTACACCGGGGTTTGCATCTTTGGGCGCACGGATACCGAACGCATCCAGATCGCGGACAAAACACTCCACAACAAGGGGATTTACGGCAATGGGGGGCTGACTGGCTTTGCCGAGCTCTATCTCGACCTGAACCAGGACGAGGTGCAGAACTACCGCCGTTCACTCAACCTGAACGAAGCCATCGCCCACGTTTCTTATAAACATGATGGGGTCAGCTATCAGCGCGAGTACTTCGCCTCCTACCCGGACAATGTCATCGTTGTCCGCCTCACCGCTGACCAGAAGGGCACGCTTTCTTTTACCGTGCGTCCCGAGATTCCCTTTCTTGAGCTGAAGAAGCGCACCGGGACCATCACCGCAGAGGGGAATCTGCTTACCCTCAAGGGATCAATGCCCTTGTTTAGCTGTAATTACGAGGGGCAGATCAAGGTGCTCAATGAGGGCGGCACGGTGAGCGCCGACCCGGGGAAGGGAACCATCCAAGTCAACAAGGCGGATGCCGTCACCTTGTTGATCAGTGTCGGGACCAACTACCGTCTCAGTGCCAGGACCTTCAGCAATCAAGCTGCCAAAAAGCTCAACCGGGATGAGTTTCCACACGCTGCCGTTTCAGCCCGCATCCAGGCGGCCGAGGGCCTGGGCTATGCGGAACTCAAAAAGAGGCATCTCCATGATTACCAAAGTCTGTTTGGCCGTGTCTCGGTGAACCTGAACTCCACACCCACAACCGACCCGACCCATGTTCTGCTCGAGAAGTATCAAAAGGGAAAAACCGACAACTGGCTTGAAGAACTCATGTTCCAATACGGCCGCTACCTGCTGATTTCCAGCTCACGCCAAAAAAGCCTGCCCGCCAATCTGCAGGGAGCCTGGTGCCAGGATTATTACTCACCGTGGACGGGTGGGTTCTGGCATAACATCAATGTGCAGATGAATTACTGGGGCTCGATGAGCGCCAACCTGGCCGAGTGTTTTGAAGCTTACATTGCCTTCTTCAACGCCTATTTGCCGATGGCGCAGAAACACGCCGCCGATTATGTGCGCAAACACAACCCCGGAAACCTGAGCGATGGTGGCGACAATGGCTGGATCATCGGCACCGGTGCCAATGCCTACTATATCCCCAGTGCCGGCGGTCATTCCGGCCCCGGTACTGGCGGGTTTACCGCCAAACTGCTGGTGGATTATTACGACTTCACCCGGGATCGTGCGTTCCTTGAGGAGGTCGGCTATCCAGCGATGCTGTCCCTGAGCAAGTTTTACGCCAAGGCGCTCAAGCCACACGGTGATCTGCTTTTGGTCGAGCCCTCCGCTTCTCCCGAGCAAAGTGCGACGGCTGAGCAGATCAAACGGATCACGGGCCGTGCAGCTTCAGGAAGAAAAGTTTTCTCCGCTGTGGGCTGCACCTTCGACCAGGGCTTTGTCTGGGAAAGCTATGCCGACACCCTGAAAATGGCCGATGCATTGGACAGTGAGGACCCCTTCCTTGACACCATTCGCAAGCAGATCACGAAACTTGACCCGATCCTCGTCGGTGCCAGCGGCCAGATCAAGGAATACCGCGAGGAAACAAACTACAGTGACATCGGCTCGCCAACCCACCGCCACATCTCCCACCTTTGCCCGCTTTATCCGGGTACTATGATCAACTCCCAAAAGCCGGAGTGGATGCAGGCAGCCAGTAAAACGCTGGATCTGCGTGGCAACAAAACCACCGGCTGGGCCCTTGCTCACCGCATGAACTGCCGGGCACGGCTTGGCGAGGGTGACAAGGCGCGCGAAGCTTACGAACAATTCATTTGTACCCGCACAGCCACCAATCTCTGGGCTCTGCACCCCCCCTTCCAGATCGATGGCAACCTGGGCACGATGGCAGGGGTCGCTGAGATGCTGCTGCAAAGCCACGAGGGAGCTATCAAGGTCATTCCGGCCCTGCCGAAAGCCTGGAACCAGGGTTCGTTTGAGGGTCTGGTGGCACGTGGCAACTTTGTCGTTTCCGCGGAGTGGAAAGACGGCAAGGCCACTGCAGTTTCAATCCTCTCCCGAAAAGGCGGCCAGTGCCGCATTTCTCTCCCCGGTATCGGCTCCGCTGCCGTCGAGGATAGTCAAGGCAAGCGCATCGAGACCACCAAGGAGGCAGATGATCTGCTGAGTTTTGCAAGCAAGGCGGGGGAGACATACACCCTCGTCTTCGAGTAAGCCCATGATTTCAAACAGTATTAAAACAGCCATCGCCCTATTTATGGCGATTTCTTTGGCTGGGCTCGCTCAGGCTGAATTGGCATCCAAGCCCAACATCCTCTTCATCATGGTCGATGACCTGGGCAAGGACTGGGTCAGCTGCTACGGGGCGGATGATATCAAGACTCCGCATATCGATGCTTTGGCCATGGGAGGCATGAAGTTTCACAATGCCTACTCGATGGGGTCGTGCACGCCGTCACGCACAACACTACTGACCGGCAAGTATCCATACCGCACGGGCTGGGTAAGCCACTGGGATGTCCCGCGCTGGGGGGTCGGATATTTCGACTGGAAGAAAAAGCAAAACACCACCTTTGCCCGGCTGCTGAAAAACCTCGGCTACGCCACCTGCGCGGCGGGCAAGTGGCAGATCAATGACTTCCGGGTCGAACCGCACGCTCTGAGGAAACATGGCTTTGATGACTGGGCCATGTGGACCGGTTTTGAAACCGGCAACCCGCCGAGCGACAAACGCTACCACGACCCCTACATCAACACCCCGGAAGAGGGCAGCCGCACCTATGCCGGGCAATTCGGGCCCGACATCTACACCCAGCGCCTGATCAAGTTCATGCGCGCGCACAAGGATGAGCCGATGTGTCTCTACTATCCGATGCCACTGCTGCACTCACCCTTCGTTGCTACCCCGGACGAGCCGAACGCCAAGAGCCGCCTCGACCGGCACAAGGCCATGGTGCGCTACGTGGACAAAATGGTGGGGCAAGTGGTCAGCGAACTGGACACCCTGGGTATCCGTGACCGCACCATTATCTTTTTCTGTAGTGACAATGGAACGGATGCCAAGATCACGGGCTCGCTCAATGGGGAAGAGATCCAGGGAGCAAAAGGCCAGCAGACCGAGGCCGGCGTTTGCGGGCCCTTCATTGTCAACTGCCCTGGCACTGTACCCGCCGGTGTCGAAACCGATGCCCTGACCGATCTCTCCAACATGCTGCCGACTCTCGTCGAGCTCGGTGGGGGACAGGTTCCGGAGGATCTCATCGTTGACGGGAAATCGATTGCCCCGCTGGTCCTGGGCAAAGAGAAGGACTCCCCGCGCGATTGGATCATGGCCCTTAGTTTTGGTGCTGCCCAGCTCGACGAGCAGGGTGTCCGGCCCGGCAAGGATTTTGGTAAACGGGTCATCCGCGACAAGCGCTACAAGGCATGGGTCAACACCAACAAGCAGATTGATCGCCTGCATGATCTCAAGCAAGACCCGAAGGAAGAAACCAACCTGATGGATAGCAAGGCAGAGGAGCACCAGCAAGCCCTCGCCAAATTCCAACAGGTCGTCAACACCCTCCCCGATAAGGACGCACGTCCCTCCTACGAACCCCGGGCCGCAAATCCATGGGACAGGAAGGTGGGGAAGGCGAAATAGCCACGTGTAGTTTTATGAATGTTATGAAAAACCCCATGAATAAAATCCGCGCCATCGCGCTGATTTCGATAATAGCTGCCTGCTGGGCAAACCATGCCCACGCAGAAGAACCTGAAGACTATGTTGTTAGAGTCATGACCTACAATGCCTGCCGAGGTGGCACGGCGCAGGGGCAACCCTTGTCCCAGTCAGCCAAGCTGATCCAGCTGACGAAGGCGGACATCGTTGGCATGCAGGAGATCGGGGACGATATCCCGAAGCTGGCGGAACTGCTGGGTTGGAACCATAGCGACTCCTTTCTGACCCGTTTTGAAATTGTCGAGCAGGTCAAGGGCATGGGCAAAAGGCCTTGGTATGGGATCAAAGTAAAACTGCCCTCGGGGCGGCATGCCTATGCCTTCAACGCGCACCTTCCCAACCCCCCCAATCAGGCCTACCAGTTATTGGGCCTTAAAGGTGGCTACCGGGGCTATCCCAAAATCGATACTGAAGAAGAGGCGATTGCCGGGGCGAAGAAAGCACGAGGGAAATACATCGACCGGCTTCTCAAGCTCATGAAAAGTTTCGCGGTTACTGAGGACCCTGTTTTTGTGGTCGGGGATTTCAATGAACCCTCCCATCTGGATTGGACCGAAGCAGCGGCCAAGGCAGGGCATCACCCCATGAAGGTGGAATTCCCCACTTCCCTGATGATGGCCGAGGCAGGCTTTAGCGATGCGTATCGCACGGTTCACCCCGACGAGGTGGCAAAGCCCGGCCTCACCTGGTCACCCGTGTACGAACCGGCACACCCCGATCACCACTTCATGCGCATTGATTACGTGTACTTCAAAGGCAAGGGCGTCAAGGTGACCGACGCAAAGGTCGTGGGGGAAGACAAAGAGCATGCCGACATTGTCGTTTCTCCTTACCCCTCCGACCACCGCGCTGTGGTGGCGACGTTCACGCTGCCTGATCAGGAGCAAACGGAAAAGAATTAAGAAGCCTAATGAAAAAAACGATACAAGTGACGGGTGCGTTTCTCGTCTTGGGAATGCTGTTACCGTCCGCCTTTGCGGAAACGCGTCTGCCGCCTAACTTCCTGATCCTCTTTGCCGATGATATCAGTGCTTCTCATCTGGGGTGCTACGGGGCACTCAATCCCGGCACGAGTCCGAACATCGACCGCCTGGCAAAGGAAGGCATCCGCTTCGATAACATGTTTGTCACCTCCGCCACCTGTGCCCCTGCCCGGGCAGAACTCTACACGGGGCTTTTTCCAGAGCGCAATGGGGTCTACCGGAATCACATGGCAACCAGAGCGGGTACTAAGAGTGTGGTGCATTACCTGGGCGACCTGGGATACCGCGTCGGTTTGGCGGGAAAAATGCATATCGGCCCCACTGCTGTGTATCCCTTTAAAAAGATTCCAGGGTTAAGTAGCCAATGCAATGCGACGAACCCCGGACCAGATGACTGGAGCGGGTTTGAAAAATTTATCCAGCGCGACCCAGGCAAGCCGTTTTGTGCTGTGATCGCCTCCATTCATGCCCACTCCCCTTGGACCGTCGGGGATACCAACCAGTGGAAAGAAGAGGACATCGTTCTGCCGCCGAATCTTGTGGACACGCCGGAAACACGAGCAGGCTATTGGCACTACCTCGCCGAGGTCAGGGAATTCGATCGACAGTTGGGCGATGTCATCAAGATCCTGGAAGAGAGCGGCCAACTGGATAACACCATCATCATTGTGCTGGATGAAAATGGCGCCGGAATGCCAGGTGGGAAATGGACGGTCTTCAACTGGGGAGTCCGGTCAGCCTGTGTCATCAAATGCCCCGATAGCTGGAAAGCCAACTTCGAGACAGACGCGATCGCCCAATACTGCGACATCGTGCCGACCTTGATCGCTGCCGCCGGCGGCACTCCTCCCGGGGATCTGGATGGAAAGAGTCTCCTACCCCTGCTCAAGGGCCAGACAAAATCCCACCGCGACCAGGCTTATTTTCTCTACAACAATAGAGTTAAGGAAGACAAACCGGACACCCATTTCAGCATCCGGGCGGTGACCGACGGGAGGTATAAATTCATTTGGAACCTCACCCCGGAGAATCTTTACAGCGTGAATATTACCACCTGTGATTTAACCGGGGAAGTGCGAGAAACGGATTTTGGGCGAATTTATCCCTCTATGATCGATCGCATGGAGACGGATCCCCATGCCAAAGAGATGGTCAACCGACTCCGTTCCAGACCACAGCATCAACTCTACGACCTTCAGAACGATCCCTATGAACTTAACAACCTGGCGGAAAAACCCGAATATTCCGAAAAGGTCACGAAGTTCAAAGCAGACATCGAAGGCTGGATGAAACAACAAGGGGATGACGGACACTTGGACCCTGAGGGAATGAGGGCCATCAATGTTGCGGACTACGAGTTTCCTTACCCTCCGAAAGGCTCAAAAAAATCAGCGAAGTAATCACTGGCAAGAAATGTATTTGAAAATCAAACCCACCATTCTGCTGGCCATCCTGCTGGTTGTCAGCGCCATGGCCGCAAACGTTGAAGCTCAATCTCCCGAGGGCGATCAACCCCCGGTCCATACGCTGAACGATCCCACCCGGCCGGTGCATTATCTGGACTCTCCCCTCCTCTACATGATCGTCCAATCACAAAGCATCTGCTGCTTCGCAAGAAATCAGCAAGAAACAGCCCATTAAATGGATCCTTCAAAAATCAAAAATATTTTTTGGGATGTTGACGGCGTTCTCGCCGATCTCAACTTCGCCTATTTCCACTTTTTAACTCGGCACCCAAATTACCGCGAGCAGTTCCACGGCTTGAAGTGGGAACAACTGCCGGAAGTTCTGCCCATCGTTCCCGAATACGGGGCTCTTGAATTAAAGACTCATCCGACACTCGGAAAAGAGATGGATCGGGACTTTTGTGCCGACCAGCGCTTTTTTAGAAATCGACCATTATACCCCGGCGTCATCGAATCCCTCAAAGAACTGAACAAGAAAGGATACCGCCAGTTTACCATGTCGTCAACCTTCGATGTGGACGCGAAGAAGGCCTATTTAGAGGATATCCTGTCTCCTGTAACTGACTTTTTAACAATTGAATGCGTCCAGCATGGAGAATTCATGCACGACACCGCAAAAAGGGATCGCTTGAAGGAATGTTACGCCAAATACGATCTCAAGCCCGATGAAACCCTGTTGGTAGATGATCGCATCTACAACCAATACGCAGCCATCGAGTCAGGAGCCCACCCCGTTCGAATGCGTTGTGAGTTTACCACGGAATTACCCCACGAATTATCTTGGATCCCCGAGTTTCCAAATATCGTCACTCTTAAAAATTGGTTGATAGACCCAGCTCGCTGAAGATTCACATGAGGATCATAATAAATTGTAGATAAATGATTATCGCGATTGAGCGGAAGCATTAAAAAGCGTTTTATAATTGCATGATCCAAGAAACATGACCTCGCCCATTTCATAGAGCGCTCAAGACGCCTACGAATTAAAAATCCACTAAAAAAACCCACAGAAAATGTTAAATAGCCAAAACACACCACTCGTCCACACCACTCGTCAAATCATGTCATCTTTATTTGCAATGAATTTTCTTCGACTTGTATTAATCGTAGCTTGTCTTAGCTCTGCAGCTGTTGCAGCGAATCAGAGTCCCATTATCTCCATCTTATTACCTCCAGAATTAGAGAAGGATGCAGGATATCAATTAGCGCTCCGAGAATTAAATAAGGTTTTGGAAAAGAAGGGATATGAGCCAACTACTCGACACCTGAAAAGTGGCGATCAATTTCCGACGGGAAACAAGATTGTCGTTGGTGATCTGGGACTAAAACCCAATCAAAATGGGCTTGCGATGAGTCAAGAGGCTTATCGCATCTCGACGTCAAAAGAACAAAGTGCAAATACCCTCAGAATTCAAGGCGATCTTCGTGGGGGAATGTATGGGATTTTTAAACTAGCAGAGGAAATTCAGTTGGGAAAACACCTGTGGGACATCAATCTGGAGATTTCTCCAGAATTCCCGATGCGCATGTATACCGAGCTCGGGCAGCTCTATGATTTTCCGTCGGTCGGATACCACCTTTTTAAAGAACCATGGGTCAATCACCCAAGATTGGAAGCGGAGAAGGAAGAACTGAAACGACTCATCGATCAAGTGGCCAAACTGGGATTCAATACATTCACGATCATGCATGTGAATTTCGAGGACTATATCACTTACAAGTATCTTGATAAGAAAGTTTATGCGGAAGATGACGTGCATCATATCAAAGCCAGGCAGTTTGCCAAACACCTGACGGACATCATCCACTATGCCCATGCTCGACACATCAATATTTTTTTGCAGGTGTATGAATTCCAATATCCCACAAAACTGGGCGAACTTTATAATT
>CAYXEC010000081.1:0-8924 GCA_964463855.1 uncultured Verrucomicrobiales bacterium | reverse complement strand
AAATTCCTCGGAAGTGGCGACAATGCCGATGCCAAATATTTTTTCCCAGAAGCGGTTGGCAGCCACGCGCGCGGTCAGTGGGTTGTTCTCATGCAGGATCCACTGCGCCAGATCGAGGCGGTTGGGGATCTCATTGGCAGGGGTGAAGCCCTCCGGGCCGAGGGCCTCGATAAAGCCGGCTGAGACCTTGGGCCCGTGGCTGAGGTAGGAGCCGCGGAGATGGACATGGGTTTCACGGCGGTTGGCTGCTGCAACCTCACGCAAGATGGGCACCGTGGTGTCAGGTTTCATCGACGCAAGCTGGCGTTTGAGGCCGGCGATGCGTTGCTGCAGTTGCTTGGCCTCGGGGCTGTGCTTGGCATAGTAGTCAATGAGCTTGGCTTTGGCGACGCGGTCGCGCTGGTCTCGCGGTGTGGCCACAATGGCAGCGATATCGTCCGGCAACGCAGGGGCCGGGTCGGTAGCATCGGTCACCAATATACGGAAGCGGCCGATGGCGTGGTTGGGGTAATTCTGCTGCAGGCGCAGGCTGAGCTTGCCGCCCGGCAATGGGGAGCTGAGCTCAAACACGGCATTGTGGTTGCGGCCTTGGCCCCCGGCAATGGCCCATCCGGATTCCCGGCCGGCGTCACCGTCGATGGCTTTTTCCGCCTCGAAGTTCCTTTGTTCGAAGCTGGCACTTGCACGGGCGAAGCGGGCGATCTGGGCACCCTCGAGTGTGGCGACAAGCTCACGTTGAGGGGCTTTCTTGTAGACGTTTTCCCAGACGGGCTGGCGATTGGCGTCCAAGACCTGGAGGCGGAAGCCATCGAGGCGGGGTTGCAGGCCACTGTCCGTGCGGTTCCAGACCACGATGCGGGCGAGCTCATGCTCGGCACCGAGATCGACTTCCCAGAACGCGGCAGGGTCGCCGTTGCCGTTGTGGGTGACACTCTTGGATTTGAAGTAATCACCATCGGTAATGCCATCGATGGCAAGTTTGGCGTGACCATCGAAACCGGTCGTGCTCTGGCGTGCTTTTCCGCTCAGGGCGAGGTTTTGGCCACCGCTGTTGAATGCCTGGACCTCAGCGATGTGAAGAATGCGGTCCTTGCCGGGCAGCTCGATGCGCACGTAGCGACCGCGTTTGCTGCTGCTGCCGTTGCCTTCGGAGCCCAGAGTGAGTTCGTTAAGAACGAGGTTGTGGGTGCGCGCGGGGCCGGAGTGAGGCTGCAGGCGCTTGTCGGCAAGAAGTTCGACTTTGACTCCGGTAATGTTGGCAATGGGTGACTGGGCACTGAAGCTGTAGTCATCGGTCTCCGCAGCGTTGCCGGTGGCAAGCAAAGAGCCGTCCTCCTGCACACTCAGAGTGGCTCCAGAGGCTGCTTGGGGTTCGACAGGCTGAAGCACCTGCCATTTGGTGGAGGCAAGGCCTTGTTCCCACTTGGTCAGGCTGGCAGCGAGCTGCGGGTCCTCACCCGGAGCGGCGAGGCTTTTTTCCAAGGCTTCGATCTGTGCCTGGAGCTGGGATTGTTTCTCCCGTTGTGGGCCTGAGAACAGCGGCATGGTGGGGAATTCATCCCTTTTGTCCGAGTCCTGGGTCTGGTTGAAGATGTCAAACACCTGGAAGTATTCCTCGTGGGTGATGGGGTCATACTTGTGGGTGTGGCACTGGGCGCAGGCCATGGTGGTGCCCATCCAGGTGGCAAGGGTGGTGTTGACGCGGTCAACGACGGCCACGTTGCGGAACTCCTCGTCATTAGTACCGCCCTCGTTGTTGGTCTGGGTGTTGCGGTGGAAGGCGGTGGCGACGAGCTGGGACTCGGTGGGCTTGGGCAGAAGGTCGCCGGCAAGTTGTTCCACGGTGAATTCATCAAAGGGCTTGTTCTCGTTGAAGGAACTGATCACGTAGTCCCGGTAGGCCCAGATCGTCCGGGGAATGTCGTCCGCGTAGCCGGCGGAGTCAGCGTAGCGGGCAAGGTCAAGCCACATGCGGGTCCAGTGCTCGCCATAGGTAGGCTTGGCGAGGGTGAGGTCCACATACTTGCCATAGGCATCAGGGGACTCGTCACTGACAAAGCCGGCAACTTCCCCGGGAGTGGGTGGTACACCAGTCAAGTCCATGGCCACACGGCGGGCGAGAGTACGGCGGTCAGCCTCGGGTGATGGGTTGAGTTTGTTCTCACTGAGTGAACGATAGACAAAGGCATCGATCGGGTTTTTTTGCCATTCGGCGGGTGCGGCCTCGTTTTTGGGCAATGCCGGGCGCTCGGGTTTCTGGTAGGCCCAGTGGGTCTCGTATTCTGCACCTTGCTCGATCCACTTTCGGACGAGCTCGACCTGCTCCGGAGTAAAGCGATCCCCATGCTTGGGTGGTGGCATGAGCTCCTCCGGATCGGTGCTGATAATGCGCATGAAGGCCTCGCTGGCCTCGGGGTCTCCCGGGACAATGGCCTGCGTGCCGTCCTTGTTCTTAGCAGTGGCTCCCTCGAAAGTGTCTAGCCGCAGACCAGCCTTGCGAACGGATTTCCCGTGCTCGTCGAGTGAATCATCCGGCCCGTGGCAGAGGAAGCAGGAGTTGGAGAACATCGTGCGGATGTCCTTGTTAAAGCTGATCTTGTCCTCCGCGGCGAAGAGGGTGGAGGGTAGAAAGAGGACGGGAATAAGGAGCCGCATACCTTGGAGCTGGATGAAAATTTGAGTGGGAAGTTTCATGAAATAATCACTGGTCGTAAAGAGCCTAAAGGGCTGGCAGCTGGAACCATGCCAATCATCCATATAAACTATGCAATCACCCTAAATCTTTCAGGAAAATCGTCAACCCGCTTGTTTGGATATGCTGGCCCAATACCTGGATCTACCTGATCACTTTGTGTTCACAGACGGTTGCAGGGGATTAGCGATCAATTCCTACTGTCTTGGTTTTTCGAGTGTATAGAACACCTTTGCCGGCAGGTCGGCGGTGATGGATTTGGTGCCCTGCGCGTGGTATTTCCCAACAGCGGCCATATCGTTGATGGTCCAGGATTTTTGTCATTTAATTGTCGATTATAATTTTAATTATCCCCGAAGCAGTCATAAACTGCACTCCAACATTGTATGTCTGAATCATCATCATCCACCATTGGCTCGCCTAAGTTGATCAACCTGACCCTGCGTGACGGGCAGCAATCAACCCTGGACGCTGCCGACTGGTTGTTGGATCCAAGCGCATACGCGAAAGTGGTATTGGCCTCTCAGCAGGCAGGTTTTGACGGGGTGGAGATTTCTGGAGGGCAGAGCTTTCAGATCGCGATCGGCAATGGCTATAACCCGTTCACGATTTTAAGCTCGGTGAGTGAGGCACTGAAACACCAGGGCTCGGCTGATAGATTTGAGCTCCAGATGCTTTTCCGCGGTGCCAATGCCCTGGGCTTTCGTCATTACGATCACGATTTGTTGGAGGTGACCCTGAAGGAGTTCATCAAGTGCGGGATTACCAAAATCCGCTGCTTTGATGCTTTGAACGATATCGATAATCTCACTCTGCCTGAGTCGGTCAAAGGGACGCCCGGGCTGACCCTTGAGGGAGCGATTTGTTTTACCCACTATGCTGATGCACCTGAACGTTATCAGGATGATTATTTCTGCCGTTATGCCGAGGCTTTGATTGAGGCTGGTTACAATGCGATCGGGATCAAAGACATGTCGGGGCAGCTCACTGCCGAGCGTGTGGATCAGCTCGTGCCGGCTTTGTTGGAGATTTTGAAGCCGCTTGGGATTCCATTGTCTCTCCATTGCCACTCGACGGATGCTGCGCGCTCACGCGGAGCTATTCAGCAAGCGCTCCATTATGGAATCGCCGCTATTGAGACCGTTGAAGGATGCCTAAGCGGAGGATCGTCGCATCACCCATTGGCGGAGGTCGCGCCAGAGTTAATCAAGAATCGGATGGCCTACGAGCAGTTAGGGAAGCGCATTGATCAGTTGTGGGGGACTCATCCTGATCGCAAAGACAAGGAGATCGCGCCAGAGCTCAAGCAGAAGCTATGTGCTGCTGGCGTGCCTGGAGGAGCGATGCCTTTTGTGATCCGTGACTTGAAACAACAAGAACCGACTATCCGAGCAAAGTACGCCGCCTCAGAGAATAGTGATGCACGGTCCCGGCCTATTGAGAGCTTTGCTGACGTGGTGGATCTCTTCCTGGCTGAGCTGAAACAAGTCTGCCAGGATGCAGGCCTGCCCTTGTTGGTGACCCCCACAGCAGACATCTGCTGTAAGCAAGCCGTAGCCAATTTAGCCTTTGGGTCGGATCCGTATTCAGGTGAGCTCTCTGAGCGCTACCTCAGCCGGGCCGGTCAGCCGAACCCAGACCCTCGTTTTGCAAAGCTAATCCTTGGTTATTATGGGGAGCTCAAAGCTTATGATGGTAGTGGAAAGATTCATGGCCCCAACGACGAGGTTCGGCAGTTCTTCCAAGCCAACAATGCACAGCAACTCAATCCGATTAAACATCATCCCTCGAAGGCGGCTCCTGGTGGTGACTTGAGGGAAGCACAACAGAGTGCCTGGAGTTTGATCCAGAAGGAGGGTGCCAGTGCGTTGTCCTTCGCTAGTTTTGATCAGCTCACGATTTTGTATGCGCTTCGCCCAGCGGGTGCTCAAGCATCAAACGATCCCATCGAGCAGGCCGTAGGCTATTATGCTAAGCGCAGCGAGCTGGCGAAAATCGACGGGCGGGGTCAGACCTTTCCCGGCTATGAAATGCTGATGCAGCCGATCCTGGATTACCTGTCTGCGGATTTTATTCTCAATCCAAGGCAGCAAGCCGGTGATATTATTCAAAAGCCACTGCATCAAATAGGCCGCAATCTTTGCTGCCAGCTTTTTGATGTATACAATGAACTGCCCGTTTGGGCGCAGGCTAACCGACTGATGAGTCATCTGACCAAGCTGCTATCTTCTGAGCATATCAGGCCAGACTTGCTCGAGGCGGTTCGCCATGTGAGTGAGAGCCTGGTAAGGCTGGATTTGCGTCCGTCACGACAGGAGCGTAGTGACTTGACCAGGGCGCTCGCGCGATTCGAGCAACTTTCGATTGCCGAACTCTTCCATAGCCTGGCACTGATCAATAGCTTTGTGAATGGGATCGCCAAACACGCCACCAATCCGACATACTATGCGCAGCGAAGTATCGGGTTTACAGACCTCAAGGCCTTCATAGAGCGCAGTCAATCCTACCTGAAAGTAAGTCTCGACTGCCCTTGGGAAGACCATCTGCAGCAGAGCATCACAGGCAAACACATCCGCTTGAAAAATGATCTGATGAGCCGATCGGCTAACTGGACGGCTTGATTCAATCGATCAGACGAGGCATTCGTCCAACGGTTTGGTTGGTATGACAGATGCTTCTATCGTGTCAGCGATGCAATGAGATGCTGTTTTCCCGAAACGCGTGGGCATCCTTTTTAATGTTAGAAAACATCGCCCGTCGACCAAGGGTGGTCGTTCCTTCACGGTGTTTCATGATGTGGCGCTATTTGAGCCGTGCCTAGGCTGGGATGAGTTTTTTACACTTCTTCCAAAAGGCGAAAAACGAGGGGTAGTAACCACTTACATCAAACATCCATGACCTGGGTTCTTCCGTGCCGAGGTAGTGCCGGTTGGTCGGGTGTTCCTTGTAGATGATCTGTGCGGGGTCGACTTTTTCTGCGAGTGTCTCAAACTCGGCCTCCAGTATTTGAATGCCGGCAATGTTGTCGGCTAATTGCGTAACGAACTCGATGCATTTTGGACTAACGGGATAGGTTTTGAAAAAGGAGGGCTCGAGCAAGAGCACGCGTTGCATTTCTTCGCCAGCGTGCCAATCGGGATCGAGGTTGTAGTAATTGTAAACCAGGGTTTTCTTGTCTCTCTCAAGTTGAACGTCAGCTGCGTCAGTTAGTTTGGTTTGTGAATCAAAATTCGAGACCTCGGTCAAGACCTCCGGTATGGCAAGGGTGCTGAACTGCTCATAGTCGACATCAAGGAAGGTCTGCTTTTGGCTACTGTGGAAGTATTTATTGATGTTGTCCTGATTGGCGTAATATTTCTTGCTGGCATTGCTGCCCGCGACCCACTGCCAGCTCAAGGCATTGCTTGCCCAGTCCCCATCAAGCAGGTGGTAGTACATCCACCGGGCAGGGGTGAGCCAGTGAGATTGGGCGACATTGCAAGCCACCGAGGCGACATACATGCGCATGTGGTTATGCATGTAGCCGGTCTTGTAGAGGTCTCCGATGGCATCATCGATGGCGTTGATGCCCGTGCTGTGATCTGCGATGGCATCACTGATCCCGTGGTTGGATACAGGATCCTGGGGGTGCTTGAGGTCCTCATTGATCCCGTCTCCCTTGGCGATCCAGATGTTTTGCCAATAGTCTCTCCAGGCTAATTCCTGAACGAGTTTTTCAATGCGGTGCCACGGCAAATTGAGTGAAAGCAGGTGCTCGAAAACTTGTTTGGTAGATATCACCCCACGTGATAGGTAGGGGCTCAGATAAGTCACCGCACCATCACTGAAATTACGACTACGGGCATATTTGACCGGGTCGATTTTTTCGATGCGTTGGTTGATAGCATCAAGTGCAGTTGGGAAGGTGATCATAGAGAAAACTACTATAGTTCGGTATTTTTAATTGGCTATGCCTGATGCTTAATATGACGGAGTCTCGGGGAAAAGCTGTTTGATTCTATGCTAAAAGTCGGATTTGCGCATTGATCCACCCCAAGGATTACATTGTCGCCAATGACATCCTGATCTAGAGTCATCGAGTGTTCAGGCAAAAATCATTACAGCGACTTTGGATAACTTGGGGGGTAACCTGGGGGGTGACTTTGATGTCATCATTTGTGAGCATGTCAGCCAAGCTGGCGTCTTTGCGTGAGCTTCTATCTTGTATCTTCGAGTCTTGTATCTTGCAGTCTCCGCCCCGCCCCTGTCGTTTGTTGCCTACTACCCCTTAAAGTCGGATATTTACTTTTTGCTGGTTTTTATTTCGATATGAGGACACTAGGAATTTATACGTAAATTGACCTCATGACCACCGACCTGCCCTACCATCATGACTGGAAAGCGGAGTTCGAGACTTCTTTCGGGCTGCAGGTGAAGTGGTTCGGCTGCTGGGGGGGTAATCCGGAATGGAAAATTGAGCCTTCGCGTCTGGGGTCGGACCTGATCTGTTTTTTTTATCTCATGGAGGGTGTGGTGACGGCGGAGATCAACGGGGTGTCGGTGCCGTTGCAACCCGGTGAGATGTTGGTGTGGCGAGGCGGCGAGATTTTCTCAGCCACCCAGGATCCGGACCGTCCACAGACATCACTCTCGGCCTGCCTCTCGCTGAGCCGGGATGATGCCACCAATGTCCTGCTGCAGCACCGTTACCAGCGCCACTACCGCTTGGAGGACAGGAAATCCTATGAGCAAAACTTCCAGGATGTCGTTGATGCGCTGGATAGCCAGAGCCGCTGGCGTAACTTGCATGTCACCGCCGCCATGTTCCACTGGCTTGCCTGCCTGCAGGAATCCTTGGCCCCTGAGCCGGGAGCGGCCGGGGGCAACCCGAAGACCGTGCACCACGTGCATACTGCGCAGGAATGGATCAGACCGCGCCTCGGCGAGGACGTCAGCATTGCAGACTGGGCCGCCGGCTGCGGGCTCAATGTGGATTATTTCAGTCGCATGTTCAAATCTCACATCGGCATGAGTCCGAAAACCTGGCTGATCGAGGCCCGGCTGCAGAAGGCGTCGCGCATGCTCGCCTACCCGGAGCGGACGGTCGAAGACATTGCCGGGCACTGTGGCTACCATTGCCCGTTCCATTTCTCCCGCGCTTTCAAACGCCGCTTTGGCATCCCGCCGGCCGATTACCGCCGGGTTCGTCAGGTGCGCGGGTTTGTGCATACGTAGGTTGATTGGTGTCCCAGCTGAGTGTCGCCGGGCCCAGGAAAAGTCGGATTTGTTCATGATCTGATCGTGCTAAAATCATTCCCTTCACCTGCGGCCTTGGTTACAACAGACAGTGCATCGCACATCACTTATGAAAATCGAACGAATTGAAACTCACGTCTGCAACGCGCGGATGCGTAATTGGGTCTTTGTCAAAGTCATCACCGACCAGCCCGGTCTCTACGGATGGGGTGAAGCAACCCTGGAATGGCACACCCGCTCGGTGGTCGGTGCGGTTGAGGATATCAGCGAGTTACTTGTCGGCGAGGATCCGCGGCGCATCGAACACCTTTGGCAGATGATGTTCCGCCAGCATTTCTGGCACGGTAACGGGGTGGTGCGCGGCACCGCCATCAGTGGCATTGACCTGGCTTTATGGGATATCCTCGGCAAAGTCCATGGGGTGCCAGTGCATCAGCTCTGGGGAGGCCCAGTACGCGACCATATCCGGCTTTATTGCCACCTCGGTGGCGGGCGTATGGAAGATTTTTACGAGACGGACTGCTCCGATGCCAAGCGCTTCGGCGAGCTGGCCCAGGAGGCGGTAGAGGATGGCTTCACGGCATTCAAATCGATGGCGGTGCCTCCCACGATGTCGCTTGAGGGCAACCGCCCGATCCGCTACGCGGCGGAATGTGTCGAGGCGATGCGTGAGGCAGTGGGGCCGGACATTGATATCATGGTCGATTGTCACGCCAGGCCCTCACCCCGGATGGGCCTGCAATTTGCCAAGGCTCTTGAGCCTTACGATCTTTACTTCTTCGAGGAGCCCTGCTGGCCGGAGTCTATCGATGACATCGCCCGCATTCAGGATGCGGTAAAAACACCTATCGCCACAGGAGAGCGTCTGATCACTCAGCACGCGTTTCGTGAATTACTTGAGAAGCGGGCGTGCTCGGTACTGCAGCCCGATATCACTCACTGTGGAGGTCTTTCCGAGGCGCGCCGCATCGCGGCCATGGGGGAGGCCTACCGAGTC
>CAYXEC010000080.1:0-8931 GCA_964463855.1 uncultured Verrucomicrobiales bacterium | reverse complement strand
GTTCCTCATCGACGATTATCAGGCCGAGATCGGTGAGCGGGGCGAAGACGGCACTGCGGGCACCGATGACAATGCGCGCCTTGCCCTGCCGGATACGGTGCCATTCATCAAAGCGCTCACCCTGGGAGAGGTGGGAGTGTAGCACGGCCACCTGGTCCTGAATGGAGGAAAAGCGGGATTTGAAACGCTGTACTGTTTGGGGTGTGAGTGAGATTTCCGGCAGTAGGACCAGAACGCTTTTGCCCGAGTCGAGGCAGTGCTGAGCGGCTTGCAGATAGACCTCGGTCTTGCCGGAGCCGGTGACACCATGCATGAGCATGGGCTTCTGCGGAGATTGGATTTGTCCGAGTACGTGATCCAGTGCCGCTCTTTGCTCTGGATTGAGCTGCAGGGGCTTGTCCTCGAGGAATTCCTCACCCTCATCCGGGTCGCGGCGCACAGCCTCATCCTTGAACTCGATCAGGCCCTGTTTTTCCAGTGCTTTGAGGGATGCGGTCGCCGAGCCGCCGCCGAGGTCCTTGAGGGACATCTGCCCGCCCGCGGCCTCGAGCAAGGTGATGATGAGGTGCTGGCGGGATGCCCTCTTTTGCAGCTTGGCCATTGCCTCCTCATCGGGTTTTTGAATGAGGATGACGGTTTTGCGGGTTTTTTCCGAGTGCGACTCCTGGCGAACAGCCTCGGGAAGCAAGGCGCGCATCACGAGCTCCATCGGAGAGCCGTAGTAGTCTGCAATCCATTTGCCCAGCTTGAGCAGGTTGGGAGTGATCAGAGGCTCCGGGTCGATCAGGGTATCGATGGGCCGGAGATTGAAATGCTCCGGTGCCTCCTGGCTGACCTCAAGAATGGTTCCCGTGGATGCACGATTACGCAGCGGTATTTTTACCCGGCAACCGGGGACAGCAGCCATTCCCTCTGGAATGGCATAGTCAAAGACGAGTTCGGATGGTCCGTCAATGAGGACACGCGCGGCGGGCATGGCATGTTTTTAGACGCCGGCGACAAAAGCCAAAACACCAAATTGAGATTTCTTGCAGAAAACTTGTGCGAAAATTCGCCCTTTGCAGGGTTCATCACAATTTTCTCAGCAAAAAGCAGCCGATTTTGGCCAGCCAGAGCCGCCACCATGGCCGGAGGCCTTGCCAGTCAGCCTCGACACATTCTGAGAGTCTGAGGTCGTTTTCCCACTGGGTATCAAGCTCTTCGACCACTTCATCATCAAAGACGACAATGGCCGTTTCCCGGTTCATCAGGACAGAAAGGATATCGAAGTTGTTTGATCCAATGATGGCCAGGTTGTCGTCGATGACCATGGTCTTTGCATGCAGGATGGGTCCCAGATACTCGATGACGTTCACACCCCAGCCAAGCAGGCTTGGATAGAGCCCCTCCCTTAGCCAGTCGACCACTCGCACATCCGAGTCCCTGGGGAGCAGCAGAGAGATTTGCACACCGCGTAAGGTCGCCCGGCGTATGGATCTTCTCAGGCGCCTGGGCGGCACAAAATAGGGCATCGTCATCTTGACTGAATGGCGGGCCTTGTCGAGGTGCACGGAGAACAACCTGCGAATTTGTTTTCTGCTTCCAAGTCCCTGACTGCCAACCACCATGCAGCGGCTCTTGCCGGCACCAGCTGCATGGTCTCGAACAGGTGGTAACAGGATTTTCTCATCGGTGCAGTATTCCCAGCTGTCGAGAAAGAGAAGGTTCAAGTGACGGGCAGCCGGGCCGGTGACTTGGATCTGAGTGTCCCGCCAGGCGTCTTCCTGATACTGCTCATAGGACCAGGGGTCGCCGATGTTCATGCCGCCGGTGAAGCCGATGTAATCATCCACAATGAGGTTCTTGCGGTGGTTCCTGCCACAGATGCCACTGCGTTGCCGCCATGGCTCCACAGGTCGATACTCGATGACACTAACACCTGCGTCACGCATGTGCGCCCACTGCATGGGGTCGGCAGCTGAGGAGCCAATGGAGTCATAGATGACCCGGACCGGGATGCCTTCCCGGGCTTTTTGACTGAGGGCAAGAGCGAATTTTTTGCCGATGGTGTCCGAGAGAAACATGTATATCTCTATGTGCACGGAGTGCTTGGCAGAGGAGATTGCCTCGAGCATCGCAAGGTATGCGCTGTCACCCTCGAAGTGGATTTTCACCTTGTTGCTCCGGCTGATGCCGCCAACCGTATCGCCGGAGAGTTCACGCACGATGGCATGGCGCCAATCGGAAACTTGTTTCCTGACGTTGCGAGGAATGATCTTCATCGATGGTTTATACTAGCGGATTTTCAGCAGGATCAAAGCGGCAACAGGTGCCATGCTGTTGCTTTTTACTTAAATAGCCATTGTCATGATTCCCGCCTATGGTAAGGAAATTGGCGCCGATGAACAAAATTATTTTCAATCTCATTCTCTTGGGTCTGACGCTGACAGCGCCGCTTGCCATCGCTGGCGGTGGCAGTCATGATGGCGAGCCTCCCAAGTTCCAGAAGCGTATGGATTCTTTCTCGGTTGAGGAGGACAATATGGGCATCAGTGGCATCTGGGACAAAATAAGCTATCGTGCCGCGGAACAGCCATTTCTGGTAGTGGCGAGTATCATTTTCCTGCTGGCGATCATCCATACCTTTTTCGCCGTTCCCATCACCAGGTACGCTCACAAAGTGCAGCATGATCATGATGCTGAGATCAGACGGCAAAAAAATGTGGAGGGCGAGCCGGCCACCGCCAAGGATATGGTGAGCTTCAAGGCGACGATGCTCCATTTCCTAGGGGAGATTGAAGCGATCTTTGGCATCTGGGTGCTGGTACTGATGGGTGCCATGATGGGTTTCTATGATGTCGATACGGTCAAAGGCTATATTTCGAGGGTGAACTTCACCGAGCCGATGTTTGTGGTTATTATTATGGCCCTGGCTTCCACGAGGCCCGTGCTGCGATTTGCGGAGAATGCACTGAGCTTCTTTGCCCGTTTTGGCAAGGAGACGCCCGCCGCGTGGTGGCTGTCGATCCTGATTGTTGCGCCCATTCTCGGGTCCTTCATCACCGAGCCGGGAGCGATGACCATCGCAGCCATGCTGCTGGCTAAGAAGTTCTACAAGCTCAAGCCCAGCCCCAAGCTCGCCTACGGCACCCTGGGGCTTCTGTTCGTCAATATTTCGGTAGGGGGGGTTCTCACCAACTTTGCGGCCCCACCGGTGCTGATGGTAGCGGGCCCGCAAAACTGGGACCTGACCACGATGGAAATGCTTGTGCACTACGGTGGTAAAGCAGTGGTGGGTATTTTGATTTCCACGGTTCTCTATTTCACCTTTTTCCGCAAAGAGCTTCGTTCTCTCTCCGGAAGTCTGGAGGATCACGATGGCGATGGTCAGGGTGACCTCAAACACGACCATGACCGGCCCATACCCATTTGGATTACCATCACCCACTTGTTGTTCATGGGCTGGACCGTTTATTTTGCTCACACACCCGCTATTTTCATTGGAGGTTTCCTGTTTTTCCTGGCGTTTCGTCAGGCCACCGAGCATCACCAGTTTGATATCCAGTTGCGTGGGCCCATTCTGGTGGGTTTCTTCCTTGCCGGTCTGGTCATTCATGGCGGGCTGCAGGGCTGGTGGCTGGCCCCTGTGCTTACCAGCCTTGGTGAAGTTCCGCTCTTTATCGGCTCGGTGGTGTTGACATCATTCAATGACAACGCGGCGATTACCTTCCTTGCCAGCCAGGTGGACGGCCTGGGTGCCAGCTTGAAATACGCGGTGCTGGCAGGTGCTGTCTGTGGTGGTGGCCTGACGGTGATTGCCAACGCACCCAACCCAGCGGGTCAAGCGCTGTTGAACCGCTTCTTTGGTGACGGCATATCCCCAGGCAAGCTTGCGATGGGAGCCTTCATCCCCACCGTCATCGTCTCGCTCGTTATGATGCTCTTCCCCGACCCCGGTAGGGAGGCCATGTTCGAACTGGAGGAAAACAAAGCCAAGGTTGAGGTCGTTGAGGAAGCTGCCGGACATTAACTGGGTATTGCTGTCATGTTTACGGGACTTGTTGAGGCAACGGGCAGAGTTTGCTCAATCGAGTCGCATGGCGAGCAAGCCAGGCTGACGGTTGCCTTGCCTTTTGCCGCTGAGCTCGTCGATGGCGAGTCCGTGGCAGTGAATGGCTGCTGCCTGACAGTGACCACTCATGATGACGAGTCGGCATGCTTTGATGTGCTCAAGCAGACACTGGATGTGACTTCCCTAGGCGAGCTGAGCAAAGGTCGTCTGGTCAACCTGGAGCGAGCGATGCGAGCCGGGGACAGATTCGGCGGACACTTTGTACAGGGTCATGTGGATACCACAGGCCAGATTGTTGACCTTTCTGAGCATGGACAGGACCATCGTCTGGAAATTTCCCTGCCAGCGGACATTCAACGACTTTGTATTGATAAGGGCTCACTGGCTGTTGATGGTATATCGCTCACCATTGCCGAGCTCGGGGAGGAAAGTGCCGTATTCTGGATTATTCCGCACACCATGCAGCACACGCGGCTCAGTGATGCCCAGGTGGGGCAAAAGGTCAATCTTGAGGCAGATGTGATTGCCAAGCACATTGCCAGGCTCATGCAGGACAGGAAAGCCTAGCGCTCAATACTATCTGGTGTATCTGCGCAGCTCGAAGCTGTCGTATTTTTCCTCAACAATGACATGGGGAAATTGCTCCTCAAAGTGTGGGAGGTGGGTGTCGCCAGGGAATTTTTCATAGATGTGGGACACCAGGAGCTCGTCAGTAATAGGCAGAAAGGCTTCGTAAATCTGGGCACCTCCAATAATGTAGACCTGAGGGTCGATGAGCTCGATGTTGTGCAGGTCCTTGGGGCTGTGAATGACGGTGGCTCCATCGGCAGACCAGCTGTGGTCCCGGGTCAGCACAATGCTTTGCCGGTTTGGCAGGGGCTTGCCAATGGAATCCCAGGTCTTGCGCCCCATGACGATAGGGTGTCCGGTTGTGTGGCGTTTGAAGAGCTTGAGGTCCTCGGGCAGGTGCCATGGTAGGCCGCCATCCTTGCCGATGAGGCGCTCAGAGGTCATGGCGACGATGGCGGTGAGTTTGATGGGTGATTGCACGGTAGTGAGAAGTCTCGTTTACCCCCGGAGGCTCGATTGAGTCTGTGGCTCGCCGCGAGAATCAGGGCTTGTCCTTGAGGGTGTCGTTGAGGTTGATGAGCGGAATGGCGTTGCCTCCAAGAGTGGCGCGTGGAACACTGCCATTCCATTTTTCGATCGCCCTGAGTTTGAGAATTTCCGGGTTTCTGCGCAGTGCCTCACCCTCGATATTGATGGCCTCGGCCTGGGCCTTGGCCTGGGCTGTGATTTCGTAAGCCTTGGCATCGGCGAGCTCCCGGCGTTTTTCCGCTTCCTCGATCGCTGCCATTTTCTCGGCCTTAGCCTGGACCTGCTTCTGCTCTTGCTCGGTGGTGAAGCGTTTCAATTCCTCAATTTGCCTTTCAGCAAGTTGCTTCTGCCGTTTCTTGTCCTCGACCCCCTGCACGATCATACGCGGCAGGTCAAAGCGGCGCAGCAGTACTTCCTCCACCAGAATTCCCTTGTCAGCGAGTTTGACAAGCCCTTCAAGAATCCGGCTTTGCATGGAAACCTGGATCTCGTCCTGATAGAAATCCTCAGCATTTTTAATGCCTTTGCCGGCCTCGCGGATGAGCGAGCGCAGCTTGGGAGTCAGGTGGACGGTTTCCAGTGCGGCGACATCCCCGGTATCCTGAACGGCTTCTGCGGCTTGATTGTGGTCAACTCTCCATTTGACGGTGACGTCAACGTCGGTGGTGAGCTGATCCTGCGAAGGAACGCCCACATCGACCAGGGTGAGTTCCTTGTTGCGGCAGTCGATTTTCTGGATTTTCTTCAGCGGATTGATGATGTGAAATCCCTCGGTGAGCTCTGTGGTGTCGACTTTGCCGAACAGGCTGGCAACACCCACGTGGCCCGCCGGAATGGTGGTGAATGGCGTGAGAGCGGCGAATACAAACAAGAGAATGAGAAAGGGGATGACGAGTTTGCCCAGCCACTTGAATTTCTTAAGATTGGCGTCGTTGATGTTGATGGTGTTATTACTCATGGAATGTTGATGTCGTTGTATGTGTTTTGATGATGGGTTTGGAGTGAATCAGTATTAGACTGAGACGGCTGCCTTGATGTGGGGGTCAGGGTCGTAGTCACGCAGCTCGAAGTCGTCAAAAGTGAAGGCGTGGATATCATCGATTTCAGGATTGATCCACATGGTGGGGAGCTTCTTCGGGGTCCGGGTGAGCTGGAGTTCTGCTTGCTCGATGTGGTTGCTATACAAATGAAGATCACCAAAGGTGTGCACAAAGTCCCGAGCCTCATAGCCGCAGACCTGGGCAACCATCATGGTGAGTAAGGCATAGGAGGCGATATTGAAGGGCACGCCGAGAAACAGGTCGGCACTGCGCTGGTAGAGCTGGCAGGAGAGGCCGGGTTTGTCCGAGTCGATATCATGCACATAGAACTGGAAAAGCATGTGACAGGGGGGCAGGGCCATTTGGTCGACCTTGCCGACATTCCATGCGGATACCAGGTGGCGGCGTGAATGGGGGTTGTTTTTGAGCCCGTCGATCAGGCGTTCGATCTGGTCAATGACTTCACCATCATCTCCTTCCCAGGCACGCCATTGCTGGCCGTATACGGGTCCCAGTTCGCCGTTTTCATCTGCCCACTCGTCCCAGATACGCACTCCGTGTTGCTTGAGATAGGCGATGTTGGTCTCGCCCTTCAGAAACCAGAGAAGCTCGTGGATGATGGAGCGCAGGTGGAGTTTCTTGGTAGTGAGGCAGGGGAAACCCTCACGCAGGTCGTATCGTGCCTGGCGACCAAAGACAGAAACCGTACCCGTGCCCGTGCGATCAGTGCGTGATTCCCCGTTATCGAGAACGTCTTTGAGCAGGTCGAGATACTGTTGCATGGGCGAATTTTGAATGAGCTTGTGGCAGGTGACAAGTAGCGAGTGCTTTTAATCGTTTTGTCCCGGTGGTTTGCGGAGGTTTTTCTTCTCTGCGTGCTTTGATTTGGCGTCCAGCATACGGTTTTTAGCCCTGCGGGAGCGGCGGCGTTTTTGGCGCCGGATCTTCTCGATGGCTTGTTGACGGGCCGACTTTCTGCCCTCCCGGATTTCCTCAAGGCGTTCGCATAGTTCACGCCGTGCGAGAAAACGATTGAGCTCGCGCGAGCGTTGTTGCTGGCATTTGACCTCGATACCGCTGGGCAGGTGTTTGAGATATACGCAGGATGCTGTCTTGTTGATCTTTTGCCCGCCGCTGCCGCTGCCGTGAATAAATTTTTCCAGCAGGCTGTCCTCGGTGATGCCGAGCTTTGCCAAGCGGGCTTCCAGGGCCGCCATTTTTTCAGGGGAGGGCATTAAAATTTTGAATGGTGAATTTTGGATGGTGAATGCTGGGGGCGCGAGATCAGGATGTGAATTCACCACTCATCATTCAACGAAGCGACTCGATGTATGCTTGGACAGCACGGCTCATTACTCCGGCGACATCGGCGTGGGGCTTTGCAAAGGGTGGAACAAACCAGGGGTAGGAGCCGATGACATCGGTGATGACGGCAACTTCACCATCGCAGGTTTGTTCTCCGGATGGCGCTTTGCAGCCAATGCCGATGGTTGGGATGGTGAGCTGAGAGGTAATGCTTTGAGCAAGCTCTGGAACAACACTCTCGAGTATGATGGCGAAGCAGCCAACATCCTGCAAGGCGAGTGCTCCCTCCATGATGGCGCAGGACTCGGCCTTTGTCCTGCCTTTCTTTTTGTAGCCTCCCTCCTCTAAGACGCGCTGGGGCAGCATTCCATGGTGGCCGATGACCGGAATGCCCGCCTCAATGATGGTCCGGATCTTTTCAATCTGGCGGATGCCGCCTTCAAGTTTGATTACATCGGCACCCGCTTGGATCAGAGCTTGAGCACTTGCCAGCGCCTGCTGGGGAGTATCGTAGCTGTGGATGGGCATGTCTCCAATGATCAGTGCGTTGACCACGCCCCGTGCTACAGCCGCGGTATGGTGAGTCATCATTTCCAGAGTCACGTGGGTGGTGTCAGGATAGCCCAATACGACCATGCCGAGTGAGTCACCTACCAAAATGATGTCGACACCTGCTTCGTCCAGGATTCTGGCGGTGGGGTAATCATATGCCGTCAGTGCTGAGACGCGGCGCCTGCCCTTCATTGATTGAATGGCCATGGCCTTTTGGGTCGCGTTCATAAAATATCGGTTTTTGGCATCGGATGAGCATTTACCAGTCAGACTCGACCAGCGTAAGTGGCTGCTCTTCAGAGTCAAGGTGATGAAGAAGTTCAATCACGGTGCGGTTTTTTCCAGGGAGAGTCAGGTTGGGGCGAATGTGGGCCAGAGGCTCCAGAACAAATCGGCGGCTGGCAATTCCGGGATGCGGAATGTCCAATATCTCATTTTTCAGGCAGCTATCGCCAAAATAGAGAATGTCGATATCAATGGGGCGTGGGGCATTTTTGGGATATACACTCTCACGACCCAGTGTTGACTCGATTTGCTGGGTTTGCTCCAGGAGATCGTGTGCATCTCGCTCGTAGGCGATCTCGATGACGGTGTTGAGGAAGTCCGGTGAGTCGGGAGGGCAATCCACGGGGGCAGAGCCGAAGACAGGTGCCTGTAGATGAGCGTGATGCTCGGGCATCAGCTTGCATAGCAGGTCACGCGCATGCGAGATGTTGGCAAGGCGGTTGCCAAGATTGGAACCAAGGGCGATGCCTACACGTGTAGCCACGGAGAAGATGTGCTGGGTGGGTTACTTGAGACCAAGAACATCTTGCATGTCGTAGAGGCCGGCAGGTTGTTTTTGGAGCCAGATGGCTGCCTCGACAGCACCAGAGGCGAAAGTCA
>CAYXEC010000079.1:1091-9026 GCA_964463855.1 uncultured Verrucomicrobiales bacterium | reverse complement strand
ATACACCTCAGACAGGGCAGGCGATTTTAACCTGACAAGCTCAGGCACTCCGGGCTCGGATTCAAACCGCAGTGGGGAGACGGTTGCAACAGCTCTCTTCATTGAGGATGAAATCAAGACCGGGAGATGGACTTTCCGTCCCGGGATTCGTGTTGAGCATCTGGAGTTTGACTATGAGGATTACAACTCGTCCACCTACCGCGATGACAATCTGGATGTCTGGGCAGGTGGCATGGGATTTGCCTACGAACTGGACTCTGCCGATCGCATCTTTGGTGGTGTTTTCCGCGGTATTTCCACTCCGGGGCCCAAGGGTTACACGGAGACGGACCCTGCCAAGCAAACCGATGAGGAAACCTCTCTCTCCTACGAGCTTGGCTGGCGCCATGCTGACAGCGGAAAGTATCGTAGCTTTGAACTGGTTGGCTTCTTCACGGATTTTGATCACCTTCTTGCTCCTGCCACCGGCACGGGCGTCGGGGACGCAGCCAATGGAGGGGCAGCCGAGGTCTATGGCATTGAAGCCATTTTCAGCTGTGACCCGGCTTCTGCACGTGGGCATGCATGCCGCCTGCCCATGTATCTGAGTGCGACATGGACCCAGGCGACACTCGAGAGCAACCTCGCTACAGACACGGACAATATCTTCACCGATTTCCAGGGAGGTGATGAGAAAGGTCAGGACATTCCCTACATTCCGGAGTGGAAACTCGCTGCCGGCGTGGGCGTGGATATGACCAGGTGGGGAGCGAATCTTGATGTTACGTGGACGAGCTCCATGTACGCTACGGCCGGCAATTACGACAAGCCTGTGAGCTCGGCACGGGAGGGCAAGATTGATGATGCTCTCCAGGTGGACTTATCCGCATGGTATCAGATCAATGACCAATGGAAGTGGATTGCCGGCATTTACAATGTTCTTGATGAGAAAAACATTGTCTCGAGATTGCCTGACGGGCCTCGTAACGGACGTGGTCGCCACATCTATACCGGCTTTGAAGTTCAGTTTTAATACGGCCTCAGGAGCCAAGAAATTATGATCGAAATGCGTTGTTGTTATTTGGTTATCACTGCGGCCTTGCTGGCGGTGGCAGGTAGCCATGCCCAGGAAAGTGGCAAGGCTGCTGAAGAGGGCAACCCGGTGCACTCGCGCGAGTTGATTCGGCAGTGGGTGCAAACTGAGCGCATGATCAGTGAGGAAAAATCCGCATGGCAGGCTCAGAGGCAGCAGATGCAGGATCTGTTGGAGATCTACCAGAAAGAACTCAGTTTGCTCAATGAGGAGCTCGATGCAGCAGGTGGCTCAGCAGGGCTGATTGACGAAAGTAAAGAGCGGCTGGAGGCAAGCCTCCAGCAATTCCGTGAGGCGAGACAATTTCTCAGGGAAACCGTTGCCAGGCTGTTGCCACGTTTGCAAAAGCTGATTCAATGCTTTCCCGCTCCCCTCGTCGAGGAGCTCGAGGCGGACATCGAATTCCTCAATAGCCCGGCAGTGCTCGAGGATCCGCGGGATGCACTCAAGTCAATGATAGCCATTTTGAATGCCGCTGATCGCTTCAACCGAACCCTGACTCTTGCCGAGGAAACGCGATTAATGGGCAATGGGAAAAAAGTCTCAGTCAACGTGCTCTATCTCGGGCTATGCCGTGCCTACTACGCATCTGCCAATGGATCAACAGCCGGCATAGGCGTGCCATCGACGACGGACCAATGGCAGTGGACAGAGCAGAATGAGATCGCCCAACAAGTGAGCCAAACCATCTCGGTTTATCTGAAAGCAAAGCAGCCGCAGCTCATCAATCTGCCTGTGCAGTTGCAAACGGGTAATACAAGAAAGACAAAATGATGAGAACTATTGCCATCACATCAGCAGTCTTGCTTGCCATGATCGTCTCTTGCGCGGCACAGGATTTGCAATCCATCCAGAAAGATCTTGATGGAGCCATCGCCCGTCTCGCCAGGCAGCGCGAGGCCATTGCCACCGAGAAACCAGTTCTTGGCCAGAGTTTCCAAACAGCCCGTGCCGACCTGCTTGAGAAGCGCCGCAAGGTGCGAATCGCCCGAATGGCTCAATCCGATCGTGATGTCCTGCTCAAGGAGCTTGAGAAAAAGCAATACATCTTCGCTCAGGATCATGACTACATTCTGGGCCAGCTTGGCGATTATGGACTCAAGTTCGAAACCTTTCTGCTGCCCGGTGAGCGTGCCATGTATGGGGCTTCCCTTGATCATCTGCGCAAAAAAGAGTCAATACCGGTGAACGCGCTGCGCTCCCGACTTGCTGCCCTTGAGTCCGGTATCGAACAACTTGAACAGACCATGGGTGGGTACGTCGTCAAGGGTGAGGCGGTGGCTCCAGACGGTGAGGTCAAGCAAGGCAGCTTTGCCCTCGCGGGCCCGGTGGCATGGTTCATCGCAGATGACACCACACTTGCAGGAACTGTTCTCAGGGAGAGGGGCTCGGGCAAGCCGAAGGTCGTGCCGGGCTCACGTGGAGCCATTAAGACAGTGGTTGCCGGTGGTGTTGCCGATCTTGGCATTGATGTCACAGGGGGTAAGGCGCTGGCCCTGACGACCCTCGAAAACGATAAGCTCGATATTTTCCGCAAGGGGGGCTTCTGGATATGGCCCATTTTGGGCATCGCTCTCTTTTCCACACTGTGCGGGCTTATCAAGCTGATCCAAATCGTTCGTATTTTCACTCCCCAGTCGGATTGGGTTGCCAGTATTCTTGGGGCTGTCCGAGAGGCTGATATGCAAAAAGCGACCAGCCTTGCACAAAGGGCATCACATCCGGTTGGCGATGTTCTGCAGCGTTGTTTGAACTACGTCAAGGCAGGCCCGGATGTAGTTGAGGAAGTTCTTTACGAACAACTTATCGGTGTCCAAAACAGGCTGCAAAGCTGGCTGCCCTTCATTGCCATTACTGCCGCCACCGCTCCCTTGCTGGGACTACTGGGAACGGTTTCAGGCATGATTCGGACCTTCAATGTGATTACGGTTTCAGGCACGGGTGATGCCAAGCCGCTTGCTGGCGGTATTTCAGAGGCACTGGTGACCACTTTGTTTGGTCTCGTCGTCGCCATCCCGGCTCTCATTATTCATGCGCTGCTCTCCCGCCGCTGTCAGGGTATCTATCAGAACACCGAAAAACTTGGCCTGACGTTTGTCAACGGACTGCGCAATAAAGATCATTCACCCAAAACCTAAGCCTTCAGGTGTTTCACGAATTACAACAAGTACTCGATCAAGGTGGCCCCGTTCTCTGGGGACTCATCATACTGGGTGTGGGCTTGTATACGATTCTGGCATCCACCTGGATGGGTCTATGCAAGGTGAAATCCGAACTTGATGAGTATCGTGTGCCAACTGGCAACAGGCGCGAGATGATGAGTGAGTTTGCCGTTTTTGAGCTGGATCGACTTGCGTGGGTTGAGCGACGTCTTCCCTTTATCGGAGTCTTGGCTGGCGCAGCGCCACTGGCGGGTTTGCTGGGCACGGTTTCGGGTATGCTCGTCACCTTTTCGGGCTTGGCTGCCAGTAGCGCGGCTACACCTATTGACAAGATATCGATGGGTATTTCCGAAGCCCTTATCACCACACAGGCAGGTCTCTTGCTTGCTATACCTGCGGCTTTTTTGCTGGCGGTATTGCGCAATCAAACCAAAACCACGCAGGCGATTCTGGAGCAGAAATTTCACAAGGCGATGGCGGCATCTGACCCCCATGCAAACCCCACTTCCTGACGATGCGACGTTTCAGACATTTCACGGGTAACGAGACTACAAGCTCCGAGATCAATATCTCGCCGCTCATTGACGTTGTATTCATCCTGCTGATATTCTTCATCGTAACCACTGTCTTTATTGAGGAAACCGGGGTGGATGTGAACAAGCCGCGTGCCGCTTCCGCCCAAAGCCTTGAAAAACAGGCGATCCTGCTGGCTGTTACCGCCACCGGGCAAGTTTATCAAGGAGGCCGCAGCATAGGAGTAGACGGTGTTCGTAGCGTGGTCGCTGCAATGTTGGAAAATGATGATGCGCTTCCGGTAATCATCCAGGGTGATGCGGCAGCCAACCACGGCACAATTGTCAAAGTCATCGATGCGGCAAAGCTTGCAGGTGCTCAATCTGTGAATCTGGCTACGACCCGATAATCCGATACAACCTCCATTGATCCATGAGCCTCAAATCCATCAGCCTTGGCATTGCCTTTACTGCTGTTTTGTTGGCGGTGCTCGTGGCCACAAGGCTGATGGTATTAACACCAGTTGCGCATGAGTTTGAGATCCGTGAAGTGGAAACTGTCTCCCTGCCTGAACCGCCATCACCTCCCGCTGAAACACTGCCCGTCGAGAAGACTCCACCGCCCCCGCCCCCGGCACTCGTGGATTTGCGTTCGACACCTGATGTGAGCCAGGTGGCTCTCACAATAAGCCATCAAAGTGTGGATCCGCGCTTGAGCATCGATACTTTTTTTACCGATCAAACTCCCGCGCCATTACCTGTCATTGCAAAACCGGTTCCAGAGACAAGGCCGGAGATTTCAATCAAGTCGCCAACCACGCCCACGATGGATAGTGCTGCACCCGAACCAATATCGGAATACTCGCTCGGGGAGTTGGATCAACAGCCACGATTATTGCGTAACCCATCGGTTGTTTTTCCGCGCAGTATCAGAGATGCAGACAGCGGGCGGGTTGTTGTCCGGGTTGCGATTCTTCCCTCCGGCCGTAGTGAGTTTGTCTCTGTGGTTTCATCAACCCATGATGAGCTCATTCCATTGGCCCAGCGCATAGCGGAGGGGTCACGCTTCACTCCGCCCACCCGTCAGGGCAAGGCAGTCAAGGCTGTCATGACCTGGCCCATCACGATCAAAAAATGAATAATACAGTCATTACCTATTGCTTGCTGAGTTGCGTCAGCGTCAGTGCCGCAGAGCCCCTCGCACTGAGTAAAGAGTATTGGAAGGATGAGGCTTTTCTCAAATCCTTCAATGGGTCTTACCGTATCAATGCGCGTATTGAACCCTCCGTAAGCACGGAGGAACGTGGTTTGCTGGTATCGGTTCAGCCGATGATGGCTGATGGCAACAGAGAGCAGGCACTTGCTTTATTGACTAAAAGTGAGCTGATCGAGTCCTCTGCAGCCATTGCATTCAACGCGGGCAACATTCAATTTGAACTGGGTCAACTTGAGGCTGCTGAAAAATCCTACCTCAGAGCGCTGAAACTATTTCCCAGTTTCCGGCGTGCGCATCGCAACCTTGGATTTGTCTACGTGCGGCAAAACAATTGGGAGAGTGCGCTGCCGGCACTTGAAGAGTCCATACGTCTCGGAGATCTTGATGCAGCAACCTTTGGCCAACTTGCATTTGGTCGAATGCAGGCCGGGCAATATGCCGCAGCCCTGCAGTCCTTTCAGATGGCGCAGTTGACCCAGCCCGAAGCGCTTGACTGGAAGGCTGGAGCCGCCCAGTGCATGCAAGAGCTCAGACGTCATGACGAGGCTTTGTCGCTTCTCGACGAGGTGCTCAAGGCCCGGCCCACAGAGGTTGCCTATTACCTCCTGCAGACCTCTGTGTTTTTGTCCATGGATCGCATCGATGACGCAATTGCCAATCTCGAGCTGGTCCGGCGCATGGAGAAACTCGACGCGGCCAATCATCTCTTGCTAGCCAATCTTCATTTGCGTTCGGGAAGCGCTCATCTTGCGCGTCCCGTGATGCTGGCAGCCTTGGGCATGGAGCAAAAAGCGACTTATCAAGCTGCTGTCAATTTGCTCGAGTTTGCTGTGTCCACCAGGGACTGGTCACTGGCGCGTGATTTCTCGGCAGCGATTGAGCTGGCTTATCCAGATGCCGGCAACGACAAGCTCAGGGAAAAGCAGCAATATCTTCAGGCTTTTGTCGATATGGAGTCAGGTAATGACCCGCAACGGGCTGCCGAAGTTCTGGAAGCCATCATCAAAAAAAACCCGCTCAGTGCAGAGCCGCTCATTCTTCTGGCTCGTCATCGTGCTGCAAAACAAAGGTATCAGGAGGCAATCATGTTGCTCGAGCAAGCATCCCGTCTTGAGGGGCATCAATACAGCGCCCATCTTGAACTGGCCAAGGTGCGTGTCGCTATCAAGAACTACAATGACGCCCTGGCAGATCTGGACAAGGCGCTCGAAATACGTCCAGGAGACGAGATTCGCAGTTATCGGCAGGCCATTTATCATTTGTCCATGGCCAATGAGTAGGAACCGGAGCTTGCTTCAGCGTACCCTGTGACTGCGTATCTGCAGGAAGAGGGTGGTCAACAACAGGCACAAGACGGTGAAGCCTCCCAGTATCCATAGACATGCCCGGATGGTTGATGAATCCAGCCCCAGCCAATATTTGCGTTCGGCGAGAAAAATGCTCCTGTTTGTCATTTTGCGATAATCCATGCGGTCGATCTCGGCCTTGCCCACCAGAAGGTCCGTGCGATTATTGACAAAGAAATCCTTTGCGGGTTTGGCCGGAACGGTCTCATCATCAGGGTAGGGAGGGATGGACAATAAGGCATCCATACTTTTCCTGCGTCCAGCCTCTACCATGGAAGATGCCAGCTTGGATGCCTCAAGTGAGCTGGCAGCTTCAGATGCCATCAGGCGTGTCAGGGCCTCGGTGAGTATTTTGAGGCGCTGGCTCTGATCCGCTGTAAGAGGTGCATCTGCATTGCCATCAAGCTGAGTGTGGCTGCGTTCTTTGAGGCGATCAATGGCTGCCTGAATTTTGCGTCTTTGCTGTTCGAACGGGTTTTCTGTGGCCTGGGTAACCATCATGCCCTCATAAGCATAGCGCAGGGGCATGAAGCGTGCGGGAATGGGTTCGGAGCCCTGCTCCCGTCCTTTGTCGCCACCTTGGAACAAGCCCCGGTTCATCTCGCCAAAGGGGACCAGTGCCCCTGCGAGGAGTATTTGCGGAACCAGCAACAAGGGCACGGAGCTGAGAGCAGCCCGTTCCGTGATCACAATGGATGAGATGGTCAGGGCCATGGCAGTGCCGCAGAGTGCGGTCAAAGTCATCCACCCCCAGTGCATGAGAAACATGCCGTGGATATCGAGCATCATGTGCCCAAGCCAGGTGTAGATACCACATTGAAGAAGTGCGGGGGCAGAGAGGGCTATGAACTTGGCGCTCACATAGAGAAATGTTCCTGTTCGGCAGTTGCGTTCACGCCTTAACAAGGGCGAATCACGCAAAATTTCAGTCGCGCTGTTGGTGAGCCCCAGAAACATGCCGATGGTTACAGTGAGGAAGAGATAGACCGGCAAGTGAAGTGCGCTGCTGAATTCGTAGGGGCCGTCGGGTGACGCGCGCAGTGTGGCTCCTATGAGCAGTGCCAGCAGGGGAGATTCCAATAAAATACTGTAGATGGTGCCACGGTTGCGAAATTTGGAAATCAGTGACCTATAGAGGTGAGTCCGGAACAAGCGGATCCATTCCGCACCGCGCTGTCTGCGCGTGCGTGTGGGAACGGTCATGTGGTCATCATTGAGAACAAGGTCTCCGAGGTTGCTCAGTTCGGGGCTCTCCCCTTTGGCGACCTCATCCATGAGTTGGCTGCCCTCAAAACGCTCCTGCCAGAAAGTCGAAGGAAAGCGCCTTACACCCCCGCCTTCACGACTGGCCCTGCCGTGAAGAGGAGTCTCCAACACGTCAAATACGAAATCGGCATCAATGTGGCCCGGTTCCTGATTTTTGAGTCGGGCTGGTGGCAGAACATTAAGATCCTTGCAGGCATCATAAAAATACCGGCTCATGGCAAGCGGGCTGCCGAAGAAAGCAACCCGTCCCTCCTGATCAAGCATCAGCACCTTGTCAAACATGCGCAATACACGCGCCCCTGGACGGTGCATGGAGGCGATCACAATGTTGTCACGAGAGAGTGTATGGAGGGTTTCGGTC
>CAYXEC010000079.1:0-1081 GCA_964463855.1 uncultured Verrucomicrobiales bacterium | reverse complement strand
CGGATATGGGTTCATCAAAGAGAAAAATTTCTGCGGCACTTCCCAGGTCAAGACCAAGGTTGAGGCGACTACGCTCACCGCCGCTGAGCGTTTTTTCCTCAGCAGAGCCAACACGCCTTCTAGCCAGTGGTTGCAGGGCGAGTTCAGCAAGAATGGATTCCACCCGTTTGAAGTGCTCATTGGATGACAGATGGGGTCTTCTGACCGTGCATGCGTGAACCAGATGCTGCCGGACAGTGAGTTGAGGGTTGAGCGCCTCCTCCTGAGGCATGCTGGCAATGAATGGTGCGAGCTTGCTGCGGTGATCATACAGAGAGATCCCGTTGAGTCTTATTTTACCGCGGTTGGGTCGAAGGTGGCCCGCCAAGGCAGATAAAAGTGTGCTTTTACCACTGCCGCTGGGCCCCATGATGCAGAGCATTTCACCCCGTTTAACAGAAAAGGACACATTGTTGAGAATGATCTTATCACCCCCAAAACGATGGTGCAGGTTTTCGACACCCAAAGTGCGGATCACAGCGCGTTCCTCGTCGAGCAAGCCCTCACTGAAGCGGCAGCGCACTGCCTGGTTGGCACTTATCCTGATGAGTGAGCCATCGACGAGTTTGCAGCTGCTCCTGACGGGTTGGCCATTGACCAAGACTGTGCGCTCAGCACTGAGAATGCTGAGGTTGCCCTCGGCGGTTTGGGCATTGTAATTGATTTTAAGCACTGCTCTGCGAGCAAGTCCTGAACTCAGCAGCACATCTCCACGGCGCAGTGCAGAGGGATCATTCGAGACGATGCACTCCTGCCTGCCTGCATCCATTTTGAACCGGCTGCCTGTTTCAATGGCTTGTTTGCGCAGCGACTCAAGACTGGCCTCAGCACCACCAGCCAGCAAGAGCTTTTCCGAGACGGGAAGTCTGTAGGTTGTGCCGGGAGTAATCGCTTTGCCTGATTGCAATGAGATCTCCGTTTTGCCAAGTGCCTCCACCATGACATTGAGCCCGAAATCCAATTTTACCGTGCTCAGGCGGGAACGGGTCCGCTCAGCGGTGAGCGTGGACCCGTTTTCATTGAGGAAGAGGGATTGCCGGTG
>CAYXEC010000078.1:0-9458 GCA_964463855.1 uncultured Verrucomicrobiales bacterium | reverse complement strand
ACTGTTTTAGAATAGTGAATCCGCCTGAGGCGGATGAAGTGCTGAAGTCTTGAGGTCTTGAAGTCTGGAAGTCGTGAAGTCGTGAAGTCGTGAAGTCGTGAAGTCGTGAAGTCAGATGGCAGAGTTGGGCTGCAAGGCGGCACCCTTGAACTTAAACTTGAACTCTCATTCGCCTCAGGCGGACGAGCTGCCGCACCGCGGCGCCATTAGCGCTTCAACTCAAAACTCAAAACTTAAAACTCAAAATTGATTTTCATGCCAGTAGAATCTCTTTCCAGACCAATGATCAGGCACGTACAAAAAATCCTGTCCGCCGCCCTTGGATGCGCGTTACTCTACGGCATTGTCATGGCCGAGCAAAAGACATCTGACGCCCCCGAGGTCGCCCAGAGTTCAGCGTGGGAGGGACGTAGATCCACCTTTCACGGTTACGAGCTCATTGACTTCAAGCTCGGCGAGGTTCCCTGTAAGGTCGTCATCCCGAAGAAAATCGCCGACGGAAAGCCCTGGGTCTGGCGGGCGCGCTTTTGGGGGCATGAGCCGCAGTTTGACCTCGCTATGCTCGAGCGAGGTTACCACGTGGCCTACTGTGATGTCGGCAATCTTTTCGGCAGTTCCGAGGCCGTAAGGCGTTGGAATGAGCTCTATAACTACCTGCGCTTTGAGCATCTATTCGCAGACCGCGTGGTGCTCGAGGGCATGTCCCGCGGTGGGCTCATCGTCTACAACTGGGCAGCGGCTAATCCGGACAAGGTGGCAGCCATCTACGGTGACGCCCCGGTGATGGATTTCAAGAGTTGGCCTGGGGGCAAAGGAGTGGGTCCGGGAGCGGCAGGTGCCTGGAAAGCATGTTTGAAAGCTTACGGCATGACCGAGGCCGAGGCGCTGGCCTACAAGGGCAACCCGATTGATAATCTGGCTCCACTCGCCAAGGCGGGGATTCCGATTATCCACGTGGTGGGCGATGTGGACGAGGTCGTGCCGGTAGCGGAGAACACCGCCATTGCCCAGGCTCGCTACAAAAAGCTCGGTGGTGTCTTTGAGGTGATCCACAAGAAAGATGTGGGCCACCACCCGCACTGTCTGAAGAACCCGCAGCCCATTGTGGATTTCATACTGCGCCATGACCAGAGTGTCAGCACGATCCCCGCGGAGCAGATCGTCAGTGACAAGAACTTCATCCTGCGTGGAGACTACCAAAACAGCCGTATTCAGTTTGAGCAAAACAAACGTGGCCACGTTGCCTTCATTGGTGGCTCCATCACCGAGATGGACGGCTACCGGCCGATGGTGTGTGAGATGCTCAAACAACGTTTCCCGGACACCGAGTTCAACTTTACCAATGCCGGCATCAGCTCGACCTGCTCGGACACCGGAGCGTTCCGAATGCAGCGCGACGTGCTCAGCAAGGGGCCGCTGGATATGCTGTTTTGCGAGTTCGCCGTCAATGATGATCAGGATTCCGACCAGGCCTATGACGACGCCCTGCGGGGCATGGAGGGCATTATTGCCCAGGCGCGCAAACACAACCCCAAGGTCGATATTGTCATCACCATGTTTGTGAATGAGAATATTCTCAAGAAGCTGCAACAAGATAAGACCACGGACTCGGTCAGCGCCCACAGCAAGGTGGCGGAGCACCACGGCATTTCGGTCAACCACCTCGCCCAAGAGCTCGCTGACTTGATTAGTGCCGGCAAGATGGACTGGAAAAAATTCGGCGGCGTGCACCCTAACAAGTATGGTAACACCATGTGTGCCACCATGATCGCCAATGCCCTACTCAAAGAGTGGGCTGGCGATTTACCGGCCGATGCGTTGGCCAAGGATCACCCGGCCGTGCCACTGCTCGATGCCAAGAGCTACAGCCATGGCCGCTTTCTGCCCTTCTCTGACATTCAGACCGATGAGCACTGGCAGAAAGGTGAGCCGGATTGGTCCAAGGCCAACCAGGGCAAGGTGCGCCCACGTTTCAAGAATATCCCGATGATCTACAGCACCACGGCAGGGGCCAAGCTTACCGTCAAGTTCACGGGCACGGCCATCGGGGCCTACATGCTCGCTGGCCCGGACACTGGAATCATCAAGGTCAGTATGGATGGCAAGGAGAGCAGGGAAATTGATACCTTGCACAAATACAGTGGTTTTTATTACCCGATGACCGTCATGTTCTTCAACGAGCTCGAAGACGGTGAGCACCGCCTCGAGCTTGAGGTCCTGCCCAACCCACAGGGAGGCAAGGGCCGCATGAAACCCGGTGGCACGGCCTTCCGGGCAATTGCCTTCACGGCGAATTAATCGGGCCTATTCATTGCCAGCGGTGCATCAGCGCCGCTCTTCGTGCCAGCTGTCGAGAGCAGGCCTTCCATGCATGTCACGGCCGAGTGCATTGGCCCATATTTTGCTGTGAATAATTTTGAAGCCCCCCGCACCTCGTTTTTTACAAAAAAGACACTTAAAATGTCTGGTGGTGTGGTTTCAGGGCGCAAAAATGAGCTCAAATAGGAACGAAATTCCTTAAAATACCTTATATTTTCAATGTTTTAAGCGAATAAGAGCAAATTTTTAAAAATAAAACTTTAATCTGACTTATTTGCCTTGTTTTAGATTAATTTACATATAAAATCGCTCTGGGCTCCATCAAAATAAATTATTTAAAATAAATAGCGCTTTAGCGGCTCCGCCTCCCCCCCCCCATGACCCATATGTCCGAATCCCCGGCACATCACACCAAAGATAATGACTGCGCAGACCCCGGCTCTTATCCAAGAGTCCACACGCGTATCCGCTCGCTTTCGTGCGTGTTCGTGATGCTTGCCACGCTTGCCATTTGCGGCTGGCCGGTAAATCTGCATGCCCAGCTTAAAAGGGTGAATGGCAACCAAGACCTCAGCCAATGGGTGCAGAGTGGTACCCTCACTTCCGACATCGAGTTTTTTAAGGATAACTCCACATTGTTCATTGATAGTGGTGTAGGCAATGTCACCATAGCTGGCGAAATTTTTGTGAAGTTGAGCAGGAGCCCTTCCACGATGGAAATCGTGGCTGAGTCTGATTTTGATGATACTCTTTCGCTCTCTGCGGACAACTCATACCAAGGTGACATCACGATCAACGGCGGTGTTATCGAGCTCAGTGGCTCGGGGAGAATAGGAAATGGAAATTTCTCGGGGGCCCTCAGCCTTGGCTCCAACGGCACCTTTGAACATAACGGCAGCTCCGCGCAAAGCATGAGTGGCACCATCAGTGGTTCAGGTGCAATGGTTTTGGGTAATAGCGGCACTCTCACTCTCTCAGGAAATAACACCTACAGTGGCGGCACCACTATTGACGCGGGCGCTGGCACCCTGATCCTGACCAATGCGAATGCTGCGGGCAGCGGATCCATTATCCAGTCTGATGCGAATTCGATCTTGCGCTTCAACACCACGGGCACGATCGCCAATGACATGACCCTCTACAATTTTGAGTCACTGCAAAACATTACTCTCAGCGGCAGCATTAATTCTCAAGATGCGACCTACAAAATCGCAACCGGTACCGAGACCATTCTCTCTGGTAACATCACAGGCACCGGAAAGCTAAGCCAAGCAGGTGCTGGTGATAGTGCCTACCAAGGAACCTTGACGCTCTCAGGAACCAATAATTACGAGGGCGATACAGAGGTTGATTCGGTCCTCAACGTGGGGTCATCAGGTGCGCTCTCAGCAAACTCAAAACTCACCGTGAACACTGGTGGCATGGTTAAACTCAACAGCTTTGACAGTAGGGTGGCGGCACTGGAAGGTGCTGGCACGATCCAGGGATCAGCAACACTCACTGCTGGTGATGAAAGTAATGCAACCTTCTCCGGAGTGCTAGAGGATGGCACAGGTGGGGGGCTGTCCCTCACTAAAGAGGGAAGTGGCACAATGACCCTATCCGGGGTGAACGCCTTCACCGGGGACACCACGGTAACGAGTGGTACTCTTGAAATCGCCGGGTCCGGCGTCCTTGGTAGCGGTGACTACAGCAGCTCGATCACGGTGGACTCTGGAGGCATGCTCAAATTTAGTACGGATGCCAACCAGACCCTCAGTGGTGCTCTCAGCGGGGCAGGTGATTTGGTGAAGCAAGGCACAGGCACCCTCACGCTCTCCGGAACCAATAGCTTTACCGGCACCACTTCGGCTAGTGCTGGCGTGCTCGCCCTCAATAGCTCCGGGACAGCGATCACCGGCGACTCTGACACCTCCACCGTGGACCTCGAGGTCAGCGGGGGAACCGTGCGCGTCGACGCAGACAACCAGCTGGCCGATGATGTCGATGTCAGCATCTCATCCGGTACTTTCAATCTTAACGGATCATCGGACTCCATCGATGGCCTCGCCAACTCGGGAGGTGTCTTCACCACGGGTATCGGGGGAACCCTTACTGTTTTGGGTAACACCGTGACCTGGTCGGGAGGAACCAACACCATCAACGCGGGCGCAACCGTCCAGGACACCCACTGGGATGTCTCAGGAGGAACCAACACCGTGGACGGTGACGGGGGAACCACCTCCGGTGGCGGTACTCTCCACGTTCAGGGCGGAGGCATTGGTTTTGAGTTCACCGGATCCGGAACACCCAACATCACGCTCAACAGCGACAACACCGCAGCAGGCCGCATGCTGCTCGAAGGCAAGCTGAGTGTCGCCTCGGGATACACTGGCACCGGGGCCACCATCACCAGTGGTGGAGCCGGGAGCATTGCCGGCTACATTGACCTTGGAGGTGGAAGCAGAACCTTCGAAATCAACAACTCCGCCAATGCCGTTGATGACCTCACTGTGAGTGCGGTCATCACCAACGGGGGTATCACCAAGACAGGTGCTGGCACCCTCGTGCTTGAGGGAACCAACACCTACACGGGTGCCACCGACATCAACGCCGGAACCCTCCTGATCAATGCGAGTAACGCCGGAGCCACCGGAGACTACACCATCGGTATAGCTGGTGGTGACCTTGCCGATGCAGCCACCCTTGGTGGTACTGGCAGCATTGGAGGTGCGACTACTCTCACCAACACTGGCTACCTCTCACCCGGCGACGGAGGCATTGGCAGCATCTCCTTCCTGAGTTCACTCGATATTGCCGATGCGACCACCGGATCCCTCATCTTTGACCTTGGAGCCGCCGGTAGTGGCGACACCGTCAACGTCACCGGCCAGCTAAGCATTGGCGACGGCCTGCTGGACATGGATGACTTTGCCTTCAACAACCTGGGTGCCACCAGCGTCACCGGCACCTACACCTGGAACCTCTTCCAGGTGGGCAGCTTTGACTTCACCAATCTCGGCTCCAACACCACGAGCACACCCTTTGGGAGTATCAAGTCAGCCACACTGGCAATCTCAGGAGACTTTGTCCAGCTGACCATGACCGTTCCCGAGCCTAGCTCCACCGCACTGCTCGGCCTTGGTGGCCTCATGCTCGCCTTCAGGCGCAAGAGGAGCTGATGCCTCCGGCCAGTTCGAGTTGAGAGTTCCCGCCGACTGTGTCGGGGTGCCTTCGGCAAAGTTTAAGTGCCGCCTTGCGGCCTCAACTAAGAACAAAGAACCAACCACCGACTACGCCGGGGTGCCTCCGGCAGAACAAGGAACCAAGAACCAAGAACAGCCGCGCAGCGGCAAGCATCAACGTCGGCGGTTCACCCTTCAAAATTCTATCGCCCATCAACCGCGCGCCTGAGCTCGTCGTAGGTTTCCGGACTGTTCTCGCCCACGCACCAGTCCTTGAGCTCCCGCCAATCGATCCGCGCAGCTTGCCGGAGACATACCAGGACGGCCTGGTCAAAGAGATCCCGCGTGCGCCAGTGGATGTAACCGGCGAGACGGTCCTTGACACAAGAGGTGGGGGATAAAATCTGGATGGTTTGTCCCTCAAGCATGATCTGCTCAGGTTCCACGGGGCACTCCTCCCCGAGTTCTACCGGACCACGGGGGAACTCGAGACAGAGGTGCGGGCATGAGGGGTGGGTGAAATAACGACCTTCCGCACTGAAACCTATTTTTTCCAGTGCACCGGCAATGCGATGGCGTTCAAATTCATCAGGGACGATGTCCAGGTCGGAGGACTGGTAAAGACCCTCGGTGTAGATGGCCACCACGGCACCGCCCACAAGCACCGAATCAATCCCGGACAGGCTGAGGTGCCAGGCAACATACTCCCAGAGTTCCTTGATGCTGCACTTTTCCCAGTTCGGCGGGTTCATCGGGGACGAGCTTAGCAGAAACCCCATGGATTGCCAGTAATATTGACTTGATTATTGGGTCAAATGACCTACTATTCAGGTCATGAAAGAGTCGGATAAGCCATTCGCAGGGGAAACAGCGCCTGACACAAGGTCCGGAACAGCGTCTGGATATGCCACAGCGCTGCGGGATCTTTTTGGCGGTCGTGCGGCGGAGGCGACCCTGCTGCATCTCTATCATTACGGGGAGAGTTATGGGCGGGCGATCTCGTCGGACTTCGGGATTTCCCTGGATTCAGTGCAGCGGCAGCTGGAGAAATTTGAGAACGCTGGCATTCTGGTATCAAAAAGGCAGGGCAGGACGCTGCTGTTCAGCTGGAATCCCAAGAGCGGGATCACCCAGGCCATGAAGCAGCTTGTGGCCACCGTCTACGAGCGCATCCCGCTGGAGAAACGCCCCGAGGTCTTTCCCGCCAGACGCCGGCCACGCAGGAAGGACAAACCTGATGACCGCCTTGCCTCTCCGTAGCGCCTCGGCGGCCTCAACCAGGAAGGAGGAACCAACCACCGACTACGCCGGGGTGCCTCCGGCAGAACGAGGAACTAACCACCGACCGTGTCGGGGTGCCTCCGGCAGAACCACGAACTTGCAAAAATCTCGCCGTTTTCACGGTGGGGTTTTTGTGTTTTGGCGTCAGCTTTGTGCGCCATTTTGATGATGTTTTCCGGGTCGCAGCTAACCAATTTAGGTTTTTTAAACATCAAAAAGCCCTTATTATTGCAAAAAAACAAATAAACCCCCCCCTTTTTTTCTTAACATATCATTGTTTTGTGTTAACATAAAACGTGAATAGCATTTGTCCGTCATCTTAACGGATGTCATCTTGTCCGTCATTCAGGCGGGCAACCCTCATTCATAACAACTACCCCCCATACTCACTCATAACAATTACCCCCATACATACCACACCTAACACATACGAGCCATGAACAAGAACCCATCATCTGCCCTCAACTCTCTGAGCCACAGCAAGACCGCCCTCGCTGCAGCCTTGCTGGCACTCTCATCTGCCACTATCCAGGCGGCAGACTACTACTGGGACACCAATGGCACCACGGCCGGTTTCGGTACCGCGAGTGGCACCTGGGGCACGTCCAACTTCTGGAACACGGACCCGACCGGCGGGAACGGCGGATCCTTCAATACCGCCACCACTCTTACAGACGATGTATTCTTCGGATTGGATCCGAATGCTCTGGGCTCAGGCACCGTCACGGTCACGGGAACCCAGAGCGTGAACGATATTCTCTTCGGCTATTCGTCCGGAGCCATCACACTGACCGGCGGTACGATCGACATGGGAACTGGTGAGGACCTGATTCGGGCTGAATCAGGCGGCGGCACGGCCTCGAGCATGCACACCATCGACAGCAATATTACGAAATCCGCCGGTTCCATTCGCATCGGCACCCAGAACACCACCAACGAGCGATACACCCTCAACGGCGTGCTCAGTGGTGGATTCGGTGTTGATGGCCGGATGGCTAATGGCTCAGGTCAGCTTTATCTCAACGGCCTGAATACCTTCACTGGGAACTTTAGCATGACCACTGGTCAGTATTACGCCAACACCCTCGCGGACAGTGGACAGGCATCTTCACTTGGTGCCGGTAACTCCATCAGCATGGGCGGCGGCAGCGGCCAGAACCCCAGACTCGTCTACACAGGCAGCGCTGCCACCTCCACAAACCGGACACTGACCGTGAATGCCGATGGCATTGTCGGCATCATCGCCCAGGATGGCGCCCTGGATCTAGCCGGCACGGTGCAAGCCGCCAGCGGTGCAACCACCTACAATCTCTTCCTCAGCGGAACAGCTGACACCGGAACCAATACAATATCCGGGGCGATACAGGACAACGGTTCCGGTATCCTTGCGGTGCAAGTCAGCAATTTCGGCGCGACGGGAGTCACAGGGGAGGCTGCTCTCTGGGAATTTACCGGCAACAACACCTACACGGGTAATACTACCGTGGCAAATGGAAGCACACTTAAAGTCAGTGGGGCCGGCCAGCTCGGTGGCGGCACCTACAGCAGCACACTCACCATTAATGACACCTCCACCTTCCATTGGGATGGTGACAATCTACAAACCTTGAGCGGCACCGTCCAGGGCAGCGGCACCGGCGGCATTCTAGCGACGGGTTCCGGTCAGCTTCGGATACACTTCAACGCTAGCCAATTCAGCGGGCCGGTTATAGTGGACGGCGGAAGCCTTCAGTTCCGTAACACCACCGGAGACACAGCTGGTTTCACTTCCAATAACTTAAATATCGAGGGTGGAGGAAACCTCGCGATCCAATCTTCAGTTGGTGGATCCAACCGCACATCATTAAACGGTAAGACCTGGACCTTCGACAACGGTGGGGGAACGCTTACATTCAATGGCGGCAACCACCTGTTCCAGGGCTTCGCCTCCCACAATTTCAATGTCACGGCAGCTGGCTCCGGGAGTTCGATTCAATCGATCGCCGGTGGTTTCATGAACATGCAGGGAAGTGGAAATATCCAATTCGATGTCGCTGATGGTGCAGAAGACAGAGACCTGACCTTGAGCGCTACATTCAGCAATGGAATCATCACGAAAGATGGAGCGGGAACGCTGGCTATTACGGGATCGCATGGTAGTAGCAATCTGATCGACATCAACGCTGGCACCCTCGAAGTTGGAAATGCTTCCACACTCGCCGGAGGCACCTTCACGGCCGCCATTCAGAACGACGCCACGTTTAAATACAACAGCAGTTCCGCCCAGACCATCAGTGGTGTCATTAGTGGAACCGGAGCCCTGACCAAGGACAACAGTGGTACTCTGACCCTCTCAGGTGCTAACACCTATAGTGGTAACACCAGCGTGAGTGGTGGCACACTCGCACTCTCCGCTGCAGACAATAACATTGCCAGTTCTTCTGCTATCGATGTTGCCAGTGGCGCGACCCTGGATGTCTCGGCTGTCACCAACGGATTTGCGTTGGCCTCTGGCCAGACGCTCTCCGGTGCGGGAACTGTGACAGGTGCCATGACCATCGCCTCCGGATCCGTTCTTAGCCCTGGTAATTCACCAGGTAAGCTGAGCACAGAAAGCCAGATCTGGGAGACTGGAGGTGCCTTTCTCTGGGAAATCAACGCAACGGCAGATGCCGGAGGCGGACAAGGCTCGGACCCCGGCTGGGACTGGCTCGA
>CAYXEC010000077.1:4701-9615 GCA_964463855.1 uncultured Verrucomicrobiales bacterium | reverse complement strand
GAGAACAGCACGGGTGCCGTGCTCACCGTGGTGGGAGGGCGCAGTGCCAACGAATCGAAGTATAACCGGGCGATTCAGGCCAAGCGCCAGATCGGATCACTTTTCAAACCCTTCGTTTACCTTGCGGCTTTTAACCGGGGGTTGATGCCTGAGACATGGATACCTGACGGGCCAATACGCCCCGGAGAGATTGATGGGGCTCCCAGCTCCTGGTCTCCGGCTAACTCGGACGGCAAGTATATTGATTATATCACCGCAGAAGACGCCCTCGTGCGCTCACGCAATACCTCGTCAGTGAGAGTTGGGAACTATGCCGGAATCGAGGGAGTCAACCAGACTGCGATGGACGTGGGCTTTATTCAGGGAGTTCCCAAGAATCCATCGAGCTATTTGGGGACGTGGGAAGCCACCCCTTGGCAAATTGCCAGTGCCTACACGGTGTTTCCCAACAACGGGGATTGGTACCGGCCGTATATCATTCAGGAAATTCGCAACGCGGCCGGCCAGCGCGTGTATCCGGGGAAGGGGGATTCCGGCAAGCTCGTCATCAGTGCTGCTGATCCGGGAGCCACGTGGTGTGTGTCCAACACCCTGCAGCAGGTCGTGGAGCGCGGCACTGGAAACAGGGTCAGGAGTCTTGGCTACAAGGCGCCATGCGCGGGTAAGACGGGCACCACCGATGATTACAAGGATGCCTGGTTTGCCGGTTACACAGGTACCCTGACATGTGCGGTGTGGGTGGGAATGGATCTGCCCAGAAAAATCATTAACCGCGGTTATGGATCGACCCTGGCAGCGCCCATTTGGACAGATGTGATGAAGACCGCCGGGCAGCTTGGTTATCCGACCCCCGGCTTTGCACCGTTTCAACTCAGGTCAGCCCAACTTTGCAGGTGGTCTGCGAAGCGTGCAACGCAGGGGTGTGAGTATCATCAGTCCGCTTACACCACCCGGATTCCAGCTGACATGCTACCCGCTGAGAATGATTTCTGTACTATTCATCCGCTGCGGGCAGTGCCGCCAAAGCGGTTTGGCAGGTGATGCTGCCATGGATCAGCTCAGCGATCTTTGACGCTGATCTTCATCTCGTCGGAGTTGGCCTTGAGTTCCGGAGCATACATGGCCTCGGCCATGGCGGGGAGGGCGCTGAAACTACCGGGGATTTCGGCGCGCAGGCGGTATTTGACACTGTGTGATCCACGGGCAAGCTGGCGCACAAAGAAGGAGGTTTTCTCGTTTTTCATTTCCATATAGGCATGCATGCCCGATTGCTGGGCGCTGATGTAACCACTGCGCACCTCGACGGCCTCCAGGCCGGCGGGTTTCCAGTCATTAAAGATCAGATACTCGTAGTCGTTCTTGGAGTGGATGTGTAGCTCCACTTCGACCAGATCGCCACTAGTGATCATGTCGCCGGGCTTGAGAGGGATGCGTTGGTATTTCTCCACCTTGTGTGCCACGACCTGGCCACTGGTTCCCGCTGTATTCTCGTTCGCGCCTTGGATGCGTTCCAATTTGTAATAGGAGCGCTCAACCCTTACTTCGAGACCTGTTTTGTTGATGAAGTCCTCCTTGGTGAACACGGTCAGGTAGGCGTTGGTGTAGAGTGGGCCCTCTCCCTTGCGTTTGAGTTCAATCTTATGCTCGCCACTTCCCAGGGCATCACCTGCGAGCACGACCTTGTTGTCGTAGGAGAAGAGATTGTCCTTGGTGATTTTGACGGTTTTGATTTCCTTGCCGTTGACACTCACGGTCACCTCTGCCTCGGGACTGTTCTCGCCACTGGCACGCATGTAGTCGGCAATGGCCTCAATGCAGAAGGCGGTGTCGCGGGTGGAGTTCCAGTAGGTGGCGTGCTTGCGGTTGTTGACCAGATACTTGACAATACCGCGTGCTTGTTTGCTGGTGGGCTTGGTGGCAGCGAGCAGCTTGAGATACCAGGCGTGGGCTTCGATTTCGCTACCATACCAATACCACCAGTAGGAACCATTGCCGAGTTCGAGATGGGCGGACTGGTTCTCGTCATCGTAGACCAGAAACTGCTCGATGTTGCGGATCAGGGCATCGCGCTTTTCGGTGTCATTGGCGAGATGGGCTGCCATACCTGTAACCGCCTTGGCGTAGACGGCGAGTTGGTTTTTGTCACGGAACAGGTAGCCGAGCATTTCCTCGTTTTGATGTTCGGCCTCGGCAAGGACGAGACGCACAAAAGCATCCATGGCATCGGCATGCGGCTTGGTGTTATTCTTGCGTTTGCCATGCATGCGGATGGCCTCGGTTTGCTCTGCCTCATGGTTTTTGAGCCAGGTGACCCCGAGGTCAATCATGCCGGCATCCACCTTGGCCCCGTTTGCCTTGGCGATGAGCAGCCCGTGCACGACTACGGCCGTGGTGTGGGGGTAGGAGTGTTCACCGTAGCCGGAGAACCAGCCCCAGCCGCCGTTGGAGAGCTGCATCTCCTTGAGCTTTTGAATGCCCTTGGCGGTCATCTTGTTGACTTCCGCCTCCGAGAACACGGGGTTGCGTTGCCAACGTTTCCACTGGGCCATGCGGGTTTGATCCTCACCGAGTTCCTGTGGGTTGAGGTTGGCGCGTTTGTTGCGCACCTCCTCGAGATTAATGCCCATTTCGCGGATCAGCTTCTGTGCGATGACGGTGGGTACAAAGCGGTTCAGGGTTTGCTCCGTACAGCCGTAGGGGTATTGGGCAAGGTAGGGGATGGCGTCGACAATGCTGCCGGCAATGGTGGGTGAGTAGCGGATTTCCAGCCGGGTCTGCTCAGGCCTGCGCTCCCCGGGAACGTTGATGGTGATGGTTGTGTGGTCAGAGCCAGGTTCAATGACACGGCTCCAGGCTTCCTGTTTGAGAATGCCGTGCACGTAAACCGGGTAGCTCATTTCCATGGCATCCGAGTCATCCGGGGTGATGACTTTCATGCGCACGATGGCCTCGCCCTCGCGGGTCACCTTGCAGCGCCAGTCAATGCGGGTTTCACCTCCTGCAACGATGTTGCGCTTTACGGTGAGTGGCGAGCTCGAGGTCAGTGTGCCGCCCTCAAGCTCCAGACTGATGGTCGCCTGCTGGCCGGTCTTGAGGTAGTTGTGCACAATGGCGCTGAGAACCACTTCGTCTTTTTCCACAAAGAAACGGGGGGCTTGCAGGCGGATGATGAGATCCTTGCTGGTGATGACCTCGGCGGCACCTTCACCGACACGTGTGCCGTGAGCCATGGCCCAGGTCTTGATTTTCCATGTGGTGAGATTGTCGGGGAAGGTGACGGGCACTTCGGCGATACCCTTCTCATCTGTTTCCACCGAGCCGATCCATTTAATCAGATCTGCGAAGTCCTTGCGGATCATGACCGGAGCCGCTTCGTCGGCTGCTGCTGCTGCTGCGTTTCCTTCCTTCATGGCGGCGGTAGGAGCTACTGCTGAATCTGCTGCCATTTCACTTCTCAGAAAAGCTGCGCCTTTCATGCGCCGGTCTCCAAAAGGGGCGTCATCCATGTCCGCGAGCGAGTGACCAAAGGCACCCAAGGTCTGCATACCTTTGGTGCCGGCTTTGAGAACATTATTCTCATGATGGCTGAGCGAGTTGACAAAGCCACCCCGGAAGTGGCGGCGCCATTTCCAGAAGTGGGCCTTGATGTCGGCCACGTTGCTGCCGCCGGAGATATACTCAAGGGATTTGTCGTAGATGGTGAGGGCGAGTGAACCCTGCACCGGCGCACCGTGCTGATCGGTCACGCGAACCTTCACCGAGCCCTCGGCACGGGGTTTGAAGCGCTGATCACTGGGAAGCACCTCCACATTGAGAATGCGCTTTTCCGGAGGGACGATGATCTCGCGAACGGCAGTGTGCACCCGAGCGTCCGAGACGGTGGCTGCCTCCACAAAGAAGTTGGGCATGTCCTTGAGTGAAACCGGAATGTCCACCACCGTGCTGTGTCCTTTGAGATGGACGAACTTGTATTCCAGGCCGCTGCGCAGGGACAGTAGCACCGTACTTCCCGGGCGCCTTGTATTGATGAGCAGCTTAACCGTGGAGCCATTGGCGTAGGTACGCCTGTCTGGAATGAGTTCGATGTCGGAATACTGGAAACCTCCCTCGGCCTCGCCCTTGCCACGCACGGTGAACAGAATGGCACCCTCGATTTCCCTGCCCTTGGCGTCCGTCATTCTGGCTGCCAGGCGGTACTGGCCCGCGCTACCCGCCTGGAACTTGAACTGGTTGTTGCTCTCGGACGTCGTGCTGATGTCCCAGCTCTGGACTTCCTTTTCAGAAACCTTGCCCTCTTTGTCCGTGCTGATGCGGTAGAGGATGGCCTTGCCCCGGGTGCTGACTTCCTTGCCCAGTGCGGTGCGGGCGGCAATAGTGGCCTGGATGGGGTCACCGACATGGGCGTAGCCACGGTCCAGCCAGACTTTGACATCAAATGCTTTGCGCGCAGCGATCACACTGCCCTTGCCCACGATGGTGCGGCGGGAGGCATCGACTACCTCGGCAGTTATCTCGTAACGATGATCGGTGTCGCCATGAACCGCTTTGGCCAGGGAGGTGTCGACTTCAATCTCCACCGTTCCGTCAGGCCTGATGTCGAGTTCCTGTTCCAACACGATTTCGGGTTGTTCACCTCCCCGGGGCCACCAGAAAGGAGGCGGACAGACGCAGCCCCAGCGTTTCCAGCCTGGATACCACGGGCGTTCGACATCGAGCCAGCCGTAACCACCACCATAGAGCCAGTCCCAGGGGCCGTAGGGAAACCAGGGCTCGTTGTGGCGCTGGCGCAGAACTTTGACCGTGACCCTGGCATTGGCGACAGGAGCACCGTGGTAGTAAGTCGCCTTGACACTGGCCTTGAAGGTTTCGCCGAGGCGCACGGGGTCAGTCGGGGCTTTCACCGTGACCTCATAC
>CAYXEC010000077.1:0-4691 GCA_964463855.1 uncultured Verrucomicrobiales bacterium | reverse complement strand
GGGTTTTTTGTATTCCTCGACACGGAAGTGGTGACTGCCGTGCCAGAGGCCCCACCCGCGCAAAGTTACCGAGTAGTTGCCGAGTTTGGCATCTTCCCCGAGCTCATGTTCATACTCAACGCCCCCGTAGGCATCAGCGCGGACCTGAAGGTCCTTGAGCACCTCGCCACCGGTGGCATCGGTGATGGTGAGGGTGAACTGCTTGCCGGCGTAGGTGGAGGCATCACCCAGGTCGTAACGTGCCTGGCGCACCCAGAATTTGCCGAAGACTTTTTGTCCCGGCTGGTAGACGGGCCGGTCGGTAATGCCGAAGGATTTCTGACCGCCTGGTCCGGATTGCTCATGCACATGGGAATACATGCGGTTGATTCCAAGCAGAGCCGTTCCTTGCCCGGATGTCGCTAGCGTCATCCATTGATGCTTCTGATCCAGCTCCCCGTTTTTAATGAATAGCGTGCCATTGGCATCGGTGGATTTGGTCACGTGCTCGCTGATAAAGTCGAATTTTTTCAGCAGGCCGGGTTTTTCCCTGTGCTTGGTGTGGTAGCCAAAGAACTCCACCTTGGCAGAGGCAAGGGGCTTGCCGGTGAGCGCATCGGCGACATAGAGAAGCTCGCCCCCCTTGACTTCTTTTTTGACCAGTGAAATGCCATCGATCCAGACCACGGTGTGGGTGGTGACCCCGTTTTCGAGTTCGGCAGAAACTAGATAAGTGCCAGCTTTGGAGACGGGTAATGTGAGGGATGCGTTGGTATCCCAGTGGTTGGCACGAGGCTTGAGGGTATGGGTGCGGCGGCCCACTTCCTTGCCGACGTATTTTTTGCGCTCACCATTGACCAGATCCCTGCCCAGGCTGTGGAAGTGGTAGAGGTTGTAATCGAGTTTGAGCGGATTGCGCTCAATGTATTGCCACAGGTCGTCTATCATGCCGTTGATATCAACCTCGCGCGCGATCAGCGTCACTGTTCCAGCGTTACGGTAGGTGAAGACGAGCTCGGGTTCCGCGCCGGCGGGAAAGGCGTTGCTGGTTGCGTTGAAGCGTCCCCAGTTGCCCGTGATTTGGCTGAGCAGATTTTTGCGGTTGTTGAGCAGGCTGCTTATGGGGAAACGGGTGATGGCTTCTTCTAACAGGTTGGCTGCCTTCAGATGTTGGCGGCGGTCCAGGTAAATTTGAATGAGCTTGTCTGCCGCGTGCTCGTTGCGTTGGCTGAGTTCCCGGTAGATGCTCATGAAGTTGAATCCAGCGGGGAGCTCGAAACGCTTCACCCCATTGGCCAGCCTGGCCACTGTCTCCTCATCAGTGAGGGTATGGAGTTGCAGGATACCTTTCTGGTCATCCATGTCCATGGAGCGAAACCAGCCATAGTGGGCCATGGTCTTGACCCCAAATTGTGCATGCAGGAAGTCAGTCCAGCTGAGTTGGCAATGATCCCTGTAGTCCGGATTGACTTTGGCCGCTTGGGCGAGGGCATAACGCCAGCGTTCGCCGTCGTTTCTGGTAGCTTCCCAGTTGGCGGGGATTTCATAGAGCAGGGCTTTGCCATCAGCTGTGACGGGTGCCCCCCTGGGATTTCTTCCTCCGCGATGCCAGCGGTTGCCGGGCTCGTGTTCGGGCAGCTGGTCGAGGTCAGTCAGTATCTGAAAACGCCACGCGTCGTTACCCTGACGCCCCATGGAAATGGCGGCAGCCAGATTGAGCAGTGTCCTGGATCTCACCACCTTGTCAGGTTGGTTTTCATGTGCCTGCAGGAAAAGCTGGATGGCGCGCACGCGGTCACGCTCCGTGCAGTCCGCATACTGCCCACCGCCGCGATGTTCTCCGCGGTGAAACTTGCCCGCGATGATATGGCCATAGTGGGGCAGGGTGTAGTAGATATTGGCGGCGCTATCGAGGAGCGCTGGGTCCGTGGGGTGTGCGACGACGACATCCTCAATCAGGGCATCGATCTCGGAGATTCGATTGAGTTGCTGAAGGCAGTCTCTGGCTGAACTGAGATCTCGGCTCAATTGCGGGCCCGTGCTTGCCCCGGCCTTGTCCAAAAGCTGGCGGTAAATTTCGAAGGATTCCTTGTAGTTGCCCTCCTTTTGTAACTGGGCTGCCCGCGCCCTATCTTTGTCCGCTTGCGTTTGTGCCAATGAGCTGACGGGAATAAATGCTAATAATAGCACTGTGATGAGGATACTCTTTCTTGGATTCATGGCACGGATCGCGTTTCTAAAAAATACGGATAGGTTCATTCCTAGCACGGGGTAGTTGCTGCCTCCACCACTATTTTTTTCAGAGGAGAAAAGGAGAGCGTAAAGTGAGATGATCGCTTTTCACTTCACAGCGTGTGTTTGTCGCATAGACTTCTGTTCCCAAGTTGTGCCCATGATTGATGCGCTGATCCATTCACCCTTTGCCCTCGCGACTGGTCAGGGAAATTCGGTGACGGCTCAACGTACAAGGTTGATTCTGCTCAATGCCGGATTTGAGGTGAGCGTGGAGGGAGAGAGTTATGCTGGTGACGATGCCAGATGCCTGATCGCTCTCAATGCGTGGCGGAGTTCTGGTGTGATTGGTGAGTTTGACCGCCTGCACCCGGGCCGAAGGATTGTCGTGGTGGTGACGGGTTCCGACATCCATCACCCGGAGATGCAAGACGAGGCCTCGGCAACGCGCAGAGCCATGGCTCGTGCAGACGCATTGGTGATGTTGCACGACGCCGATTTTCATGCGCTTCCAGAGGACTTGAAACAAAAAGCTGTTTGTATTTTTCCGAGCGTGAGCTTGCCCAAGGAGGTGCGCCACCAGCCGGAAACCGGTGAGCATTTTGTCGCGGTCATGGCGGGCAACCTCAGAGCTGCAAAAAATCCTCAGCTTGCCATTGAGGTTGCTGCCCTGCTGCCAGATGATTCTCCCATTATTATCCATAGCTATGGGGATGCTTCACAAGAACTTGCGGCTTCCATGATGGATGCGAGTGCGGAAGTTCCTCGTTTTGAATGGTGCGGGAAAGTGGATCACGACCTGCTTCTGAAAAAAATGGCCGGGGCGCATTTGCTCTTCAATACCTCCACTCTGGAGGGGGGAGCCAACGCCATTTGTGAGGCGGTGACCATGGGCTTGCCGGTGGTAGCCAGTGACATACGCGGTAACGCCGGCATGCTGGGGTCTGATTATCCGGGGCTTTTCCCGAGTGGAAATGCCAAGGCTGCGGTGGCGCTACTGCAACGCTGTGTGCAGGATACATCTTTTTATGAGGATTTGAGGCGGCGGGTGGGGGAGCGCGCCGCAGTGTTCGACTTTGCCACGGAATCCGCCGCATGGATATCCTTGATGCAGGCCCAGCTGGCACAATAGTGCCTAGAGGCTTTACTTGTGGGCAATCTTTCCTTATCAGCGCGACCGCATTGGTTGTGAACGCGCCATGCATTGACACGCTCCATTTCATCGAAGATGACTGCCTCCCAGATCCGCCAGAGCTTTCTCGATTTTTTCGAGGAGAAGAAACACAGTATTGTGCCCTCGGCATCACTGATGCCTCAGAGCCCGGGGTTGTTGTTTACCAATGCCGGCATGAATCAGTTTGTGCCCTATTTCCTGGGAACTGAGAAGGCGCCTTACGATCCTCCCCGGGCCGCCGACACCCAGAAATGTATCCGCGCGGGAGGTAAGCACAACGACCTGGAGGATGTGGGTTACGATACCTACCACCACACCATGTTCGAGATGCTGGGTAACTGGTCGTTTGGTGATTACTTCAAAAAGGAAGCCATTGAATGGGCCTGGGAGCTCGTCGTGGAGCGCTGGGGTTTTCCGCCACAGAGGCTCTATGCCACCGTCTATATGCCGGGGCAGGGGGATCCGGGGCAGTTTGATCAGGAGGCCTATGATTTATGGGCTGCTTTGTTTGAGGCCAAGGGACTCGACCCGAAGAGGCAGATTGTTAACGGCAACGTCAAAGACAACTTCTGGATGATGGGTGAGACCGGGCCGTGTGGTCCATGCTCCGAACTGCATGTGGACCTGACTCCCGAGGGCGATACAGAGGGCAAGCTCGTTAATATGGATTCAGACCTCTGTATTGAGATCTGGAACCTCGTCTTCATCCAGTATAATGCGGAGGCGGACGGCAGCTTTCGGGACCTGCCCGCCAAGCATGTGGACACCGGCATGGGCTTTGAGCGTGCAGTGTCGATCTATCAGGGCACAGACGGCTTTAAGGATTTTTCCCGCAAACCCACCAATTACGCCACGGATATCTTCCAGCCGATTTTCCGCAAGCTCGAGGAGCTCAGCGCTAAGACGTATCACGACATTTATCCGGATTCGGTGGACGCGGACAAGTCGACGCTGGGGGGAGACCTCAAGGAGGCCATTGCTTTCAGGGTCATTGCCGATCATATCCGAACCTTGTCGTTTTCCCTGGCAGACGGAATCCTGCTGGGGAATACAGGTCGCAACTACGTGCTTCGTCGCATCCTGCGCCGTGCCGTGCGCTATGGCCGGACCCTTGGGTTCTCCGGGGACAAGCCCTTTTTGCCAGAGCTGGTTGATACTCTGGTTGAGCAAATGCATGGGGTCTTTCCCGAGCTAAAGACTCGTCAGCAGGCCATCAAGGATAACCTGGGGCGTGAGGAGGCAAGTTTCAACGAAACCCTCGATCGCGGTTTGGCCAAGTTTGAAGAAAAAGTGGCCGAGGGAGGCA
>CAYXEC010000076.1:0-9649 GCA_964463855.1 uncultured Verrucomicrobiales bacterium | reverse complement strand
GCTCCCATGCGTCCTGCCTGGATCGCGGCAACGTGACCCGCAGAGCCTCCACCAACGACAAGCACATCGACATCGAGCACGTCAGGGTTTTGCGGATCGGGAGAAGGCAGGTTCTCGGCACTTGCTTTGTGCACCAGACCGGAGGCGGCGAGGATGGCGGTACCTGCCACCTGTTTTTTGATAAATTCGCGTCGGTTCATGGAATATTGAATTCAAGATCAATGATGAGTCCTCACACTCTCAAGACCTACGCAGGATATCGCCTTAAGATGTCACCAAAAGCAAAAAATTGTGATCCCTAAAATAGATGATATAGAGTGCCTTACAAGAATCCATATGGGGGGTGCTCACGCAGGGCACGGCCGTGAGGCCGGCTTGAATTTGGAATTTGGAATGATGAATTTGGAAATCCAGCACGATGCGTTCACAAGGCATGGTATGGGATCACGCAATCCACCTTGGCGATCTTGGCGTCCGCCTGAGGCGGATGGCGTGAGCTTCTTGACTTAAACTTGAACTGGTAACTCGAACTGCCGCGACGCGGCCATCATCCATCAAAAATCGCCGCTTTGCGGCTCACTTGTTTCGGCTCCGGAAGGTGATCGACAAAATCACCATCCTTGTTGCGGAATTCCTCCACGGCTTTGCGCCTAAGCTCAATTAGCTTGTCATGATGCCCGGCATTCACCGCCAGATTGTTGAGCTCATGGTTCATCTACCGCGGTTATCTGCGGTGTAAGGGTCAGGGAGCGTAGGTTGAGAGGCTTCCACTTGCGCTTCACAGGAATTAAGGAAAGGCTTTGCCGTCCTGCACCGATCTCGATGAACCCCAGATCCACCTTGCGGTAGGCATTGAGCGCACCCGACGGCTTGGCGGCTGCCGTCAACCAACTCCCGCTGCAGATGATGAAAAACTGAGACAGATCCGTCCCCGCCACCTCGGCCTCGACTCGGTATGTGCCCGGTTGCTGACCTTCGAAGGCCCACGAGACATCATCCAAGAAGGATTCCCAATTCACCAGACTGAGTTGCCCCCCCCGTTCCTCAACCTGAAGTGCGCCACCGAGAATCGCCGAGTCAGGAGTCAGAGTCAGCACGCCCTTGGCATCGGGAGTCGGGAGGGCTCCTGTCACCTGGACCGCCCCCTCGATCTCCAGCTTGATCACCGAGGCAATCGCATCCGGCGCGGCGGCTGGCAGGTGGATGAACACGCCTTCCTTACCCGTAGTCGTTTTCAGTACGGAACCGCCCGCTAACAAGCTCGCCTTATTCACGCGATTCCGCAGGCCGGGAACCAACAAGCGTCCTTCTCCGGGCCAATTTAATACATGCAAATAGAGGCTGCCGTTCTTGAAGGTGCAGCGTCCCCATGAAAGCGGTGCCAATGGGCTGGCGGTGGATCCGTAGATCGCCTCTCCGTTCACCTTTAACCAGTCGCCCATCCTTTTCAAATTTTGAACACTCGGCCCCGGAATTACACCGACGGCCGTCGGCCCTACGTTGAGCAGGAAGTTCCCGCCCCGACTCGATACCTTAATCAATTGATGAATGAGCTCCTTGGGGGATTTCCAATGATTGTCCCCCCTGTTGTAGCCCCATGATTCATTGAGTGTCATACAGGTTTCCCAATCCGTCCATGGCGTCCGACTGGGAATCTGCCTGTCGGCATAGGTCAGATAATCCACATCGAGTTCACGAAGGTTCTCCAGCTCTCCCGCTTTTGCCACATTGACGTGCGCACCGCCGTATAACAATCGGCTGTTGATGAGCGTATCCGGACTCTCGGAACGTAACAGGTCCTTCATCTCCCGTGCCCGCAACCCACCCTGAGGCGAGGGCATATCAAACCAGAGCGAAAATACCGGGCCATAGCCGGTCAGTAGCTCACGCAGTTGCGGAATTACAATGTCATCGATATAGGTGTTGAAATCCCCTGTGCCCTTCCAGCTGCCACCGCCGGGATGATACCAGTCCATACAATGCGAGTAGTAAAAGCCCAGTGCGATCCCTTCCTCAGCACAGGCCTCCGCCAGTTCCTTGAGCGGATCGCGCCTGAAAGGCGTCGCCTCCACAATGTTGTAGGGACTCGCGTTCGAACCGAACATGGCAAATCCATCGTGGTGCTTCGCGGTGATGACGATATAGCGCATGCCCGCATCCTTCGCAATCCGCACCCATTCCCTGGCATTAAACTGCACGGGATTGAACTGTTCTGCATATTTTGCATATACCTCAGGCGCCATTTTCTCATTCGACATCACCCATTCCCCTCTGGCGGGAATGGCATAGAGCCCCCAGTGAATGAACATTCCGAATTTCGCATCACGAAACCGTTCGCTGCGGGAATCGCGCGTCGCAGAACTCGCAGGCATTTCAGTCAGATGCTTCAACACAAACTCAACAGTGGAGTGGATGATCTCGTCGGCGGTTGGTTTGCTGTTTTCGCTAAAGCCGTGGCCCGCGCCTTTGACGGTGATCAACTGGAAGAATGCACCGATCTCGTCCGCTTTCTTTTTCAAGAGCGTCCCGTGTTTCAGGGGAATTGTGCCGTCCCGGTCACCATGGAACTGGAGCATCGGCGGGCTCTCCTTGGTCAAGTAACGAACCGGGCTGACATCCCGCATCATGGCTTTTAATTCTGGATCCGCCTGCTCGTACGAAATCCGGGGGCCCCCGGTTCTGATCCGGTCGGTAAAGCGATTCGGATCCAAGTGCCCCTTAAATCCGTTTGGCACAAAAAGGTCGCTGTCGGTAAAACTGGCAGGGCCGAACCAGGACACCCCGGCGAGCGGACGTACCCCGTAGGCCGCCAGCTCGGCATCGCCGACAAAGGAATCGGGAGCACTGTAGTTCAACATCAGCGAGAGGTGCCCGCCAGCGCTGGTTCCGAATGTCACCACCCGTTCGGCATCGATTCCCAGTTTCTGCTCGTGCTTCTTCAAATAACGAAGGCCGTCCCGGACATCGACCACGCAATCACGCATGTTCACAGGATGCTCCGCGCTCCCCTTTGCGGCAGGCCGATAGTTGGCGCTGACACAGACCACCCCCGCATTCAGCAACTGGCGGAAGATCTCCTTCTCATGTCCAGTTAAAGCCTTATCACCGGCCCACCATCCACCGCCGTGCGTGTAGTAGAATACCGGTGCGTGCTCTATTTTCTTGTTCACCGGGTAGTAAATATCCAGCAGGACATCCTGGTCACCAATCGATTTATACACGACATCACGCGTCACTTTGCAGGGCATATTTTCAGCCAGGCCGCTCACTACCAGCACCCATGACACCAGCGCTGCGGCATAAAATTTCAGCTCAGAACGTGACACCATGGGTCCGTTTCCGTTTGAAGGACGAGGGCATCGGAAAGCCGCCGGCCCGAACTCCGGCAGCTTTGGCGATTCAATATCTTTCTACCTAGGCCATACGGCGACGTTTCAAACATAGCAATGTTGCGCCGAGCCCCAGCAATCCGATTGATGACGGCTCAGGGACCGCCGCGCGGAGCTGATAGCCTTGCAACTGCGGAGCGCCAGCATTGGAGTTGTCTCCATTGAACACAGAAATCGTAAAATCCTGAGTTGGCGCATCAGCCATAAATGTTCCGCTGGCAACGATCCCGTTTGCACCGAAAGCAACACTGTTATACGAGCCATCTAACATAACATAACGAGCCATTGTGTCCGCATTACGTGTATCCGAGAAAAACAGTTGGATTTCATATTTTTGTCCGGTCTCCAGCAAATTCCCAATGCTGCCTATCGTCCATGTATCCGTTGCTACCAGGGAGAATTGGACATGCGAGAGTAGATCATTGAATCCGGTGACTGACTCTGGGTCGTAAAAATCGCCACCCGCATAATTCGTAAGGTCTGTAATCAAGTAATCCCCATTCGAATTTCCGCCATTGACCCCGGTGCCCGGATCAGCCTCAAACGTAACACCGTTAATGGTTGTACTAAGATCCACATACGCATTTCTCGGCACACCTATATTTACCGCCTCGACCAGATTACCTGCTGTCGAGACATCCGTCGTACTGGTAATCGACTTCGATGACCACGAAATCACCGCAGCCTGCGACACTCCACTCATTAGGGTGGCCGTCATCAATGCAATCATAACTCGTTTCATTGGGGCAGTCCGTTTGCCTAGACTAGTCCTGTTCATAGTGCCGTCTGTAGTGCTTTTCATGTTGTTTCTTCCTTATTTTGGGGGTTTTTGATTATGTTGATGGATCATAGATCAGATCCATATACGGCCAATTATATACACTCGAACGGTTTCCTGCGTCTATGACACGTTTGCGTCATAGGCGGATCACTGGACACATTGCCGCGATAATGCTACCAGATATTATGTATATTTTGGTTCGACTGCTTCGTCTGATTTTTTTTATCGCCATGTTCAGCATGAACGGCGCAGCGCAGCCTCTCTCCGCGTCGACTCAGACATCTACACTGGCAGATGATTCCCTGGATGCGCTGGAGCAACACCTGACAGAAATTGACACCAAGCTCGCCGGACTGGCCGAATGTAGCCTGCGCGGCGGAGCTGGTGCCATTGGCTACCGGTCAAGAGGATATGACAACCCCGGGGACCCCGCCTGGGTAGAGATTCATTTTAACCGGGAGACCCCGCTCGATGAACTGATCCTAGTTCCAGCGGTACAGCGTAATAACGAAACAGGTATCTCTTCCGATGCCTTTCCCGAGGCCTTTAGGGTCCTGGCCGGATCAGAGAACGATTCAAAAGGTCATGTGATTGCAACCGTGACACCCGAGGACAAGATCCTGCCTCGCATCGCCCCCCTCGTCATTCCCACCCCCGGCATCACGGCTTCCTGGATCCGAATCGAAAGCACGCAGTTAACCCCGCGAGCCATTGACCGCAATTTTGTACTGCAATTTGCAGAGATTATGGCCTTCAACGGACAGGAGAATGTCGCACTCCACCGGGAGATGACCACCTCGCCAAACAGATTTGATGGAGGCCTTGCCTGGGATCCCAGTTATGCAACCGATGGGTTTGTGCCCTATATCATGAAATCGGGACAGGGGCAGAAAAACACAGGCTACATCAGCACCATCCACCCCGAGCCTTCGCGTTCCATCGGACCCCGCCCGTCTCTCACCGTGGATCTACAAAAAACTCACCGCATTTCCCGTATCCATTTGCACCCTCTGTCTCAAGGTGACACCTTCCCGCAGGCCACCGAGACAAGTCAGGGATTCCCGCAAGCCCTAAAGATTGAAGTCGCGACCCTCCCCGACTTCTCCGACGGCAGGCTGCTTCTGGATTTTAAGAGGGAGAGTGTCTATGACCTGGGTCCGATCATGTGTTGGAATTTTCCCGCGACCAACGCCCGTTTTGTCCGACTCACGGCCCTAAAACCCTATATTTACCGGAAAGGCGTATCAAAGGGCCCCCGGATCGGTTTTGCAGAAATCGAGATTTTCTCAGAGGGGGCGAATGTGGCACTCGGCAAGAAGGTTTCCAGCAGTTATGGAGAAAAGAGCGCAGCTCTATCCCCCATAACCGACGGCCACAATCTCTACGGCACCATCCTGCCCATCAGGGTTTGGCTCAATCAACTGGCACAGCGTCACGAACTGGAAGCGAAACGTCCCCGGGTCGCCGCCGAGTTACAGCGCCGCTATACCCGACAAAAAATGCATCTCAAGCGCACAATCGGGCTGGCTATCCTGTTGGGTGTCGGCATCGTGATCGCAATCCTCATCGTTCGTCTGATCCATACGAACCAGATCAAAAACCTCCGTGAACAGGTCGCCGCCAACCTGCACGATGAACTTGGAGCCAACCTTTACGCGATCCGTCTCCTGGGACAACTGGCCAAAGATTCGGTCGACTCGAAAGAGGACCTGCTGCACACCCTTGATGAGATTTCCGGGCTGGTCGATCGGTCTAGCCGCGCAACACGGAATTGCATCGACCGGGCATCCATACCGGGAATCGATCTGCCGGAGGAACTCCGCCGGACAGCCCGTCGATTCGAAAGAGACCAGAACGTGGAGTTAACGATAGAAAACGAGGAGCGATTGATCGAATTACCTCCGCAGACCCAGTACGACCTGCTTCTTTTTACCCGTGAATGCCTGGTGAATATCAGTCGGCATGCCGAAGCCACCCGGGTAAAAGTCCTGCTGCAGGCAGAGGCAAAAACCATCGACCTAACCGTGCGTGACAATGGTAGCGGCATTTCCCGCGGTGTTCCCGAAAGCCTACTGCGACGCGCCCGCGTACTCCGAGGTCACGTAAAACTTGAACCCCACGACGGCAGCGGCAGTTCGATCTGTTTATCCCTCAAAATCCGCGGACGATTCAACCCCGCCCGCCTTTTACGTTCAACATCATGATCACCCCCATCCACATCCTGCTTATCGAAGACAACCCCGAATTCGCAAGGGCCGTTGAACTTGTTTTAAAACGAACCCCTGATATGGAGCTGGTATACACGACCGGTTCAGCAGAACGAGCCCTGACCTGGCTGAACAGCAGGCAGGAAGATGAGTGTCCGGATGTGATTCTCCTCGACCTGACCCTGCTGGGCATGAGCGGCATGGAAGCATTGCCGAAACTGCGGGACCTGCGACCCGACATCAAGATCATCGCCCTAACCCAGTCGAACCAGGAAGCTGACGTCGTGAAGGCCATTTCGCTGGGCGCCAATGGTTACCTTCTTAAAGGGAGTGATCTTCATGACATCAAGGCTGGCATCCGAACGGTGATGGACAACGGAGCCCCCCTGGACCACCGGGTGGCTCAATACATTATAGAAATGGTTCAAAAGGGCGATACCCCTTCAGCCAACAATGCCGGCAACCTTTTAACGGAGCGGGAAACGGAAATCCTGAACAAACTGGCTCAGGGGATGGTGAAGAAGCAAATCGCAGACGATCTGAACATCAGCACCCACACCGTTTCAAACCATGTCCGACACATCTACGAAAAATTAAAGGTCCCCAACGGCCCGGCCGCCGTAAATAAGGCCTTCCGAACCGGCATCCTTCCCCCCAAGAAAAGCTAATAGCCGCTGGACAACATGACTCACTACAGGGTCGGACTAAAGCAGCCCTCGTTACCATTCGCTTTTCCTAAGAGAAGAAATGGAAGACTGAGGGTGGATTGTGGATCACCGACCCCCGTTACCGAAGGCTATTTACGAATATAGACCAAACGTCCGAGTCCAGTCACGCCCTGTGGAGAGCGCGCTCCGAAATCAGGCAAAGGGTTGGAATCTTCATGGGGCCTGTTTCGGCTCCGGGAGGTGGTCCACAAAATCGCCATCCTTGTTGCGGAATTCCTCAACCGCTTTGATTCTGAGCTCGATTAGCTTTTTATGATACTTGGCATTCACAGCCAAATTATCCAGTTCATCGGGATCTTTCTCCATATCGTAGAGTTCCTCAATGACATCGTCTTTAAAATGCCGGATGTATTTGTATTTCCCGTCCCGCATCATCATCCAGGCATACAGGTCTCTGCGCTCAAAAGCCTCGTAGTTCTTCGATTTGAGAGTCTCTACAACTCGGTCACCGTATTCGTAGATCGTATTGATCATTAGCATCGGCTCCTTGAGTTTCTCATCAGGGTTTGTGAGTAGCCCCATCAGATCGCGCCCGTGCATCTTCCATTCCGGCTCAATCCCCGCCAGCGAGTGAATCGTGCTGGTGATATCAACCCCGTTCACGGCTTCCTTGCAAACGGTCCCCGGCTTGATGAGCCCTGGTGCGGAGAAAATAAGAGGCGCGCAGATATTGGCATCGTAGGGCATCCATTTTTCCTGCGACCCATGCTGGCCCCAGGCGAATCCCTGGTCGGAGGTAAAGATGATCACGGTATGGTCCAACTGGCCGCTTTCTTTGAGAGCTGTGACAAGAGCCCCCACCCCATCGTCCAGGGATTTGACCGCCTTGTGATATTTTTTGACCGCCGCGTCATAGCCCTTGGGTTGACCTTTGCCGTCCTTTTTCCAACGGGTCAGGTTTTTCAAATGCTCCGGCTTCGTCGGGCGCGGGCCGAAGATATCCACCGGCACCCGGGATGCAGGAGCATCGCGATAGGATTCCATGTGCCGTTCTGCGGGCGTGTAAGGACCGTGCACTCCCCCATAGCAAAGCCAGAGGTACCAGGGTTTTTCGGAGCTCTTCTTTGCCTTGATGTAATCCACCGCCAGCTCGGTGTAGCGGTCCGTGCTGTAGCCGCCGAGTGGCTCACGATCCCCCCCATTGGTCCGGACGAGGGTGCCGTTGAAGTATGCCCCGGCGTTTCTTCCTCCCCCGCCACGATCCCAGATCACCGAGTAGTCCCAGTCACGGCCGTGGCCGACGTCTTCACCCAGATGCCACTTGCCGATACAAGCGGTCTCGTAGCCATTCTTTCTGAATACCGATGGAAAGAAACGCAGTTGTTCGGGATTGTAGGTCGCCATCGGGTAGTCGCTGATCTTCAGGGTCTGAACCGCGTGCTGAAGCATGCCGGAAAGAGAGCTTGCCCGTGATGGTTGGCACCAGGCTCCCGTGTAGCAGTGGGTGAAGCGCATGCCCGTATCGGCTAGCTTGTCGATATGGGGTGTCTTCGCCCATGGGCGGGCTTCCTCGTAACAGGAGACCGAGCGGTGCGATTGATCATCGGTGAAGATGTAGAGGATATTGGGTTTACCCGACATGGAGGCATTCTGCTGACCACTACAAGGCCAAACGCCGAGGCAAAGAAGACCCATGACAAGAAGTCTGTACCACTTGGAGTAAACCATATTCGCTCTAATAATGTAATGCACCACCTGAACTTACAATCACTTTGCGACTAAATCCTTCACCTTTAGCGACAACTCTAGCCCCTTCACCAGTGCCAAGCCCCTATCTATGGGCAAAAGCACCCTCGCGTGCTCAGCGGCTGAAAATTCGAAGCTGGAAAAATAGAAATTTGGGCAACACTCTGCATGTATTAACAAGCACCGTATGAAACTCACCGGATTCGCCGACGAAGCAGCACCCGACCTCGCCACTCAGATCAAGGCGACCCGGGAACTCGGCTGGCAGTATATTTCCGCGCGTGGCATTGATGGCAAAAACATCCATGAGCTGAGTGAGTCGGAATTTGATACGGCCTGTGGCCAGCTTGAGGACGCTGGTATCGGCATCGCCGAGTTTGGCTCGCTGATCGGCAGCTGGTCCAAAAGCATCGACAGTGACTTTGAAGTGACCCTCGGTGAAGTCGAGCGCTGCATTCCACGTATGCAACGCCTCGGCACGCAAATTGTGCGCGTCATGTCCTACGCGCAGGAGCCATGGGGTGAGGACCAGCACGAGCAGGAACGCTTCCGCCGCCTGCGCGAGATCACCACCCGCTTCAGCGACGCCGGCCTGATCACCGCTCACGAGAACTGCATGAACTGGGGCGGCTTCTCAAGCAGCCATACCCTGCGCCTCATCGACGAGGTGCCCGGGCTGAAACTCATCTTCGACACCGGCAATCCGGTATTCCAACGCGACCGGTCTTCTGGCCCGCTTGCACTCCCTTCGGTCGCCCGCTCCGATAACCCGCTTGCACTCCCTTCGGTCGCCCGCTCCGATAACCCGCTTGTACTCCCTTCGGTCGCCCGCTCGGAGGGCGAAAAATCGTCGTCAGA
>CAYXEC010000075.1:0-9712 GCA_964463855.1 uncultured Verrucomicrobiales bacterium | reverse complement strand
CGTGCGACTCTCCACGACTCTGCAGCATGGTAAGCTGGACGGCTACATCCGCAAGGACGGCAAGCGCACACCGCTCTCGCTTCACTTGCGCGGGGAAGACATCACTTTTCAGTTTCATTCCAACAACACCTGGAGCGGCTTTCATATGCAACTCAAGGATGGCAACGCGAAGCTCTATGAGACCGAGCAGGGCAAAGCCAAACCTTTTCCCAAAGACAAAATCAGTGATGCCATTATTGAGAGCGACGTCACCTATGAAGACCTTTCCCTGAGATTCCTCTACTGGAAGGATGCTGCCGTGGAGGGAGAGGATAAAATCAAAATGCAGCCATGCTACAAGCTGCGGCTGGTTAATCCCGGCGATGACGGTCGCTACAAACTTGTCTATGTCTGGATACACAAAAAGTATGGAGCCCTGATGCAGGTTGCCGGATACGATGCCGCCGGAAAACTGCTCAAACGCTTCCACGTTACCGAGTTAATGACCGTGGACAAGATCCAGACACTCAAGAAAATGAATGTTGAAACCTACGAGCCCGGGACCAACAAGGTCACGGGCATCACTTATCTTGAATTCAGGGAGCCGGCAAAGGCGACGCGCCGTGGGCTCTAGGGCTCTGGACGCCATGCATCCTGAATGAGCTCATCGGAATTGAGCTTTGCTGCATACTTGGCCCGCGGGTCCCGCTCCGCCTGTGGAGACACTCCAATTACAGTGTCTCATTATCTCAAATATTCCATTGGATTTTCGGATTCTCAAATTACCATGACGACCAATTCTCCAACTTCAGAATTCCCATGCCGCTCTGGATTCCTCCCGTCATCGCCTTTCTTGCAGGCTCCATCCCCTTTGGTCTGATCATTGCCAGAGCCAAGGGGATCAACATCCGAGAACATGGTTCAGGCAATATTGGAGCAACCAATGTTCTGCGCGTTGTAGGCAAGCCCTATGGCATCGCCTGCCTCATCCTTGATCTTCTCAAAGGGCTCGTTCCAACGATTCTGGGAATCAGCTTCATCACCTATGCTGGTGCAAACAATCCCATGACACTGCACGCGCTCGATGACTACGCAATCGAGGTGGATCAGAACAAGGCTCAGATTCTTCATATTCTGACAGCACTCGCCACGATTCTGGGTCACAATTATTCACCTTGGATCGGCTTCAAGGGAGGCAAGGGCATTGCAACTTCAGGTGGCGCTCTCATTGCTCTGATGCCGGTGGCGATTCTCATTCTCATCGGTGTCTGGGTCGTTCTCTACTATAGCACCAAGTACGTGTCCGTTGCCAGTATGGGCACCGCCCTGTGCTTGCCCGTTCTGATGATTCTTGGCTCGTGGTATCACGACAAACTGGCAGACGGCACTTGGAACAAACCACTGTTTGTATTTTGCATTGTGATCTCCCTCTTGGCTGTGTGGAGGCACCGGTCCAACATCAGGGCTCTCTTAGACGGCACAGAACACCAATTCTCCAAAAAGAAACAATGATCAATCGCGCAGCCATTCTTGGAACCGGTTCCTGGGGCACCGCCCTTGCCTGCCTGCTGGCCAACAAGCTGAATGAAGTTTGCCTCATCGGTAGAAACCAGAAAACGGTCGATGAGATTAATCATCAGCACTCGAACCATCACTACATACCCAATTTGGATCTGGCACCCAATATTGTTGCCACCACAGACATGGAACGCGCCAGGCAATATCCGCTCATCCTCTTTGTCGTACCCACCTCCGCAACAGAATCCACATCCCGGCAGCTTGCCAGTATAGGCTTACCCAAGGAGGCCATACTGGTTTCCTGCGCCAAGGGGATTTCAAGTGATGGGGAACGCATGAGCCAAATCATCCACCGCAACTTGCCAGAGAACCCTCTGGCCGTTCTCTCCGGCCCCAACCATGCCGAGGAAGTCTCACGCAACCTGGCAACTTGCGCCGTCATTGGCGCGAAAGACAAGGAACTGCGCGAGCAGCTGCAGGAGGTTTTCAACTGCAACTTTTTCCGTTGTTATACGAGTGACGACATAGCCGGCATCGAGCTGGGTGGTGCGATTAAAAATGTATTCAGCATTGCCGCAGGTATTGCCGATGGAATCGGCCTCGGAGACAATGCCATCGCAGCCCTTGTAACCCGGGGCCTTGCGGAGATGACCCGTCTGGGCACTGCCCTTGGCGGCCAAATGGAGACCTTCATCGGCTTGTCCGGTGTAGGTGATCTGATGGCGACTTGTTATTCCCCCCATTCTCGCAACAACCGTGTAGGCAAGGCGCTCGGCAAAGGCGGTCAACTCGATGACATCATCGCCAATCTGGGCATGGTTGCCGAGGGGGTGCCCAATACAAAATCGATCTATGATGCAGGACACAAGGCAGGTGTGCGCATCCCGCTCATTGATGCTGTCTACCAAATTCTCTACGAGAAAAAACCAGCAGCCACGGCCTTGGAGGAGCTTCTCACCAGAGACACCAGACCGGAAGCCGAATAAATTTTCCCCACCTGTGTCAGGCATGGAGCCAAAACCCAAGGATATCAGGACACTTGGCGAAGGAGCTTTTCTCGGGCTCTATGCAAGTGGTCACTGGGAATATGCCGCCAGAACCAATAGCACGGGGGCCGTTGGGGTTCTACCCCTCACTGATCACGGGGAAATCATACTCGTGGAACAATTCCGCATCCCTGTTGCAAAACGCGTCATCGAAATCCCCGCTGGCATCGCAGGAGACGAGGATGATTTTTGCGGCGAGTCCCTCGCTGAGACGGCAGCCCGTGAGCTGCTCGAGGAGACCGGCTACCGGGCAGCCAGAGTTGAGCCACTAATGACCAGCCCCACCTCTGCAGGCATGACCACTGAGATGGTCAGCCTGTTCGTGGCCACCGGACTCACCCGGGAACACGAGGGAGGAGGCACCCATCAAGAGGACATCGTCGTCCACCGGGTGCTGCTCACTGAGCTTGATGCCTGGCTAATCCAGCAGCAGGAGAACGGCTTAATGGTGGATCTCAAAATTCACGCTTGCCTCTATTTGGCCACCCAGCAAGGTCTCATCAAATCATGACCGCAATCAGCGGATAAATTCACATGGAAAGATTTGGTGGTATTCAGCGTCTTTATGGCAAGAGTGGGATGGAAAAATTCCAGCGCGCGCATGTCTGCGTTGTTGGCATTGGAGGTGTGGGGTCCTGGTGCGTTGAGGCCCTGGCAAGATCTGGGGTCGGCAGGATCACCATGATCGATCTCGATGAGATATGTGTCAGCAATATCAATCGTCAACTCCACGCCATGGAGGGCGAAATTGGCCGTCAAAAAACCGCCGCGATGGCAAGCCGTGTTCAAGCCATCAATCCTGATTGCAGGGTCGTGTGCAAGGAAACCTTCTTTGGCGAAAATAACGCCGAAGAGATGCTTGAGGCTGGCTATGATTACCTCATTGATGCCATTGATCACGCAAAGTCCAAATCCCTTTTGGTGGCCTCATGCAAGCAGCGGAGCATTCCACTCATCACCTGTGGAGGTGCAGGCGGCTTGCGGGACCCTTCCCAAATCCTGATTGATGATCTCTCCCGCTGTTACAATGACAGTCTCCTCAACAAGGTGCGTAAAAACTTGCGCAGCCAATATGGATTCCCGCCGGGCGCAGACCCGGCAAAAAAAATAAAAGCCAGACGCTTTGGCATCGAATGTGTTTTTTCCACCGAATCTCCAGTTTTCGAGCAGTGTGACGGTGAAGTCAGCGCACAAAAACCGTCAAGCAATGAGGGCAAACCAAGCAAGCTCAATTGCGTTTCCGGATACGGGAGCATTACCCATATCACTGCCACTTTTGGGCTCTTTGCCGTTTCCAGATGTCTCAAAGAGCTTTCAGCATGATTTTTAGCTCAAACATCGGTATCCACACTTGAGCTAACTCAAATATCACCCTAGCGTCTCGATGCATTCCGGATTCATTTGACATCGTTCTCAACATGGAATCACCAAATAACAATATGAATGAGCAAATCGACATCGGCGCCCAGTTACGCAAGGCCCGGGAAAACAAAAACCTGACTCATGCCGATGTCGTAAAAACCACCCGCATCACCGCAGCCACCCTGATCGCACTTGAAAACGATGATTACTCATCGATCCCATCCTCCTACGCCCGTAGCTTTCTGATATTGTATAGCGAATTTCTAGGGGTCAATGCCCGGGAGTCTATCGAAGCGCTCAAACCAAATGACGTACTGATCAACACCAGCAATCACAGCTATCTGCAAAGCAATCAGGAGCGCATCAAAAAAAACGGCGAGAAGGCATCGAAAGCCCGCCATAGAAAACGCGGCGGAGCTGGACAATTAGCTCTGTGGCAATGGGCGAGCAATATCATATCCCTTCCCGTTGGTATCCTGTTTGTGATCGCCATGACCATTGTCATTGGTGTCGTTGCCTATCTTAAATACCTGCCAGACGGAGCGGGCCCTTCCAAAGCCATGGAAAACCCCGTCGACGCAGCCAATGCTCAGGCGCTGGGGAACTTGAAAGACCCTGCCCGTTCATCGGGATCCGGGCTGGAAACATCCGAGCCAGCTGAGGCACTCCCTATTTTCGATCCACTCTTTCCCGACCATGCACTTTATGGAACCAGCAGACATTGGAATTCGAGTGAAGCTTTCGCTGGATTTAGTTACGGCAATGCCCCAAGAGAAGATTCTACGTCCTCTACAGAGACCATGCAGGAGCCGGAGGCAAGCAGCCTGAGAGATGAAGAAACGAGCCCGCCGCCCAAGGCCATGATTGTTGATGAGACGGAAGAATAAGCCTCTCACTCAAGCTCTGTAACTACCAACTGGGAACATGTAGTTATCAGACCGCATTATTTTTAAGCAATCTTAATTAAATTTCGCAAAAAAAGTATCTACTTATTGCGATGTTCGCGCTTGGTTCTCGGGTGCTTAGCTCACCGTTTTGGGGGCATCTGCGTATTATAAATATTTATAAATTACTCACAAAACATAGATTTAAGGCTGTATATTTTGGTTATATTTATATTTAAATTATATTTATATATTAGTGATACGTTATTTTAAGTATAAAAAGTATTATTGTTTGTCGGGGTGAATTTTTGCAAAATGCACCCATCATGAAACTCACCCCCTTACAAATTCCATGCTTTCAAGCATCCCCCAAAACCTCCGCTGCGGCTATCATTGCCTCAAGCATGCTGGCTATTACATCCGCACAGGGAGTCAGTATACTGGACATTAACGATGGCAGTTACGAATTCGGTGGTACGACCTCCGTTGGCAGCTACGATACCTATTTTGAAGGTTTCTACAAAAACTCTGTCAGTGTTACCGGCTCAGGAGAACAACGTTTCCTTAAAATTGGTGAAAACATTACGCCCAACATCGCCGGATTCCAGGCGGGTTGGAACTCCACCACCCAGAGTAATGGGCAGGTTACCGCAACAGGAACCATCAATGATGTGAACAATGAAGTGCACGAATATGACAATATGATCCAGGCAGAAAATGGCCCCAATGTCGATTATACCCTGGATCTCAATGACGTTCCCGTTCTGGAGGCGAACAACTCCTACGTGTTCTTGTTTGATCCAAACGAAGCTTCCAACGACGCGATCGACATCATCGCCCTGCAGATCTACATCTCCGACACTGCCAACTACAGTAGTTACACTGACATCACGGCGAATGCGGTGAAAATATATGATCTTGATCTCGCCGGCAATGGCGACCAGACCGTCAGGGTCAATACGACATCCACTGGATCCAACTACTGGGACATGGGTCTCTACATACCGGTGGAAGCATTCGCGAGCGCTACGGACGAGAACTGGACCAACACCTATGTGCATTTTTACGTGGAATATGAGAACGCTGAAGCTGGCAATGATGAGTGGGGGGTCGATGCGGGTGCTGCCGACATCATTCCAGAACCTTCCAGCGTGTTACTGCTATCCTTGGGAGCCTTGGCCTCTCTTGTCAGGCGTCGCAGGGCATAGCCGCATAGGTTTTGATTTTCCTCAGCAACAAATGCAACAAGGAGCACGCTCAGGCCTGCTCCTTTTTTATTACATTCTTCTACCAAGCTCCGGCCACCAGCCACATTGCCGGATCTTTGAATGATGAGCCGGCATTACAAACAAATGCCCGTGACCCCAGGTTCCCAAGGCCCGCATACCGAGCTATTCATTCAAATTATCCAGTATGATATCGCCGGTGTCCCGAGCTATATCGTCGGGAGACAAGCTATACCGGGGCTGCAGCCAGAATTCCTTAGGCCGGGGCTCCAACGGCTTCACCAGCGAGCGGATCGTCATCACCGGATGATGGCTCAGAGACAGCTTTCTTGGGAATTCCTTCATCCGCCTGATTGCCAGGGATAATCTGTTGACTGGGAGGGCTGGGAGGATTTTTCATCTCCCCGTGCTGCAAAAGATCACTCACCTGTTCAGCATCGAGTGTCTCATATTCCAACAGAGCCTCGGCGAGCAGTTTAAGCTTATCACTGTGCTCAGAAAGCAACTTTTTAGCGAGGGCATATGAATCGTCAATGAGCCTCTTGATTTCGGCATCAATCTTACGAGCGGTTTCCTCGGAGTAGTTCTTGGATTTTGCAAAGTCGCGGGCCAGAAAAACCTCTCCGTCACCATCGCCATACTCCACCATGCCAAGATCCTCACTCATCCCCCATTCACAAACCATCTTGCGGGCAATATTGGTCGCCATGCGTATATCTCCGACCGCGCCATTGGTCACATTGCCAAAGGTAAGTTCCTCCGCCACCCGGCCACCCATGGCAACACAGAGCTGATCCATGAGCTCCTTCTGGCGATAGGTGAACTTATCCTCTTCGGGCAAAAACATGGTGGAACCAAGTGATGGACCCCGTGGAATGATCGTCACCTTGTGCAGTGGATCGGTGTTCTCAAGCAACTCATTGAGAATGGCATGTCCGGCCTCGTGATAGGCTGTGTTCTCTTTTTCCTTCTCACTGAGTGCCAGACTGCGGCGCTCGCGCCCCCATCTGACTTTGTCACGTGCCTCCTCCATCTCAGCAAGCGTCACCTCGGAGAGGCCTTTTCGAGCTGCCAAAAGAGCCGCTTCGTTGATCAAATTGGCAAGTTCTGCGCCAGAGAATCCGGGCGTTCCGCGCGCGATAATATTCAGGTCAGCATCCGGATCAACTTTGATCTTTTTCACATGAACTTTCAGAATCTCCTCACGCCCATTGACGTCGGGAAGGCCAACGGTGACCTGCCGGTCAAAGCGTCCTGGTCGCAGGAGGGCAGGATCCAAAACATCCGGTCTGTTGGTGGCGGCAATAATGATGACTCCCGTACGGGTATCAAAACCGTCCATTTCGACAAGCAAGGCATTCAGTGTCTGCTCCCGCTCATCGTGCCCTCCGCCCATTCCATGGCCTCGATGCCGGCCCACAGCATCGATCTCATCAATGAAAATAAGGCAAGGTGAATTCTTTTGGCCTTGCTCAAACATGTCACGCACGCGGCTCGCTCCCACACCGACAAACATTTCGACGAAATCGGAGCCAGAGATTGAGAAAAACGGCACGTCTGCCTCCCCGGCAATGGCGCGGGCAAGCAGGGTCTTGCCAGTACCGGGAGGACCGACCATGAGCAACCCCTTGGGCAAGTTGCCACCGAGCTTCTGGAATTTCTTCGGGTCACGTAAGTATTCGACCACCTCCACAAGTTCATCCTTGGCTTCTTCAATGCCTGCCACATCCTTGAAGGTCACCCTGTTTTTATCCATGGTGAGCAGACGCGCCTTTGACTTGCCAAAGCTCATCGCCCCGCGGCCGGCAGACTTCATCTGGTGACGGAACAGGAAAAAGATAATGAGAATGATGAGAAAAATCGGGAAAATCTGGATCATGAACATTTTCATCATTCCAGAATCAGGCTGGAAGGGTGCCAGATCATTGATAAACGCCAGTTCGGAATCAGTTAACTCCATGTAATTGATATCCAGCTCGAAGGGGGCAAGATCTTCGTCCCTGGTCGCAGCGGGAGCATCAGCAAATACATAGCGCGTACCAACGATGCACTGGTTGTCGGAGCCATCGACGGAAAGAATCTGAAAGGCTGTTTCAGGGCGGTCTGCCGCCTGTAGAACCTCGCCTCTGGCCAGCATTCTGCGCAGATCCGCCAAGGTACATAACTCCCCACTCTCCTGGCTGGGCAGCTCGGGAACGACATGGAGAGGAATCGAGTGACGCGCCAGAATGGATTTGACCTCATCATCGTGGAACTGGGGAATGACAGGAATGCGGAACTGCTTCTGCGGTGCGTCTTTCTTATCCTCTATCCATGGGTCGACTTTGTAGAAAAAGCCGGAGATTCTGGGAACTGCAGCCGACTCGCCGGATTTTTTGAGCTTGAAGCGTGAATCGGGGAATTTGCCCTCACTCTTGTTGGGCAAGTCCTGGTTGGTGATAATTTTGCCCGAATCCACGTAATCCCTGAACTGGGGGTATGTGAGGCGCTCAGGCTTGCCAAAACCACTGGATTGCCAAGCCATGAAAAAAATGCCCGTGGCAATCATCATCAGCACGAGAACACGCCAGTTGACTCCCCCGTTTGACGGATTCTGGCCTGTGCCTTTACCTGATCCAGATGGCGGAGGTTCGGGTGGTGATTGCTGGGACATAAGGATGGTTGGGTGATGATTGCTGTGCCGCTGGGGCGTGGATGCTACCAATTTAGCGTGGTATTGAAAAAAGGAAACGCTTAATTTCCGACATATATTCTGTTTTTTGCCGCCCGGGCCAGCATACATGACCATATTCCAGATTGCTCATTCTCATGCTCAACTTAGCCTGCCCCTTTCCTGCACGGGAGCTTGTTAATTAGCCGTTTGTCATTAACATACTGCCTGTGGCAGCAGCATCTGATCATCAACCCGGCCCACGGCGCCCGCATGTCAGGCTCCGTGGATGGATAGAGCGTATGCCCGGCTTCAGAAGAATCAGGCCGGCGGCACCAAGCGGCATCAGATATGCGGGCACGCTGGTGGACGTGTTTGCTTCCTTTCTATCGCTCGACAACCGGGTTGACCGTGCCGAGGCAGAAGTGGCCCTTGATCTGTTGCGCCACGCTTTTCCCGAAGCTGACCATCGCTGGCTGGCACGCCGCCTCCACCGTGCTCTCGAGAAGCCGCAATCTCCGGCGGAGCTGGCGCGCTCCCTGAGCAAAGAACTCAACGAGGCTGAAACCGTCTCACTCGGCCTGCAACTTTACTTGCTCGTTATTGTTTCCAGCTCGGCCTTCCGTGGACAAAACGCCTTCACCCAAGTCATGCAGGGCCTCGGTGCTGCGACGGTAAGCAAGGCCATCCTTGCAGAAATGAATGACGAGGACCAGCCTGCGCCCCTGCCCTTTGAGAAGATATCGTTCTCGGCTCATCAGAATGCTGATGTCATATTGCCTGATAGTTTGGCTGGATACTCATTCCATGCCTACCGTTCGCAGGATATTACCCTCATTCGCAATTGCGGTGATCGTCCTATTTGGATCAGCGGAAGCTCTCTGGAGCCGGCTCAAGTGCATCGGCTCAGGGCACATCAAAACATCGGCTTGCCGGATTGGACCCTGTCATCGGACGACATCACCTTTTTCCTCAATGCATCCCGCACAGGGCACCGGCAATCCCTCTTCCTCAATGAAAACGGGTCCACGCTCACCGCTGAGCGGA
>CAYXEC010000074.1:0-9933 GCA_964463855.1 uncultured Verrucomicrobiales bacterium | reverse complement strand
GTTCTCAGAGTTGATTCGGAAGTATGCCTGCAGCGGGTGCTTCACCTTAAGCCCCTTAGGGATGTAGATGAATGAGCCGCCAGAGAACACGGCACTGTTAAGCGCTGAAAATTTATTGTCTCCGGTGGGGATCACCTTACCGAACCATGGCCGGAAAACCTCTTCATGTTCCTTAAGGCCTTCAGTTGAGTTCACAAAAATAACACCATCTTTTTCGAGTTCTTCCTTAACACTCGAGTACGCGGTTTCTGAGTCATACTGGGCTTCCACGCCGGCAAGAAATGCGCGCTCTTGCTCGGGCACTCCGAGGCGTTCAAACGTCTCAAGCACCTCGGCCGGTACATCATCCCAACTACGCATCGGCTGCTGACCGTCGGCGAGGTAATAGCGGATTTCATCAAAGTGGATATTCTCCAGATCCTTGGTGGCCCAATGAGTGGGCATCGGCTTGCTGAGAAATGTTTCGTAAGCCTTGAGGCGAAATGCACGCACCCAGTCAGGGTCGTCCTTGACGTCACTGATGTAGTTAATCGTATCGGTGGACAAGCCGACCCCAGCATCATACTTGTGCTTCTCGGGAAAATGAAAGTCCCCCTTGGCACGGTCGATATCGATCGCATTTTGGGTTTTTTGGTCGATGGTAGCTTCTGCACTCATGTTAAATATTGTTAGGCGTTTGCCAGGCTATCGTCCTTCAGAAAATCGTAACCGCTTTCTTCCAGCTCAAGTGCCAACTCCTTGCCTCCGGTTTTGACGATCTGGCCATCCGACATCACGTGCACATAATCGGGCTCGATGTAATCGAGTAAACGCTGGTAATGAGTAATGACAAGAAAGCCCCGCTCAGGAGAGCGCATCGCATTCACCCCCTTGGCCACGATTTTGAGCGCGTCAATATCGAGGCCCGAATCTGTCTCATCGAGAATGCAATACTTGGGCTCAAGCATCATCATTTGCAGGATCTCGTTGCGCTTTTTCTCCCCTCCTGAGAAACCCTCGTTCACAGCCCGGGCAGTGAATTTGCGGTCCATTTCCAGAACATCCATTTTGGAGTAAAGGTCTTTGTAATAAGCAACCGCATCTATCTCCTCGCCCTCAGGCAAACGGGCTTGAAGGGCGGCCCTTATGAAGTTGGCATTTGAGACTCCGGGAACTTCAGCAGGATACTGGAATGCCAGAAAGATACCCTCGCGGCTGCGCTCGTCGACATCCAGATCAAGAATGTTCTCTCCATCCAGGGTTACTGAGCCTGAAGTAACTTCATAGTCCTCATGTCCGGCGATGACTTTGGACAAAGTGGATTTACCGGATCCATTGGGACCCATGATGGCGTGGACTTCGCCCTTGGGGATTTCAAGATTCACTCCCTTGAGAATGGGGGTGTCCTCAACGTTCGCGTGCAGGTCTTTAATGACTAGGCTCATAATGTAATTGGGATGGTAATTATAGGGATCGTTTAATTGGAAAGCTTGCCGGTCAGGGTGATTTCGATGTTGTTGACTTCAACCCCCTCAGGGAGATCGAGCAGGTCACTGAGGCTGGCACCCTTCTTGAGGGGCACATCGATGACCATTCCGGATTTTTCATCGTGAAAATGCCCGTGAGCGGTCAGGTTGGGACAATAACGTGAAGACTCACGCTCAAAATGGACCTGTCGCACCGCTCCATGTTGCACAAGTGCCTCGAGACAGTTGTAGACAGTGGCCAGGGAGATCCCCGGAATATTGGATTTGGCCCGCTCGTAAACTTCCGCCGCAGTCGGATGATCGCGGTGGCTCATCAGTATATCGTATACTTCACGACGCTGGGGCGTCATGCGCAAGCCCTTGAGCTTGGGATGACTGGCGTAACGATCGTCTGAGAGTTTGTTTTCCATGGGGTAAGCTGAAAGTCTTCTTCGCGGGGAGGTGGCGCTTTCTGAGGAGTCCGGAGACGGGAAACTAGCTCCGATTTTCCAGCGGGCAAGCTTAAATTTAGAATGATTCTAATTTGGTGCCGCCCCCGGCCCTTCCTTGCCAGTACGGCAATTACTACCACCACACCATGGTACAGATCAGCACGAGCACGCCGTAGCCAAGCCCTGTAAGCGCGGCGTTGCGGTAGCGCCCCTCCGTTTTGGTGACCCAGCTGATCATGTCCCGCAAGGTGTATGGCATGCCGACCCAAAACAGGCCACCAAAGATAAGTCCGTAGGCATAAAGAGGCACCAGAAGCCTGGTGGCCGGCGGCTCAAGATAAGCGGCGTATAGCAGCGGAGCTGCAGCCATAAGGGCCAATAGTCCAATGCTTCGGACCGCGAGAAATTCCTTCACGTAGGTGACCATCCCAAATGCCGCGATTGGAATAATGATGCGCATGAGCCTCTTGGCTTGATTAAACTCTCCCAAATCCATCTGAAGCTTACTCAACGGGCCCAGGCCATCGGGCGCCACCAACAACCAGAACCAGAACATTCCCGCCCCCAGTAGCCATGGGGCAATTGCCCGGTTCCGGGGCAATTTGATCAGGAAATCACGGCTTTCCCGGGGTTTGCAAAGCATCCACAGATGCAGCCCTATGAGCCACGCGGCGAGAATATAGCCTATTGTGGTGAGGGGAATCGTTTCGTAGGGGTGCATGGAAAAGACGGGAAATAAAAAGAGCTTTGATGGGCAATAGCGCAGGCGCTTGGATACTAGGGCGAATTGCTATTGTGAAAAGGCTTATTTCTATGACAGTACAGGGGTTCCATAGAGCGAGAACCCGGTGCTTTCCTCAATCAAAACATCGAATATCTCACCTGTCATGCGCTGGGCGTCCCCCTCAAAGATCACGATCTTGTTCTGCGGGGTTCGGCCGGCCAGCCGAGCCTTGTTCGTCTTTGAGGGCCCGGTGCAGAGAACCTGCTGCCGGGTTCCCACCAAGGCCTGATTTTTGCGTATCGAGAGCTCGTTGACCACCGCCAGAAGTGCCTGGTTGCGCTCCTCCTTGACGCGCTCCTCAATCTGGTTGGGCATCTCTGCCGCCGGCGTGTTGCGCCGTTTTGAGTAGCGGAAAACAAAGGCATTATCAAACTCAAGTTGGCGCACCGTGTCCACGGTGGCCTGAAAGTCCTCCTCGGTCTCCCCCGGAAACCCCACGATAATGTCTGTGGTGATCGCCAGATCGGGGCGCGCTTTTTTCATGTTTTCACAAATCTCGACAAACTTGGCGTGCTTGTAGGGCCGGCGCATTTGGCGCAGAATGCTGTCCGAGCCCGACTGCATGGGGAAATGAATATGGCTGCAAAGTTTTGGCAGATAGGTGAAAGCATCGACCAGATCCTGGCGATAGCCTATAGGGTGTGGGGAAGTGAAGCGTATACGCTCCAATCCATCAATCTCGTGAACCGCCTCCAATAGTTGAACAAAGGGCGACTTGCCATCGAGCTTTTCAAACTCTGTCCGCCCATAAAGGTTGACGATCTGGCCAAGCAGCGTCACTTCCCTGACCCCTTTACCAACGAGTTGTTTACATTCCTCGACAATGTCTTTGATCGGGCGGCCGCGCTCCTTGCCCCGCGTGTCGGGAACTATGCAAAATGAGCAGCGCATGTTGCAGCCCTGCATAATGGAGACAAACGCAGTCGCCTGGTTCTCCTGGGTAACATGATCCCGGATGGTGTTCTGGCTGTCTTTCTCCTCCTCAATATCGCAGACGCTCTCCCCGCTCAGTGAGTGCGAGGGGTCATCCATGCGCATCTCCATGCGCCGCTTGAGAATGCCATCCACGTATTCGAAAACCTTGTGGTATTTCTGAGTGCCCACCACGACATCGAGGTGCGGGATGTTTTCAAAGAGTTCCGACCCCCGGCTCTGGGCCATGCAGCCCATGTACCCATAGACAACGTGTGGCTTGCGCTGCCTGTGCACCCCCATCATGCCCATCTTGCCCAGCGCCTTCTGCTCAGCCTGATCACGTACACTGCAAGTGTTCACAAGGATGGCGTCTGCCTCCTTTTCCTCCGGGGTGACCGTGTAACCTCCCTCCACGAACATCCGGGCAACCTGCTCGGAGTCGCGTTCGTTCATTTGTCATCCGTATGTCTTGATAAATACCTTGGGCATGTGACGTCCGCCGCAGTGGCGGGGTTGAGGTGATCGTTGCATGCGCCGGCCTGTGCGAGGGCCTGAATAGGCCGGTAGCCGCGCGGTGGGCGTGAAGATGTAGGCACTCAGGCGCGATAATCAAGAAGGATTTCGCACTTCAAAGGCCTCTGGGGTGACGCACGTAATAGCCCTTCACCCCCCGGCGCTCCGGTTTCCAGCGCGGGCCCGTCGAGTTCCAAGTGCCTCCGGTGTCAAAGCGCAGGCCGGCAATCACCATGAAGACATGGCCCTTGCGCACATAGATGGTTACCCAGTCGCCATAGCCTTTTTTGCCGTAATCAAAGAAGTTTTGCGATACCAGCGGGCGGTCTAATTTGCCGCCTGCGTACAAGACATGTGACACGGCACCCGAACAGTCGTAACCCCTGTCATAAAAGCTACGGTGACCACCTCCGTAAATGTAGGGCTTGCCCGTCAGAGAGTTGGCAGCCTCGATCATGCGCTTGACGCGGCGTGGCGCGCGCGGTGGCGCCACCGCCTTGCCGCTGGGGCTGATGTAGGCCGTTTGGCCGTAATCAAAGCGATGCGCTACATACTTCTCCTTCGCCCTGAGCTGGGAGGAGCAGGAGTTTAGCAGTACTGCAGCCGAAGACAGAATCATCAAGGCAAGGGTGAAACCGGGCAGCCTCATGTTGACAGTTAAGCACGCTTAATAAAATAAATCAAACCCCAATGCTCCACGTAGTTTCGTCGCCCCCCCTGAAACCATGGTTTTTTGTGCGTTTCCGGCTGCAGGGAATTTGTGGGATCAGCGCAGCTTACGTCCCCAAATACCCACTTTCTCTCGCTTGGCCCTTTTTTCCAGGACACGCAAGCTGCTGAGATAGCGGCGTGATGTCATGCGGCGGGGAAACTTCGCAAGCTTTCCCTCCCACATGGGCTCATCCCATTCCGCTCCAAGCCCGTGAGCACGTGCAAGCCCCGCGCTCACCAGGGCCTCACCGAGCCGCTTGCCCTCATCATTCACAACGATCGCATAATAACGTGACTTGCCACTGGCCCCGTCTGCCTTGATTTTCTGCGTATAAACCCGGAACGGCTTTTGTAGAAAAGCGTGCGTGAACGCGGCTGCCTTTTCGCCCCACTTCATCACGTCCTCTGGTTCCATTGCAAAATCCCTCCCCTGTTCTACAAGACGTGACTCAAAACGATCATCGGTTTCCGGGCAGTCCACACCGTAGAGCCGGAACAAGTAAGTGTATCCAGTGAGTGGTTTGACTGAGAAACTATCGCCGTCATAGTACTCGCCATCCACCAACGCGCAGCGATCGTAAATGAACCACTCTTTGGCAGAAGCACTGGATGCAAAAATCCAAAAAAACGTATAAAGAGAGAGCATTATCCGAATCATGCCCAATCAATATCTAACAGCTTGCATGCCGTCAAAATCTTTTTGTTAGAAATTTAGCCTGCCGCCTTTTTTCTAACAATGTTGTAATGAGCAGGCGACATGTTCAGCCCTGCTTTGTTTCGGACGGGCCTTTCACCACCCAGCGGGCTTACTATCGATTCCAGCGTTTCACGGGTGTACGTGTAAGGGGCAGCTCGAGCTGTTGCCACTGGGGCCGATAGCTCTGCTGTCTCGATCTGCCGAACAGGCCCTGCCTGATAAATGGCAGCAAAGATATGAAGCGATTCATGCTCCGGCGGAGCCCTGCGCTTGCTGTAAGGATATAATCAAGAGTGAATTTGTTCATATGAACACTATACAGCGCCCCCAACATGGAGTCAAGCCCCGGCGTGTATTTTATCTGGAAAACACCTATTCGAGCTCGAGATCCCCGCCCTCTTTGGGCGCCCTCACCACGCGATCCACAGCATGCTTGGTCACCAGATTGCCTTTGACAGCGCGGCCCTTGAGCGCGAGCTCGCCAAAGCTAAACAGGCGCGACAAACTTCGCAAACGAGGTGCCGGCTTGAGATGAACCATCACCACATTCTCGGCACTTTGCTCATCGTTGTCGTGCACGGCAAAATAAAGAACCCGCGTACCTTTGGTGCCCTTGGTAAGATCATACTCCTTGTCCCGGGTAATACCCCCCACTTTAAAACGCTTCGCGAAAATGGCCCCCTGGCGCCCATCTCGGTAAATCATGGAATACACCTTTTCCTCGTCTTTACGCAACACGGCAATGTGCTGAATGCGTTTCCCGACGAAAGCCTTGTCTGCAACCTTGATGACACGCATCTTGCCCTCACCATCAAATGCGATGATATCGTCAATACGTGAGCACTTTTCCACCGCTTCGTCCTTCTTCAGGCCCCAGCCAGCAAAGCCGTCCTTACGGTTAACATAGAGGGTCTCGGTGGCGGCGACGACCTGGACTCGGTCAACCACTTCAAACCCGGCAATTTTCGTGCGGCGCTCACGGCCCTTGCCGTATTTCTTGATCAGGTTTTTATAATACGCAACGGCGTAGCGGGTAAGGTTGCGAAGGTTTTTATCCACCTCGTCAATGTCTTCCTCAAGCTTGTTGATAAGCTCGTCCGCCTTGAAGCTGTCGTATTTGGAGATCCGCTTGATCTTGATTTCTGTAAGCCGGACAATGTCTTCCTCGGTGACATCCCGCTTGAGCTTTTTCTTGTGCGGCTTGAGCCCCTTGTCGATGGCCGCGATAACCGCCTCCCAGGTTTCACATTCCTCGATGTCGCGGTAGATGCGGTTCTCGATAAATATTTTCTCCAGGGAGGAAAAGTGCCATTTCTCGTTGAGCTCTCCCAGGCGAATTTCGAGTTCCATCTTGAGCAATTCCTTGGTCTGCTTTGCGGAGTGCTTGAGAATCTCGGTCACACCCATGAAACGCGGCTTGCCTTCATGGATGACACAGGCATTTGGAGAGATGGACACCTCGCAGTCCGTGAACGCATAGAGTGAGTCGCGCGCGACCTCGGGGTCAGCGCCTGCCGGCAAATGCACCAGGATATCCGCCTCCGCGGCGGTGTTGTCGACCACCTGCGAAACCTTGATTTTCCCCTTATCATTGGCTGCGACAATGCTGTCCATCAGCCCCCCGGTGGTCACCCCGTAGGGCACTTCCGTAATGCGCAAGGTGCGCTTTTTTTCAATTTCAATCTTTGCCCGGATGCGCAGTTTTCCCCCGCGCAAGCCATCGTTATAGTTACTGGCATCCATGATGCCGCCTGTGGCAAAGTCCGGAAGCAGCTCGAAGGGGTTTTTGCGCAGCGCTTCAATACTTGCCTCAAGTAGTTCAATGAAATTATGTGGCAGCATTTTACACGCGAGCCCCACCGCGATACCCTCAACACCCTGGGCAAGCAAAAGCGGAAACTTGAGCGGCAAGGTGACGGGTTCCTTGTTGCGGCCGTCATAGCTGCGAGTCCATTCGGTGGTTTTGGGATTAAATGCCACCTCCAGGGCAAGAGGGGTCAATCGCGCCTCGATATAACGCGGGGCTGCTGCCTTGTCGCCGGTCAATACGTTACCCCAGTTTCCCTGGGTATCGATGAGCAGCTCTTTCTGCCCCAGTTGCACCATGGCGTCTCCAATCGAGGTATCGCCATGGGGATGATATTTCATGGTGTTGCCAACCACGTTTGCCACCTTGTTGTAGCGCCCATCTTCCAACTCTCTCATGGAGTGTAGAATCCGGCGCTGAACCGGCTTGAGACCGTCTGCAAGGTGTGGAACTGCGCGCTCCATGATCACGTAGCTGGCGTAATCAAGGAAGTAGTCGGCATACATACCGCCGAGATCCTGATGCTCATGCGCAGCAGCATCGGCATCATCGCCGCCTGTAAAATCTAGTTCATCCATGGGGAGAAGCTCCGTCGAATAAGGAAAAGGAGTGAGAAGGCTTTATTAAGCAATCCTAAATACTGATGCAAGCCCGTAAATGGGCGTAAGCGCCAAATTCAATGGCTATTGACCTATGGCCGGCAAACAGCTACCCCAAGCTCATGCGCATTCTCACCGGGATTCAGCCAAGCGGTAAACTTCACATCGGTAACTACTTTGGTGCCATGCAGCCCGCCGTCCAGCTTCAGGACCGGGGCGAGGCTTTCTATTTCATTGCTGACTATCACGCGATGACCAGCATGAGTGATGCGGATACCCTGCGAAGCAATATTCAAGACCTGGCCATTGACCTTCTGGCTTGTGGGCTTGATCCCGCCAAAGCCACCATTTTCCGGCAATCAGACATCCCGGAGGTCAATGAGCTGGCCTGGATTCTCTCGACCGTCTGTCCCATGGGATTGCTTGAGCGTGCTCATTCCTACAAGGACAAGATTGCCAAAGGACTGGCCCCGAGCCATGCACTCTTCGCCTATCCCACCTTGATGGCCGCGGACATCCTGCTCTATGACGCCGAACTGGTCCCGGTCGGCAAGGATCAGAAGCAGCATCTTGAAATGACCCGGGATCTTGCCGGCAAGATCAACGACCGCTTCGGCGAAAACACCCTCACCATTCCCGAGGCTCAAATTGCCGAGCACACGGCTGTCGTGCCCGGAATCGATGGTCAGAAGATGTCCAAGAGTTACGACAACACCATTCCACTGGCCGGAGGCAAAAAAGCCATCCGCAAAACCATCATGCGCATTGTCACGGACTCTACACCCGTGGAGGATCCAAAACCCACCGACGGCTCCACGATCATCGCCCTCTACAAACTCTTCGCTGACGAGCAGGCACTCGGACAAATGATTGCCGATCATCAGGCTGGGGGCTTTGGCTATGGCGACTTCAAGCAACGCGTTTTTGAGGCCTACTGGGAATACTTCACTCCGGTGAGGGAAAAACGGGAAGCACTGGAAAACAACCTCGACTATGTCAATGAGGTCATCGCCCAGGGCGCGCAAAAAGCACGCGCGGAATCCACCAGAGTACTGGATCGCGTTCGCAGGGCCGTTGGCCTGCGATAAGATTCAGGCCTGTCACCCCAGACGATGAAGCACAGATTGTTTGCTGTGTAATCGCCCCGATGAGTCAAACTCGACTCCTTCCTCACTGAGTAAAGAGCGCTTCTGCCGGAGCTTGGCCCCCTGGGTTGCTCCTGCGTAGCCCCCCATCATCAGGTTCTGCCTAATGACACGGTGACAGGGCACTTCAGGAGCATGCGGGTTTCTCTTCAAGGCCTGCCCGACAGCTTGACAGGACCGACAACCGAGTGCTTGCGCCAGGGTCTTGTAGGTGACCACCTTCCCCTTGGGAATGCGCCGCACCATCGCATAGACACGCTGCTCAAAGTCCGTCGGTGGGCGCTGCATTACTCACGTATCCTGACAGCCTTTCGAAAAGAGCGGGCATCCTGAACCTCATGAGAGAGCAGTGCCCCGGTCTGGGCGTTCACGATGTAGCTAGCCACCCAGGCTTGGGAGCCATCCCCCAGACGGACAAACACGCAAAGATCCTCGCCGCGCATACAGAGCCCAAGCCTCGGATTGTCATTCATCCACTGGGAGCACAAATACCTCGTTTTAGCCTCCGGCACCATCACCCCCCTGCCGTCAATGGATATGATCAAGGACTGCGCCACATAGGTGGGCGGAGGGGTTCCCATATCACCGTACCAAACGGTCTGGTAGGCATCTTTAAGGCCGTTATATGGCCGCCACTGCAGTACGGCCACGACCTCATTGTTGCCGACTTTGGCCTTGAGCACCTCACGCATGTCATCCACCACATGGGACACCTCCGGAATCTTGCTGAAGTCTCCAGCCTTAAGAGGCATGTGCCCGATTCCGCTTCCTGCCCCGCTTGCCGGGGGCACCTTCACGGCAGGGCTGCAAGCCGCCATGGCAAGCACGCACGCAGACAAGGCGACCGCCCTTAATCGCTCGATAT
>CAYXEC010000073.1:0-10122 GCA_964463855.1 uncultured Verrucomicrobiales bacterium | reverse complement strand
CTCACCGTGACCACCTTCGCCTCCAAGGAGCATCTGATGAAAGAAGCGGAGCGCATCAAGGCGATGCATAAGAAGGTGAAGGGCAGCTACACGGATGCGCGCTCTGATACCAAGTCCTACAGTGCCTACCACCAGGATCTCTTGCTCTGGGTGCACATCGCTTTCATGGAGTCCTTTTTAAAAACGCATCAGGCGTATTCATCGACACCGATTCCCGGCGGAGCCGATGCCTATGTCAGGCTCTGGGGTGAATCTGTGAAGCCTCTGGGGCTCAAGGAAGCACCCACCACGGAACGTGAGCTACAGGAGGCCATGCTGCACTTTGAGAATGAGCTCACGGTTTCTGAGGACACCAGGGACGTGATCCAATGGATCTACAAGGCCCCCCTGCCCTTCCCCGCCAGGCTCGTCTACAAGCTACTCTTCCAGGCCGCCTACCTGACCCTCTCTGAGAAGCACCAGGAGATGATCGGTATCAAGACCCTGCCCGCGTGGTTGATCCAGCCGGCTACGAGGCTTATGCTGCGCTGCATGAAATGGATGCTGGGAGATGAGGACCCTCTACAAGACGCCGCCAAGGAGCGCCTGGCACGCCACACCGTGGCTAACTAAGAACAAACCACCGACGCTGTCGGGGTGCCTTCGGCAGAACCAACCACCAAGAACAAAGAACAAAGAACAAAGAACAAAGAACCAACCACCGACCTTGTCGGGGTGCCTTCGGCAGAACAAAGAAAGCCACACCGTGGCTAACTCGAACTAGAACTAATAACTCGAACAGCCGACCACGTCGGCTCATTCCAAATTCCTAATTCAAAATTCCTAATTCAAATGCCCGGGGGTTGATGTTTACTCCTGATGGAAGCTTTGCTAAGAGATACTTCATGAAGCGTGTTTATTGGTCCACTGTGTTGATCGGATTGCTGAGTGTTTTGACGAATTGCACGCCACCGCATCCTCCCCGTGCTGCTGTCGTGCCGCACCAAGGCTTGAGAACCTTTAGCAACCAGGGCAATGACCTGGTGGGCATTGCCACCAAGAGCCAGGGCGCTCGCGAGTTCGAAACCTGGCGCACGAGCGTGGCTGTAGGCTCGCGATCGCCCGTGCATTCCCATGACAGCGAGGAAATTTTCGTCATGCTGAGAGGCAAGGGCCAGCTCATCATTGGTGGTGAGCCCTATGATTTTGAAGCCCCGTGCACCCTGATTGCTCCGGCCAAGGTTCAGCACCAGTTCATCAATACGGGGGACGTGCCCACAGATGCCATCGTGATCGTCGGGATTGATTCCAAGATCTATGCCGAAGACGGTGAAACCATCGTGTTTCCCTGGCGCTGATCATTTGGCCCTCGCGGGCGGAAACTCAAAACTCCCATGCCCCGGTCTCTGATCCCCGCTTACCACGGCTCCCTCGTAGCCGATGCGCTGGCGATGCCCGTGCACTGGTATTACAACCGCGAGGCGATGGACCGGGACTACCCGGATCTGGGCCACTTCTGCACTCCGCACAAGCTGCACCCGGATAGCATTCTCTGGCGCTCAGAGTATACCGCCCTCAATGAGAAGGGAGAGATCCTGCATGACCAGGCGCCGTTCTGGGGCCAGCGTCATGTCCACTACCACCAGAATCTCCAGGCCGGGGAAAACACGCTGAACTTCAAGCTCGCCAGGCTGCTCTACGCTCAGGTCACCGGGGCCGGCCACTACTCGGAGGATGCATGGCTCGATCTCTATATTGAAAAGATGCTCACGCCGGGCTGGCATCACGACACTTACCTGGAGGAATACCACCGGGGGTTTTTCACCCGTTACGCCCAGGGAAAGGAGCCGCGCAAGTGTGGCATCAAGGACGAGCACATCGGCGGCCTGGCGACAGTCCCCGCTCTGGTCGCAGCCCTCCAGTCACTGGGTAATGAGCGGGAGGAGATCAGGCAGGCCGTGAAGAGCCATGTGGCTCTGACCCACCGCCACAGCAATGTGCTGCGCGCGGCGGACTGTCTGGCGCGGCTGATGCTGGATCTCTCAGAGGGCGTGCCCCTGCCTGAGGCGGTGAAGCACTCTGCGGGTGACTGGTTTTCCACCAAGAAGGCGACCGGATGGACGCGCCAGGAGGACCGGGTCATTGTCGGGCAGAAGATCAGCACGGCCTGCTACATTGACCAGGCCTTCCCCGCCGCACTCTACCTCGCGTGGAAATACCATGATGACTTTGATGCGGCCATTACGGCCAACGCGAAGGTAGGTGGTGACAGCTGCCACCGTGGTGCGGTGGTGGGTGCCCTGACGGCCCTTTCCCAGCCGGAGAATGTGGAGCGGTGGGCAGCCCGGCTGGTCGATATCTGAGCGAGAGCTGAAGGGATTCCCGTCGTTTCGCAGAGGGACCCCGGGGTCCGGGTGACAATCTCTCAAGGAGTTGTTTGTCTTGGCATGAATTTTGCGCTACAAGGCTTGGTATGGATATTTTACAAACGGCTCTTCAAGTGATCGTCGCCCTCGGCCTGCTCAATGTCTGGCTGATCCGGGCCGGCAAGGAAACCGCTTACCGGGGCGGGGATGCCAAGTCGATCCGGGAGGAGTTTGCAGCATATGGACTGCCACCTGCGATGATGTATGTGGTGGGCGGGCTGAAGATCCTCATTGCCATCGCACTGCTCGCCGGCATCTGGGTCCCTACCCTGGTCTTGCCTGCTGCTGCTCTACTCACGGTACTGATGATCGGTGCTTTTGCGATGCATGTGAAGGTGAAGGACCCGTTTCAAAAAGCCGTGCCATCGCTTCTCATGCTGGTCATGGCTGTTGCCATCGCCGCACTCAGCCAAGTCTGAGCCTTCGATCCGCCCCTCAATAGGCGGCGAGGGCGATGTAGGCATTGAGCACCATGTAGGCGAATGCTGGCATGGTCTGCAGCCAGGTGTCCCTGATCTTGATGCGCACCCCTACCCCGCAGAGCATCATCAATGCCAGCCCCCCGGCGGAGAACTGGCCGATCCATGCTGTGTGCAGCCCCACCAGAAGCCCGGCCGAGCCGAGTAACTGCAGGACACCGATGAGAGCCCTGAGTTTACCTATGCCGTAGCGCTCATACTCATCCTGCAAGTAGCTCGACACAAAGCATCCGCCCCCAAAGAAAATGAAGGAAACCGCGGATATCAGGATAAGGGTCAGATCGATGCCAGAGACTCGCATACCCGTGGCCAATGACAATCTGGAAAAGACCCCCAGCATGATGAAATGCGGCACCCCTCGTATTTAGGATATCTTTATCATTGATAGGCCGGAAGTTTGTCCCTATGCTACTCTGCGTAATTTGATGACCTCTGATGCTCCAAATCTGACCCAGGATGAAGATACTCCCTGCGAGTGCGCTCCATCGGTGATGAGCAGGCAGGAGCATGAGGAATGCGCTCTCAATGTGCGCAATTTGATCGGATATTCAGAGAGGCGTGAGTTCCGCTACCTCCGTGCGCTGAGGAAATCCATCCACTCGATGGACCTGCGCCTCGGCTGGATGTTTGTCAACCGCGCCCCCAGGGACGAGATGGCGCTGCTCAAAAAATGGAAGCAGAGAAGAGCGCTCACGCTCTCTATTGTGAAGCGCTCCATGGAGGAGGGCTGGATGGCCGCCAAATACGGCCGGGAGCTCAGCGGCCCTCGCAACAGGTTCCATTCCATCGGGGCGGAGGCCTATTACAGCCGCTGCGGCCCACGCCAATCAGAGTGGAAAATCCTCCGGGATAATTGGTAAATCGGAGGAGACAGGGCGGGCACAACGGAGGGCGTGCTTGATCCATACCAACTCGCTAGCGCCTCACCATCCCATACTGCTTAGGCTGGTGATATTGTTCTCCCCTAACCTGCCAGGTTAGAAGATCAGGAAGAGCAGACGTATCAGCAGATACCACATGATGGCCGTAAGAGCCATTACGCCTGATATATTGAGCAGATTATACATTTTGTGAGGAGGAAAAGCACATGTCGTGCCAACGAAGTTAGGCTAACACTTCATACGGTGCTAACAACGCATATCTTAGCCATTTTTGTGCAAATATTGTCACAAATGCACTCAGGAGCGGATGAATCTGGCTCAAAGGCCGCCGGTTGGCATGAGGACAACCAGTACCATCCAAACGAGTTTCAGCACAAACAGAAACACCTCTCCAAATTCCTGTGCATCCAGTTCCATAGTCACCCCACCCTATGCCATCAAAAGCGAGGGATCTACCCCTATCTTGGCATACACTGCGCACGTATTGTTCCTAAGGCCCCACAGGCCCAGGAAGAGAAGCAGCTCCCTCTTAACGTAATCCGCTGACTATCGCCAGACGGTGACCATCATTTTTTTTCTTCCCCAGCGCAGAGCCTCTTTGTGCGATTTGAAAAAGAGATCGATATGGGCTCCCTTGATGGCTCCCCCCACATCCTGCACCGTGCCATAACCATATCCCTTGATGTGCATGGTTGTGCCCATAGGGTAGTATTTGGGATCTGCAGCGATGGTGCCTTTACCGGCCTTAACCCCCGTCGCGGTGTAGCCAACCTTTTTGCGCTTACCCTTGAGTGATCCATAGGCATAGACAGGGCGGCCATACCAGTTACGCTCCCAGCCACAGCATTTTTTACACTCGCAATAGCCGGTAACGACCATCCAATGCTTTTGGGGCGTAGCCCCCCGCGGCGGGCGGTGAGACGCACACCCTGACACAAGGACTATGAATGCTGCAATCAGTAGCGCGGACAGGAGCTTCATAACGATGACAATACCTACGTTAGTCCCTCATCATGCCTCAAGCATAAAGCTTGCTGACATACAACTGAGGCTGATGGAGCCGCTGGCCGGAATTGAACCGGCGACCTATTCATTACGAGTGAATTGCTCTACCCCTGAGCTACAGCGGCCTGGATCCATGCGGAAGATGCGAGCAATGATGTATCATAGAAATGCCTTGTGGCAAGTCCAAGTGTGCCGCCCCATGGTAATGATGCGGACGGCTCGACAAACGCGCATTGCTTTCCTAGCTTGATGCCCGGTGAGTATTTCCCTCCATCCTGAGTTCCTGCGACAATCGCGCAAACGCCGCTATCTTCTGGGCATTTCCGGAGGCAGGGACTCGGTGGCATTGCTGCACCTCCTGCTCGAGGCCGGCTACCGCAATCTGGTGCTCTGCCACCTCAACCACATGCTGCGCGGAAGCGAGAGCAGCAAGGACGCAGCACTTGTGCGCAGGCTCGCCAAGAAGCACGAGCTTCCCTGCGAGATCGCCAAGGAGGATGTCAACAAGCTGATGAAACAAGGAGGAGAATCCATGGAGCTGGCCGCCCGCAATGCACGGCACAGGTTTTTTGCCCACTGTGCACGTCAGTTCCGCTGCCCACGGGTATTGCTCGCCCACCACGCCGATGACCAGGCGGAGACGATTTTGTTCAATCTGCTGCGCGGCTCCCAGGGGCTGAGGGGGATGAGATTCTCAGCGCTACACGAGGTAGAGGGCAAGGAGCTCACCATCCTGCGCCCGCTGCTCGATACCACACGTGGTGAGATCGATGCGTATGTGAAATCAAACAGGATTTCCTACCGGGAGGATGCGAGCAATGCCGAGGAGGGCACTACACGCAACCGCCTGCGCAACCGTGCAATGCCGATGCTCAATAAGGTCATGGGCCGGGAGGTTCGCCCCGCTCTGATACGGGCGGAAGCTACGTCCCAGCGCCAGCAGGAGGCGATTGAAGCGATGCTCGCCACGATGAAGCTCAGGGATCCACAGGGGCGTTTGTTTATGCCCAAAATCGCCGTACTCCCCCCTGCCCTGCAGTCCAGCGTTCTCCACGCTTACCTCAAGGAGCATGAGGTGAGTGACATCAGCCAGGAGTTACTCGAAAGGTGCGCGCGCCTGATCACCGATGTCGATGTCGCCAAGGTCAATCTGCCCGGGGGCAGGTTCCTGCGGCGCAAGGAGCAGCGTCTTTTTATCAGCTAGTCGATCATGCGAGCCATTATCCAGCGAGTTTCTGAAGCGAGTGTCACTATCGAGGGCAAGGTCACGGCCGGGATTGGCCCGGGGCTCTTGGTGCTTCTGGGCATTGTGGAGGGTGATGGCCAGGAGGACATTGAGTGGCTGGTGGGCAAGATCACCCGCATGAGGATTTTTGCCGATGACGAGGGCAAGATGAACCGTTGTCTGGGTGACATGGACGGAGAGCTGCTGGTCGTCAGCCAGTTCACTCTCCACGCGAGCACGCGCAAGGGAAACAGGCCTTCCTTTATCAAGGCGGCACGGCCGGAGACGGCGATCCCGCTCTACGAGGCGTTTCTCAAAACTGCACAAGCGGAGACAGGCAAGGCTTGTGCCTCGGGTGAGTTCGGTGCGGATATGCAGGTGAGCCTGGCCAATGACGGGCCGGTGACGATCATGATCGATACCGAGCTCAGGGAGTGAGACCCACCTGCGATTGTCGCTATTTCTTGAGCCGGATCGCCGTGCCGCAGTAGGTGCAGTAGAACCACTTGTGGGAGAGCAGCTGGATGGCAGTGGGCAGGATGTAGCCAATGCCTTTTACGTGATGGGCTTTTTTGTGCTTCATGCACTTTTTGATCATCAGGGAAGGCTGCCTGCAAACGACACACTTGGCCTTGGAAGCATAATAAAAATACAACCCTGCAGTAACGACGAGAAACAAGAGTAATCCTATGACCCAGCCCACCACCAAGCCTGGCTCCAGACGTGTGCGATAGATAAAGAGACCCAGAAGGGAGACAATGTTCACAATCAGGGTGGCCGCAAGGACGATGGCTGCCAGGGCCGCGATACGGACAGTGCTTGCGTCCGCGTGAAAGACGCCTTTGATGAATTTTCTCGACTTGGGATCAACCCCCTGGTTCAGGCCTTCCGAAACTACGATGGTGTCCTTAAGTGAACCTCGCTCCAGTGGCTTGACGTATTGCACCGAGGAGTCCAGATCATCGAAGTTGCGAATGCGGGAGGAGTTCAATCCTACACGCTCGGCCTCATCCTGGCGAAAAATGGTGTCTGCCCGGCCGAGGGTCGTCATGATGTTGATCTTGAGCTTGCTGTCGCAATGGTTGAGAAGAACTCCCTCTTGCAGCTCATCTACAGAGATGTGCTCATCTTCCATTAAAAGCGGGTCCAGAGGCTCAGCCACAGGAGACAGGCTGAGCATTTCCATCATGTTCTCGTCATTCTCGAGATTGACGAGCTCCGGCTTGGGCAGCTTCTGGGCCTGATCACCTTTTCCTGGCTGCTTTGCCAACTTACTCGCTTCTTTTCTTTTGGTAGGCACAATGACGCCCCCCCCCTCTTTTGCCCATTTTTGCCATTGCCTCACCGTGTTTTCCGACAAACCCTCAGGCATGATTTCAAGGGTCTTGTTGGCCCTGATGAGCTCGCTTGCCAAATCATCGATATCAGCATCGGCAAGGTCGGAGACGTCAATGTAACCGACCGCCTCAAGAAGCTCCAGGGCTTCGACGGGAATGCGGGAGATGGTCTCTAGCTTTGACATATCAGCAGGCAGACGTGGATGTCCACAGCAACTCCCTTGAAAGATAGCAAACAATGGGGCTCAGGCAAGCAGCATATCGCCGGCTTGAAGCCCCAAGCGCTAGCCAAGTGAGGCGCGCATTTCCTCCAGCTGACCGAGTTTCTGGGCCCACTCGTCCCTGCGCTCTTTCTCGCGCTCAACGAGCTCAGCGGGAGCACGGTCGACAAAGGCTGAGTTGCCTAGCTTGGCATCGCACTTCCTGACCTCGGTCTGGACCTTGGCGATTTCTTTGTCGAGGCGGGCTTTCTCCGCCTCCACATCGATCAACCCCTCCAGCGGCATGTAGACCTCGCCAATATCAGTGACGGCCGCGGGAGTCCCCTTGGGCGCATCATAGCTATCGAGAATTTCAACCTCCCCACCAGCCAGCAACCCGAGCACATCTACCTCATCAGCGAGCCATGGCTGCACTTTGATGATGATGAATTTGACATCCTTGCGCGCCGCCACGTTGTATTCCGCCTTCAGGTTGCGCATGCGCCCGGCAGCGGTGTAGATGGACTCAGCGTGAGCTCCGGCCTCGGAAGCTGCACTCACGAGAGGACTCTCGGGATAGACCTTCCTCATGAGAAATTCCCCCTCGGCAACGTAACCCATGCGCGCGCAAAGTTCCTCGGTGATATGCGGCATGTAGGGGTGCAGCAGCTGCAGGTAACGGCTCATGACCGCGTCAAACACCTCAAGGGTGACCGCGCGTTCCTGAGCGGAGGCAGTGTCGCGGAGATCCCCTTTCACCGCCTCGAGGAACTTGTCACAAAACTCACTCCAGAGGAAATCATAGAGCTGCTGGCCAACATCATTGAAGCGGTAATCAGCGTAGGACTTTTCCAGATTCCCGGCGAGGGCATCCAGCTTGCAGGCAATGTCCAGATGGTAGGGACGAAGACCCTCTGCGGGCATCGCACATGCTCCCCCGGCAGTCGCAGAATCACTCGCCATCTGGCGGAAACGGCATGCGTTGTAGAGCTTGTTGGCGAAGTTTCTCCCCTCCGCCACAAGGGCCACGTCAAACCTCACGTCCGCGCCCACAGGAGCGGTGCGCAAGAGGCCAAAGCGCAATCCGTCCGCGCCGTATTCATCCATGAGCTCGATGGGGTCCGGTGAGTTACCCAGCGACTTGCTCATCTTGCGCCCCTGAAGGTCCCGGATAATGGAGGTGAAAAAGACATTTTTAAAGGGCAGCTGGCCCTCAAAGCGATAGCCCGCCATGATCATACGCGCCACCCAGAAGAAGATGATGTCCGGCCCGGTCACAAGGTCACTGGTGGGGTAGAATTTTGCCTTGGTGGAGTCATCCATGGTGGAGAATGGCCACAACCAGGAGCTGAACCAGGTATCCATGACGTCCTCGTCACGCACCCAGTCATGGGAGTCATCCGGTGGCTGAACTCCCACGTAGATCTCGCCCGCCTCAAGGTCACTGACATCGAGGGACTCTGCGGCCTGGAGCTCATCGACCTTTTCCTTCCTATACCAGACGGGAATCTGGTGGCCCCACCAAAGCTGGCGACTGATGCACCAGTCCTGGATGTTCTCCATCCAGTTGGCATGGGTCTTGGCCCAGCGCGCCGGGCGGTAGGTGATGTCACCACTTGCCACGGCCTCAGCGGTTTCCTTGACGCAGGGGTATTTCAAGAACCACTGCATCGAGATACGAGGCTCAACCGGGACATGGGCACGCTCGGAGAAACCGACGTTGTTCTCGTATTCCTCGACCCGGAGAAGAAGCCCCATTTCCTCGAGTTTCTGGGCGGCTTTCTTTCTCGCCACGAAGCGGTCCAAACCATCCAGCTCAGGGCACTCGGGGCAGTTGACCGTGCCATCGGGGTGCAAGACATCAATGATGTCGAGCTGATGGCGCTCACCAATTTCAAAGTCAGCCTTGTCGTGAGCCGGGGTGATTTTCAAGGCACCCGTGCCAAACTCCACATCCACATGGTCATCGGCAATGATTTCAATTTCCGCCTCAGGGAAAGGACGGCGCACTTTGCTGCCGACCAGGTGCGCATAGCGCTCATCCTTGGGATTGACCGCCACGGCGGTGTCCCCCATCAGGGTCTCGGGACGCGTGGTGGATATTTCCAGATACTCACCGGGGCGATCCACGAGCTCATACTTCATGTAGTAGAGCTTGGAGTTCTGAGGCTGCATGATGACTTCCTCATCAGACAGGGCGGTGAGTGAAACCGGACACCAGTTGACCATGCGCTTGCCTCGGTAGATGAGCCCCTCGTGGAAGAGCTCGGTAAAGACACGGTCAACCTCGGCTGAGTAGTCCTCATCCATCGTGAAACGCTCTCTCTCCCAGTCACAGGAGCAGCCCAAACGTTTGAGCTGCTGGATGATGATGCCCCCGTGTTTTTCCTTCCAGTCCCAGACACGCTCGAGAAATGCCTCACGGCCCAGGTCGCGGCGGGTCTTACCCTCTTTTTCCCGGAGCTCGCGCTCCACCTTTGCCTGGGTGGCAATGCCCGCGTGGTCGGTCCCGGGAAGCCAGAGAACTTCCTTTCCCTGCTGGCGTGCACGGCGGCAGAGGATGTCCTGGATGGTGTTATTCAAGACGTGG
>CAYXEC010000072.1:0-10187 GCA_964463855.1 uncultured Verrucomicrobiales bacterium | reverse complement strand
ATACCGAGCGCAAGCCGGACTGGATCAAAGTGCGTCTTCCCAATGACCCCAAATTCTGGTCGACCAAATCATTGGTCAAAGACCTGAATCTGGTCACCGTCTGTGAAGAGGCCCAATGCCCGAACCGTTGGGAGTGCTGGAGTCACGGCACAGCGACCTTCATGATTGCCGGTGAAAAATGCACCCGCGCCTGTGGATTCTGCGCGGTGAAAACAGCTCGTCCGGACGCCCTTGAGGAGGACGAGCCACAGCGGGTTGCCGAGGCCTGCAAGCGCATGGAATTAAAACACGTTGTGATTACCGCGGTGGCTCGTGACGACCTGCGGGACGGCGGCGCCCTGCACTTCAAAAATGTCATCGAAGCCGTGCGCCATCACAACCCGGGCATCATCATTGAAGTGCTCACGCCTGATTTCAATGACAAGGACTTTGCTCTCGAGCTCTGCATGAGCGCCCGCCCGCACATCTTCAATCACAATATTGAAACCGTGGAGCGGCTGACAGCTCTGGTAAGGAGCCGGGCCAAGTATCAACGCTCACTCACTGTGCTCAAAAAAGCCAAGGCGATGGCAGGCGGCAAGGTAGTCACCAAGAGTGGCATGATGCTCGGACTTGGTGAAAAAGAGGATGAAATCATTCAGGCCATGGATGATCTTCGCGCTCATGACGTCACTGTTCTCACCCTCGGCCAGTACTTGCGCCCCTCACCGCGCCACCTGCCCGTTGTTGATTACATCAAGCCCGAAAAATTTGATGAGTATAAGGAAATAGCCCTGGCGAAGGGTTTCCGCCATGTTGCCAGCGGACCTCTGGTGAGGAGCTCCTACCATGCCGCTGATTTTCGACCTGAGCTCGATCTTATCGAGGACATCGAGTCAGAGGCAGCGGCCGGCCGGGTATAATGCCCTTTAGTGCCCACCTGCTTCTGCAAAGCGTTTGATGCGTGCTCTGGACTCATCATTCAGTGCCGGGGTAGTGTCGATGTACTCGCCAGCTGCCTCGCTGTCCTGACGCATCCAGGAAGTCACCGTGACACCAATGGCACGCCGGCGCATGCCCTCATCTTCAATCGTTTCGGCAAGTCTGAGGTTTTGCGCGATATCACCACCTTGATTGGCAATGACATAGGATGAGGCCGCGCGGTCACGCACCCCTCCCTCTGGCTGGGTATTGACAAATTCAAGTGCCGCGACCGGATCCCTGCCCACCCAGGATGCCATAACACCCCCGATACTCTCAATCTGGGCAGCTTCGTTACCATTCTCCATCACCCACTGGGCAGCGGTTTGCGGATCATCCCTACCCCACTTGCGGGCAATGCTCTCCATCGTATCATTGAGATCTTCACCCTCGGACAAGGCATCGATCTCATCTGCAGCCGCTGCCGGGTCGGCATCCGCCAAGCCGCGCAAGGCTCTGGCCGTGGCAGCTTCCTGCTGGTCAGCTGGCAAGCCGGAGATCCATGCCTTGGTGGCAGACCAGTCCTTGGCACCCCACTCACGGGCAATCGTGTTCTGGGCAGTCTCACGAGCCTGATCATCAGCAATCGTGTTCAACATGCCCGCTGCCCTTGCAGGATCATCCGTGGCTGCCTGTCTGAATATTCCTTTCATCGCATCAATCTGATCACCTCCATCAAGGGTTTTGGCCCATGCCATGGCCGCCCCACTGTCTTGTCGTGCCCACTCCATCGCAATGACCGATGCGGCGGATCCTCCACCACGCCCCCTGCCCATCATGCCGCTCAGTCGAAACTCACTGGCATGGTTGGTGTAGTAGTTGGCAGCCTCCTGGGGAAATTTGGAAGCCCAGCTCTGAATCACCGTCTTTTTGACCAAGGTGCCGGCAAAACCCATCGTGTCGGTATAGGCCATGGCTGCGGTTGGATCCTGTTCACCCCACTGGGCAAATAAAAGATAGCCAACCATGATGCGCTCACTCCATGGAAGCTCTTCGAGCTTGTCAGCCTCCTCCTTGAATTCAGAGGGAGAGAGCCCCGCGTAATAATTCATCAGTGCTCTCAACCTGGTATTCTGACCGGGCAGAGACATGGCCTCCTCGGCACTATTGACGCGCAGAGCCTGATTGAAACCATCGCCAGCTGGTGATACTGACGAGGATCTCGCATAGACTGGCGCGTTCGCCCGGCGGGCAGAGCGCGCCTCTTCGACGACCTCCGCACTTGCAAGCCCTGTTGATTTTTTGCCAACCATAAATCCACCTGCCCCGCCAACAACGAGGGCACCCATCAGTCCGATCACGCTTCCTTTCATCGAGTCACTTGAGAATACGCATTTAATCCACTTTTCATTGAGAATTCACTATATTATGACTTTGTCATCTTGCAACCATGATCAAACACTCCGTCTCTCGCTGGTGCTTTGGCTCCACTTCACTCGATCAACTCTGTGACAAATGCCACCAGTTCGGCATTTCCGCCATCGATCTCCTCAAACTCGATGAGATACCCACCGTGCAACAGCATGGCATTGCATGCTCTATTACAGCTGCTCATCCGGATGAAAACGGCATTGGAGAAATTGAAAAAGGCTTCAACAATCCTGCATTTCACCCCAGCCTCCACGCGACCTATCAACAACTCATACCCGCAGCGGCAGCCCTCGGTGTGAAGCAGGTCATCTGCTTCTCCGGCAACCGTGACGGCATCACTGATGAAGACGGCCTCACTCATTGCGCTGAAGGCCTGGCCCCATTGATGCCCCTGGCCAAAGAACATGGGGTTACGCTGGTCATGGAGCTGCTCAACTCCAAGGTGGACCACCCGGACTATCAATGTGATCACACCGCGTGGGGCGCTGCTCTCTGTGAACGCATCGGCTCCGAGCATTTTAAACTACTCTATGATATCTACCACATGCAGATCATGGAGGGTGACGTGATCCGCACGATTAGAGCACAACACCGGTACATCAGCCACTACCACACAGCCGGGGTTCCGGGCAGGCATGAATTCGATGACTCGCAGGAACTCAACTACCCTGCAATCGTTCGGGCCATTGCATCCACCGGTTTTGATGGTTACATCGGTCAGGAATACGTGCCCAGCACCGAGGATCCCTTCACTTTCCTCCCCAGAGCCGTTGCACTTTGTAGTGCCTGAAACTATGAGTGGATCAGCCCAGCAGACCACTCACCACAGCGGCAATGACCACCAGTGACCACACTGGCAACCACTTGAAATAAAGAGCAAATGCCAGCAACAGGATACCGACAGCATCCATCCAACCAGCGACACTGCCGCTGGTCAACATACCCAACAAGGCCGCGGCCAACAAACCCACCACCGTGGCATTCGCACCCCTGAGCGCCGCACGGGCCCGTGGAAAGTGCTTCAGACGGTTCCACACCGGCAATGCGCCCGCGAGCAAGACCATGCCGGGCAGGAAAATCGCCACGATGCCGACCGCCCCGCCGAGCCAGGCATCATCAAACAAGTTCATCGCGGCGCCCAGAAACCCGCCAAAGGTAAACAGGGGGCCGGGCACTGCCTGCGCGGCTCCGTAACCAGCCATAAAGGTGTCTCTGGCAAGCATGCCCGTGTCCACCATGCTGGACTCAAGAAGCGGCAGCACGACATGGCCACCTCCAAAAACCAGTGCACCTGCTTGCAGCAATCCACCCGTGGCTTCCGCATCCCGGCCCGAGTGGGCAACCAAAGGCACTACAACCATGGCCACCATCAGAAGGCATGACACTACCAGCCCTCGCATTGCCCTGCCGCCTGATCCGGTGAATTTCTCATCATCAGCTTCATTCTCCACGCATGCTGCCTCTGCTTTTCCAAAAACCAGCACCCCGGCAAGCCCTCCCATTACGATCACCAGTGGCTGCATCCACACCAGCGGCAAGAACCACAAAATAACCAGTGCCAGCGTGGCGAGGAGCATCTCGGGCCATCGCGGGCACAGACCCTTGCGCATGCCAATGAGAGCCACAGTCACCACGGCAATGGCGGCCAATTTGAGCCCATGCAGCCATCCGGCACCAAACCAGTCCTGAATGCTTCCCATGCCCGCGGCAAAGGCAATCATCACAAGTGCAGAGGGCAGGGTGAAGCCCAACCATGCTGCAAAGCCCCCCGGCCAACCTGCTCGCTCATATCCAATGGCGGCACCCAGCTGACTACTTGCTGGCCCGGGCAGAAACTGGGTCAGTGCAAGGAGTTCGGCGTAACGCTTTTCACTGAGCCACTTGATGCGCTCCACATAAGTCTCCCTGAAATAGCCAAGATGAGCAACGGGTCCACCAAATGAGGTCAGGCCCAATTTCAACGCTACCCAAAAACATTCCAACATGCCTCGCTGCATGACTGCAGTCTAAATTTCTCCTGCTCAAATCCAAAGACCAAATTCTTGTCAATTCAATCCCAGACCACTATCACACCCGCATGCTTCGCTGCTCCATTGGCCGTCTCCGCATCATCAGTATTGTTGAAGCCCTCTCGTATCTGGTTCTTATCGGTATTGCCATGCCCTTGAAATACATCTGGGGTGAGCCTCAGGCTGTCAAAGTCGTTGGCATGATTCACGGAATTCTGTTTTGTATTTTCTGCGCTGCCCTGCTCAACGCCAAACTGGCTCAGAAATGGAACCTTGTTGCGCCCTTCTGGATCTTCATGGCTTCCCTCGTCCCGTTTGCTCCCATCTGGGTCGAGTTATGGCTCAAAAAGCAAACTCCCGCTAAGCAATCTTAAGCTGGCATTCATGCCCGCATAAAAAAACCGGCGACATGCAAAAGCACATCGCCGGTTGGGTAAACTTGAATGATTGGTCTCTTCGGGTGATTAACGAGAGTAAAGTTCCACCACGAGCTGGACGTTGACCTGGTGGTCGAAGTCGTCATTCTCGGGAACCCGGGTAATGCTACCCTTCATCTCAGCACGGTCCAGCGTGAGCCAGTCCTTGAGCGGCACGGCCTGGGTCAGGTCCATGTAACGCAATCCGAGTTGCTGTGAGCTGGGCTTGTCCTGAACGGTGATGACGTCCCCCGGCTTGCATTGGTAGCTGGGAATGTCTACGCGCTTGCCGTTGACCTGGATGTGTCCGTGGTTGACCATCTGGCGGGCAGCGGATCGGGTATTACCAAATCCGAGGCGATAACAGACATTGTCGAGACGGAGCTCCAGCAATTGACAAAGGACCTCACCGGTCACCCCACGGCGACGGCTTGCCTCGGCATAATAGAGACGGAATTGCTTCTCAAGCACACCGAACTGGAAGCGAAGCTTCTGCTTTTCTCCAAGTGCGACTGCGTAGTCAGACTTCTTGCGACGGCCTGCGCGAACACCATGCTGACCGGGAGGGAAAGCGCGGCGTTCGAGAGCTTTGGAAGGTCCGAAAAGGGCGACGCCAAAACGGCGGCTGATTTTATCTTTGGGGCCAGTGTAACGAGCCATGATATGAAATAGGTTAAAAAGTTAATGAGTAATGGATTACACGCGACGCGCTTTCTTGGGACGACAGCCATTGTGAGGAATGGGGGTCACGTCCTTGATGGAGGTGATATTGATTCCCAGTCCTTGAACGGCACGCACTGCGGACTCACGGCCGGAGCCAGGTCCCTTGACGCGCACCTCGGCTTCCTTGAGCCCGTGGCTCATGGCTTGGCGGCAGGCATCTTGCGATACCACCTGAGCCGCGTAAGCAGTGCTCTTGCGGGATCCTTTGAAGCCCATCTTGCCGGCGCTTGACCAGCCAATGGCATTGCCATTGACGTCAGTGACACTGACCAGGGTATTGTTAAAGGTGGCAGTGATGTGAACCACACCTGTATGCACATTCTTGCTCTTCTTGGCCTTGTGAATGCGGATTTGCTCCTCCTCACCACCGGCGATTTCGGCAAAAATATCGCGCTTCTTCTCAGGTGCTTTGGGCGCTTCCTCGGCAGCTACTTCCTCAGCCTGTTTTTCCTGCTCGGCAGGTGCTTGTGCAGCAGCTTCGGGAGCGGCAGATTCTTCTGCAGCGGCCTCGGCGGCATCGTCTTTGATTTCTTCTTCAGACATAATGATAAATTTACTGGGTGAATAGGTTACTTGGTGACTCCGACAGTGCGCTTCTTGCCTTTACGGGTGCGTGCATTCGTGCTGGTGCGCTGGCCGCGCACAGGAAGCCCTGCTTTATGGCGGATTCCGCGGTAGCAATTGATAGCCTGCAAACGCTTCATGGCAGCTTGCTTTTCACGACGGAGGTCACCCTCAATGAGAATGCCTTCAGTTGTGATGACTTGAGCAATCTTGACGAGTTGCTCTTCAGTGAGCTGGCCAGTGCGGATGTCAGGATCCACTGCTGCCTGCTCGAGGATGCGCTTGGCCATGGATGGGCCTACGCCATAGATGTAGGGAAGAGAAGCTTCGATGCGCTTCTCATTCGGGATTTCAGTACCGAAAATACGTGCCATATCCTTATTGAGGTGGTGTGTTTGTTTCTGTTGGTAGGCATGCTCGTACCATTGCGAGTCCCTCTCTTTGGGGAAGGTATGATAGTCCGTCTGGACAGTCCTGCATGCCGCGCGGGAGGTGGGTCATATCAGAGAATAGCCCTCTGGCAAGCCAGAATTGACAATTTTTCGTCTGAAAACGGGGCCTCTGGGGCTCAATGACCCCCCCCTTCCATATGCCCGAAACCGGGCCTTTAGCCCGTCAAACGCCATCCAGTACCCATCAAACATTGTCAGCAGCCATCCGGGTGCCACTCGCATCCCCCCGACACAGCCCCGTCCATCCTAAAAAATGTGGATGGACGCTCATCCCTAACTTTGTAATAGTCAGCGGGTACGTTTACATTAAAGAACGGGCATTTCTCATACGTATATTATTCATTCACACCACCCAATCGCACCACCAAAACATGATCATGACCCCTCAGCGCCGGCCATTATTCAAGCCTCTCACCTTACTCCGATCGCACACCGCAGCCCGGGCTTTTTCCACAGTGGCATTGTCAATGCTCACTACCATAAACACCCTGCAGGCTCTTGATCTCCATGTTTCTCCCAGTGGAAAAAACGGTGCGGCGGGAACAAAAGACGCCCCTTTTTCATCCCTCTCTCATGCCCGCGATCACATCCGCAAGTCCTCCGCCCTGGGCAAGGAGCCCATTACTGTACACCTGACCGCCGGCACCTACTACCTCGCAGAGCCCCTGCTCCTCACCCCTGCCGATTCAGGCACCAAGGACGCCCCGGTCACCTGGCAGGGAGAATCCGATGGTAAAGTCATCCTCAGCGGTGCCCGCCCGCTTGAGCTCAGCTGGAAGGAATACAAGGACGGTATCTTTCAGGCAGAAACACCCGCAGGGATCAGCATTGACCAGCTTTTTGTCAACGGCGAGCTCCAGCACATGGCCCGCTACCCGAACTACGACCCCAAAGTCACTGTCTACAATGGTTTTTCCGCGGATGCCTTCAGCCCGAAGCGGGCTGCCAAATGGAAAAACCCCGCCGGTGGTTACATCCACGCCATCCACTCAGCCCATTGGGGCGGTTATCACTACCGCATCACCGGCAAGAACGAAAAAAACGAAGTGCAGTATGAGGGCGGCTGGCAGAACAACCGCCAGATGGGCATGCACAAATCACACCGCTTTGTGGAAAACATCTTTGAGGAACTCGACGCACCCAGAGAGTGGTTTCATGACTCCCAGGCAAACATCCTCTACTATTTTCCTGCTGAAGGAACCGACTTGGATAAAGCAGTTGTTGAGACCGCCGTCCTGCCGCACCTCATAGAGGTCGTGGGAACCCAGAAGAATCCCGCCAAGCACATTCACTTCAAGGGCATTTCCTTCCGCCAGACGGCGCGCACCTTCATGGAAACCAAGGAGCCTCTGCTGCGCAGTGACTGGACCATCTATCGCGGTGGCGCTGTGTTCTTCAAGGGAGCCGAGGACTGCTCCATTGCTGACTCCGAGTTCACCCAGATCGGCGGCAACGCCGTCTTTGCCAGCCACTACAACCGCAGGCTCAGTATTACCGGCAGCCACATCCACGGGGTCGGAGCGAGCGGTATTTGCTTTGTCGGCAGCCCGGACACAGTGCGCAACCCGCTGTTTGAATACAATGAAACCCAGTCCCTCAAGGACATCGACCTCACCCCAGGACCGAAATCAGACGAATATCCAGCAGACAGTATTGTGGATGACTGCCTGATCCACAACCTGAGCACGGTGGAGAAACAAGCCACCGGTGTCCAGGTCTCGATGGCCAGGGGTATCACCATCAGGCACTGCTCGATCTATGACATCGGGCGTGCTGGCATTAACTTCAGTGAGGGAACCTTCGGTGGTCACCTGATTGAGTTCTGCGATGTCTTTGACACCGTGCGCGAGACCGGGGACCACGGCAGCTTCAACTCCTGGGGTCGCGACCGCTTCTGGCACCTCAAGGACTGCCCGCCTGAAAAGCTCCCCGAGATCTCCAAGCTCGATACCGAGAAATGCATTATCCGCAACAGCCGCTGGCGTTGTGACCACGGCTGGGATGTCGACCTCGATGACGGCTCCTCCCACTATGAAATCTACAACAACCTGATGCTCAAGGGTGGTCTCAAACTTCGTGAAGGATTCAACCGCCATGTTTACAACAACATCACGGTCAACAACACCCTCCACCCCCACGTTTGGTATAAATACTGCGGCGACCGCGTGCACCACAACATCTGGATGGGCCGTTACCGCCCAGCACGCATCAAATACTGGGACAGTGAGGTGAACCACAATTTCTTCTCCAGCGCCGTTGACCAGAAAGCCTTCGCCGAGCATGGCTGGGACACCGAGTCCACATCCGGTGACCCCCAGTTCATCGATCCTGCCAATGGCGACTACCGCGTCGCGGAAACCTCCCCTGCACTCAAGGCAGGCTTCAAGAACTTCCCCATGGACCAGTTCGGTGTCAAAAAACCCTCCCTCAAGGCCATCGCCCGCACCCCGGAGCTGCCCCATTACAAGCACCAGGGCAACGCCACGGGTGCTGCCAGGCGTCAGGTCATCAGGTGGCTTGGCGGCATGTTCACCTCTCTCGCCGGGGAGGAATTTTCCGCCTTTGGTGTGAACAAGGAGCAAGGCGGCTTGCTGATCAATCGTCTGTCACTGAGCTCCCCCCTGGCCGCTGCCAAGCTCCAGGCGGAAGACGTGATCCAGACCATCAACGGCAAGGCCGTCAAGGACCAATCCAGCCTGCAGAAAGCCACCTCAGGGCTGAAGGAGGGTGACAAGATCGAGATCGGTTACGTCCGCTTCCAGAATAGCCAAAAGCTGAGCTTCACTCACCCTTAGCAGCTTCCTGAGCCGGGGCATTCTTATCCAGCCTTTCCAGGCGGATGTTTCTGAACTCCGCCTGCATCGGTGCACCGGCGTGGAGCTGCAGACCGATTTTGCCCTTCAGCAGCTTGCTGGGATCATCGTCAATCAGGTCGATGGCCACCTCGCCGTTGAGCATGTGGATGATGTGGTTGCCCTTGCAGATGATTTCGTAAGTGTTCCACTGGCTGATGTCGACGGGTCCGGGCTTGCTCATGGAAATCAGCTTCTTTTTGCCGTATTGGTTGATGGTCATTTTCTCACCCCGCGTGGTAATAATGCCCCGCTTGCCCATACGCTCGCCGTAGAGCATGGCGGTGAAAGGTGGGTTGGCATGGATATCACACTGGTAGCCTGCCAGGGCGTATGGATTGCCCTCGACGGCCTTGCTGCGATACATCACCCCTGAGTTGTTTTTGCCCATGCAGCGCGCCTCGACAACGAGATGAAAATCCCCCACGTCCTCACCCTCATAGATCAGGAAGGTGTTGCCCTTGTCAGCCTTGTGCTCAAGAGTCGTTCCGTGAATCACCCCATCCTTGACGGACCAGAACCTTGGGTCCCCGGTCCAGCCTTTCAAGTCCTTGCCATTGAACAGTGTCTCGGCCGGGTCTTCAAGGCACACTGTGGGCTCATCTTTTTTCTCCGGGTTTTGATGCTCAGCACAATGGTCTGCGTGGGCAAAGCAGGTGATGGCAAAAAACAGGATGGTAACGAGAGTTCTGAGAGGCCGAATGGTTTGTTTCATGCCACCCATACAGCACCATGAAAGACAAACTTTCAATGATCTATCTGGTAATTTACTGTAAAACCGCCTTCTCGCTGGCGAGGATATCGTCCATCGTCTGGCGTGGGCGGATCACCCTTGCCTCA
>CAYXEC010000071.1:0-10195 GCA_964463855.1 uncultured Verrucomicrobiales bacterium | reverse complement strand
TAGGGATCATCCTCACAAATCCAGCGCAATGGCTTGTCCACTACCTTGAATTCACGCTCATCGAGATTGACCACATAGCCTTTCAGCGCAGGCTGCCTGAACACCCTGTTCATGAACTGGCAGGATGCCTCCTGGTCGAGATCAATCCGGGCATCCCCTTCTTGCTGATAAAACGCAATGAACTGTTCCCAGACCAGCTGACTGGAGGAGTCCATGCGCAGCGCAGCATCCGCGAAGAGTGCCACAAAGCGGTCAATGTCTGTTTTTTCACGCAATGGCAACCACTCACCCTGTTCCGCCTTACCTTCGCGGTATTCCACTCGTGCCTCGTTGATGGTGGAGAGCAACCGGAAGGCAACCTGTACCGGCTTGTCCATGGGTGGGCGCTCGTTGACACTCTCGATGCGGTCATACCATGCAGCGACCTCCCGCTCACGTTCCCACTCGTGCATTTTTTTCTGCACTGCCTCGAGATCAGTCACCGCATTAAGAAACTCCGGATACGGCAGTTTTTTCTTATAGAAGGCGTAAGCGATGTAGTTCCAGAATTCCAGAATGTCACCAGGAGGCATGGGCCACAGTTCAAGAGGATCATAACTGACAATTTCCCAGCGGGGGTTGAGACGCACCATGTCGTGGTCATGGATTTCGCCCTCGATAACATAGCGCCGGTAGCGCTTTTCGAGTTTGTTGACAAAATCCGCTTCCTTGTCATCAAGCTCACGCTCGAGTGCATCCTCAATCACATCAATGATCGGAGTGTCGTCAAACTCATTGGGGCTTTCCGGCAAATCCTCACCCCGATGCATGCGCTCCATCATGGTGGCATACATGCAGGCACCAGCCACCATCTCATCCTCTGCCGTGCAGCTTCCAAACCACCTGTTACCCTGCAGACGCAAGCTCGTCCGGAAAGTACCAGTGGCATCCTCCACCCTTCCCTGAATGAAGAGGTGATTGCCGAAAATCTGGGTAACGGCACCTTCCTCCTGTAACGCCTCTCCGCGAGTGCGGGACTTTTCCGGAAAACTATTGAGGAAGTTAAGTGTTGCTCTATCTGGATTCATTGTGTGTAAAAATGACTATGGTGGTATGAGTAAGGGTAACGCACGGGCGCGAGGCACACCCGGGAAAGGTTCGCGGGAGTTAACGGTTCATGCATGTCTGTGGTCCAAAAAACCAAGCAAAAACATGCTCCGGCACGACGCCAGCATTCAAATTGCCCAGCACTTGGGGCTGGTAGTTTATAACTCGTTTTGGACAAGACGCAATAAAAAGCGTCATCTAAAACGTCAGCATCTTGTTTTGAGGGCTGGAGAGCACATTTCGAAGTATGCCGGCATGCAAAAGCTGGCCTGCGGATGGACACTCACAGCCAACACTCCAACATGAGGACCGAGCCAACTAACGGGCCTGATCAAGCAGCCAGGAAAGATAACGCGCCGATCCATCCACCACCGGAAGTGCCACAATCTCCGGCACGTCGTAGGGGTGCATGCTGGTTAACTCCCTGCTCATTGAGGGAAAAGCGCGACGGCTTGTTTTGATCACGAGAATGACCTCATGCTCATGGCAAAGCTTCCCTTCCCAGCGATAAATCGATTCCACGGCAGGGAGCACATTAATGCAGGCTGCGTGTTGCTTTTCCACCAAATGTGTGCCAATCTGTCGCGCCTTCTCCACATCGGGAAAGCTGCACAATACCACCATCGCCTCAGTCATCGCCACCAGCCTACGCAATGAGCGTCTTCTCTGCAACGAAATCCCGCCCATCATGAAGTCCGGATTCCTCGACAAACTCATCACCCGTCTCGATCAGGTGGAGCCTGAGGAGGTGCAGAGACTCATCATGCGCCTCGTGCGGGAAAAAGGCTTTCTTGAGAGTGTCTTCGAGGCTCTTCAGGAAGGAGTCATGATCCTCGATCCCGACGGCCACATCACCTACATCAACAAGGCCTGCTTGCGCATTTTCGGCATCGATCCTGTGAACAGCATCGGCCAGTCCCTGTCTGCAACAGTGCGTGGTTTTGAATGGGACAAACTGGCAGATCCCGGCCGGGTTGTGAGCCGCGACATGGAGATTCTCTACCCCGAGCAGCGCTACCTCAATTTTTATCTCTCTCCCATCCAGAGTGAGGGGGAGAGCGAGGAGCATATGCTTGGCTATGTATTGCTGGTCAGGGACATCACCCGCTCACGCCAGCAAGAGGAGGAAAACGTGGAAAGCGAGAAGCTCAATGCCCTTACCCTTCTCGCCGCCGGCGTGGCCCACGAGATTGGCAACCCCCTCAACGCCCTGGGCATCCACCTCCAGTTACTCGAGCGCAAAATCAAGAAGCTGACGGTTGAACAAAAAGAAGACCTGACCCAGCACCTGGAAACCGCCCAGGGGGAAATTCGCAGGCTCGACACCATCCTCAAGCAATTTCTCCAGGCCATACGACCGACACAACCTGAACGTGAATCCCTACAGATTCATGACCTGCTGCGCGAAACCCTCTCCCTGATAGAACCTGAGCTCGAGGAGCGCAACGTCAAGGTAAGCCTCGAACTCGCAGCCAGCGCGCCACTGCTGCCACTGGACGGTGGCCAGATCAAACAGGCGCTCTATAACCTGCTCAAAAATGCGTTTCAGGCCCTGCCTGCAAGTGGTGGGCGCATCGACATCCTTTCTCACGTCACTGACTACGAGGTCACTCTCACCATACGTGATCACGGCACGGGCATATCCCCTGAGGTAATGGGGTCGCTTTTTGAACCTTACCAGAGCACTAAAAAATCAGGCTCAGGCCTCGGTCTGCTCATCGTGCGCCGCATCGTGCGCGAACATGGAGGAGAGATAGAAATTGAGAGTACGGCAGGTGAGGGTACCACGGTAACCATCTCCTTGCCGCGGCAGAACCGCAATGTCAGACTGCTTGAAAATAAGCAGGAATCATCCGTCATTGACGTAGAGTCATCCACTTAATCCCAGAAAGATAGAAACATGGCCATGGCTACCCTGCTCATCGTTGACGATGAAAAATCCACTCGTGACGGACTTCGCATGGCGCTCGAAGATGAATTTGATTGCTATCTTGCATCGGGAATCAAGGAAGCCATGTCGATTCTCAAGACCGAGCCCATCGACCTGATGCTTACCGACCTCCGGCTCGCCGGAGATAGCGGCATGGACCTGCTCGATGAGGCACTGGCCATACCCCGGCCACCCGTTGCTGTCATGATGACCGCCTACGGCTCAGTGGACACTGCTGTTGAGGCCATGCGCCGCGGGGCGTGGAATTTTGTCACCAAGCCGCTCAATCTGGATGGTGTGGAGCTGCTACTCAAGAGGGCATTGCACAGCAGGTCACTGGAGAAAGACAAGGTGCGTCTTGAGCACGAGGTTCAGGAGCTCAGGCAAAAAGCAGGCTCAAGCAAACATGGCTTGGAAAGCCTCATAGGCAAATCGGCTGCGATGCAGAAAGTCAGTGAGCTCGTGACCCAGGTGGCGCCCACCCGGGCCACAGTGCTCATTGAGGGAGAGAGTGGCACGGGCAAGGAACTGGTGGCCCATGCCATTCACCAGCTCAGCGGAAGGCCCACCGACAAGCTTCTCATCGTGAACTGCGCCGCCCTTTCACCCCAACTTCTCGAGAGCGAGCTCTTTGGCCATGAAAAAGGAGCTTTCACCGGGGCAACCCAAAAGCGGGTCGGTCGCTTCGAGCAAGCCAACGGGGGCACTCTTTTTCTCGATGAAATCGGTGAAATTGATCCCGCTACCCAAGTGAAACTGCTCCGCGTGCTGAGCGAGCGAACCATCGAGCGCGTGGGCTCCAACCAGCCCATCAAGGTTGATGTCAGGGTGATCACTGCAACCAACAAGAACCTGCGAGAGCTCGTCAGCAAGGGAGATTTCCGCGAGGACCTGTTTTTCCGCCTCAATGTAGTGCGCATACTCATGCCCACCCTGCGTGAACGCGCTGAAGATATCGTTCTGCTTGCCCAGGCATTTCTGCGTGAATTTTCCCTGGAAAACAAGAAAGAGCTCAAACCACTCAGCGATGACGCACTTGCCATGCTTCGCTCCTATGCATGGCCTGGCAACGTGCGCGAGCTACGCACTGCCATTGAGCACGGCGTGGTCATGAGTAATGAGTCCGTTATTGGCAGCGAGCATCTTCCCTATTTCCTTGGCCAGAAAGAGACGATAGCCACGGGCCATGGGCCTCAAAGCCCTGATCAGGGCGCTCCAATGGCCCAAAAAGGGGAAATCCCGCTTGCTTCAGAGGAGGAATTCAACTTGCATGTGCTGGAGATGCACACGATTCGCCGTGCATTGAGACAAACCGACAACAACCGCACCGATGCTGCCCGCCTGCTTGGGATTAGCCGCCGCACCCTGCAGAGAAAATTGAAAAATCTCGATAGCACTGACTAGAGTCAATGCAGACTCGCCTGACAGATTTGAGATAACTCTCTTTTGATCCACCAGCTCATGAGCAATTCCCCAGCAACAAACAGAGGTGCACTGGACAAGTCATCTCTGATACGACGCACGATTTTTGCCGTTTTGCTGGTGGGGCTCGCGGCGGCATGCATTTTTTTCACCTTCCGGGGGCTTTCGTCAGCTCGCGGCATGGAGCAGGCACAGATAGGCAGGGAAATTGCCCGCGGCAATGGATTTTCCACCAAGATGATACGCCCTATCACCCTGTGGCAAATGAGCACCCTTGAGCAGGAAGAGAATAAGGCTGCCAGCTGGCAAAAATTCCCCGAAACCTACCATGCCCCGCTAAACCCATGCGTCTATGCCGCTGTGTTGAAAGCTGCCGATGGCGGTAACGAGCAACGTTGGAAGATGTCACCCAAGTCCAACATCTACCAACTCGACCGCATCATTGCAGGAGCCTGCGTGATCTTTTTCATTGTTGCCATGGGGGTCAACTACCTGCTTATCGCGAGGATATTTGACACCACCATTGCCTCCGCGGTCGCCGTTCTGATGCTTTTTTGTGAGTTGATGTGGCGATTTTCGCAATCCGGAATGCCCCAGATGCTCATGCTCATGCTGTTCTCCTGCGCCATGTTTTTTCTCTGGCTAGGTATCGAGAACGCCTCTCTCAACAGGCCCGTCGCCATGCCCGTCATGGTCGCAGGTTTATTCATGTGCCTGCTCGTCTTAACCCACTGGATTACCATCTGGATCTATTTTGGCTTTGTGATCTTTGCCGCAATCTACTTCAGGCCGCGCGGCATTATTGCCGCGGCACTCATGGGCATGCTGATTCTGCTCGTGTTGCCCGTGGCGTTTGTGCTCTATGGCTCCTCCACCGGAAGCCTTTTTGGCACGGCTTATTACAACATTCACAATGGTTTGGGATCATCCCAGGATGCCATCATGAGGTCACTCACCCCTGAGGGTCACGAGCTCGGGCTCAAGAGCCTGCTAATGCATATTATGGCCACCACACTTCGCCAAATATCCGACCTGCACTCTCATCTGGGCGCCATTCTGGTGGCTCCACTCTTCTTTCTAGCCTTGCTGCATCGCTTCAAACGTCCGGCACTGGCCATGTTTCGTTGGCCACTGTTATTGATGTGGGCCTTTGCCGGAATTGGCATGTCCATCTATGGCTTGCAGGACGGCAGCATGGACTCCAACCAGATTCACATTCTTTTTGCCCCGCTCATGGCCGCATATGGTATTGCCATTGTATCCATTCTCTGGGCCAGACTTGGCCTTGCACAACGCATAGATTCATTGCGCCACGCCCATCTCATCATCATTGTCGCCATCAGCGCCGGGCCTATGATGCTTGCCATTCCCCATGATCTGAAACTGGGCCTGCGTGCCCAGGAACTTGGAGGTTTCCCCCAGTGGCCCCCCTACTACCCCAAGGCGATCAATCGCACCCTTGCCCAAAATACGACAAATCAGGATGTCATCATCTCCGACATGCCGTGGGCAGTGGCATGGTATGCAGACCGCTTATCTGTCTGGCTACCTCAAAATCTGGAACAAATTGAGCAAATAGAGGCTCAGGCCACCGAGCAGCGCACACCGGTAAGCGGCATTTTGATCACGCCTTATTCCTTTAACAGTGATACCATGATGAGGGTCGCCACACCGAAGGGCAGCTATGGAGAGCTCTACCCACTCGTTTTCAACATCTGGGGGTCTATGGGTCATGGCAAGCCCTTTATGGAGACTCACGAATCATTCAAGACACTCTACCGTCGTTACCAACACAACCATCCGCTTATCGGTCATGGATATATGACCTACTATTCCAAGCGCCCCGTCGTCCATTCACTCGATTAATTCCGTCCCATGCCATCCGATAAAAAAAACAAAGCCGCCAAGGAAGAGAAGCCAGACAAGTCCGTAAGTTTCGAGGCTGCTCTGGAGGAGCTCGAGAACATGGTCGAAACCATGGAATCGGGCCAATTGCCTCTGGAACAGCTCATTGCAAGCTACGAACGAGGCGCACAGCTCATCAGCCACTGCGAATCTGTTTTGGGTGATGCGCGGAAACGGCTTGATCTTATCACGCTGAAGCCCAAGGCTAGTGGCGGCAACTCTTCTCCAGACATTTCAAGCAACCCCGACACCGAGGACGCTCAAGGGGACAGCTCACCCTCAAACGATAATAATGACGACGAAATCAGGCTCTTTTGAGCTCCCACAGCTTTTATCCGGCATCAAAGGTCCCGAAGACGTCAAGGCACTGCCTGATGACCAACTCGAGGATCTCTGTGAGGAGATCAGACATACACTCATTCATTCCCTGGCACGCACTGGAGGCCATTTGGGGCCCAATCTTGGCGTCGTGGAACTCACTGTGGCTCTGCACCGTGTCTTTGACAGCCCGGAGGACAAGTTCCTCTTCGATGTTTCTCACCAAGGCTATGTCCACAAGATGCTGACGGGACGGGCTGAGACCATCCACACCATCCGCACTCCCGGAGGACTCAACGGTTTCCTGTTGCGCACGGAATCCGAGCATGATTGTTACGGGGCTGGCCACGCAGGCACTGCACTCTCAGCCGCCCTTGGCATGGCCTCCGCGCGTGACCTCAAGGGTGATGACAACCACGTGGTGGCAGTAGCTGGAGATGCGGCCTTTACCTGCGGACCAACTCTCGAGGCTCTGAACAATATCGATCACACCACTGACCGCCTTATTGTAGTACTCAATGACAACGAATGGTCCATTGACCGTAACGTGGGAGCCCTGGCCAAGTACTTCAACGCCCTGCAGACTCATCCCATGTTTTCGTCCGTGCGTCACAAAGCGGCCGAGTTTGTTGGGAAAATTGGTGGCGACAGCATGCGCAAATTTGCCCACAAAGTAGAGCGCAACACCAAGAACCTTTTGTTACCCAGTGTGTTGTTTGAGAAATTTGGCCTGCACTACTATGGGCCGATTGATGGCCACGACTTGCCCCTGTTGATCCGCACCTTTGAACATCTCAAAAAGGAGCAACAGCCTGTTATTCTGCACATTATCACGGAAAAAGGCCGCGGTTACAAACCTGCTCTGGAAAATCCGGGCAAGTTCCATGGTCTGGGCACCTATAAAATTGAGGATGGATCGACTGCCGCTGCTGCACATCCCACTTACTCGGAGCTCTTTGGCCGTGCTGTCACCGATTTTGCCAAGGAAGACGAATCCATTACCGCCATTACCGCGGCCATGCCCGGGGGCACCAAATTGGATATCTTCAAAAAGGAAATTCCCGGGCGCTACTTTGACGTCGGCATTGCCGAGGAACATGCTGCCCTCTTTGCGTGTGGCCACGCCACCCAGGGACTCAAGCCCTTCCTCGCCATTTACTCCACCTTCATGCAGCGTGCCATCGACATGATCATCCACGATATCGCCCTGCAAAACCTTCCGGTCAGGATGTGCATGGATCGAGGTGGTCTCTCCGGAGATGATGGGCCCACTCACCACGGGCTTTTCGACATTGCCTACCTGCGTGCCATTCCCGGCCTCATTCACATGCAGGCAAAGGATGAGGATGAATTCATCGACATGCTCTGGACCATGGCAAACTACAACGACGGCCCTACCGCCATCCGCTATCCGCGAGGTGCCGGCATTGGAGTCAAGCCCAAGGCGAAACCAGCCTTGCTGGAAATCGGTAAGGGCGAAGTCATCCAGGACGGTGAGGACATCGCCATTATCAGCCTTGGACATATGTATGAGGTCGCTCTGGAGACCGTCAGGAAACTCGAAGCCGAGGGGCACTCCGTTGCGCTCATCAACCCGCGCTTCATCAAGCCCCTGGATGCGGAACTCATCATGCGTTACGCCAGGAAGTGCCAGGTAGTGCTCACCATGGAGGACCACGTTTTGCACAATGGCTTTGGTTCCAGCATTATCGAGCTACTCAGTGATGAAGGAATCACCACCCCGGTTGAGCGCATTGGCTGGCCGGATGAGTTCATCGAGCACGGCAAAGTGGAACAGCTACGTGAACAGCACGGCCTGACCGCAGATCACGCGCTCAAGCTGGTGACATCAAACCTCAAATTAACATCCTAGGAGCCTGTCTTGTTGCTAAACGAGGATATCCCTGACCACTTTCGCAGGGTTCACCCCGGTCAAGCGGTTATCGAGCCCCTGGAACTTGAAGGAGAGACGCTCGTGGTTGATACCCAGCTGATGCAGGATGGTAGCCTGTAAGTCACGGACATGCACGGCCTGGTCAGGAGTGGTGATATTGAATGAAAGCTCATCAGTCTCACCATAGGTCATGCCACCCTTGACACCTCCACCCGCCATCCAAATGGAGAAACACTTCGGGTGGTGATCACGGCCGTAGTTGTCCTCTGTCAAGGCACCCTGACTGTAGACCGTGCGGCCAAACTCACCACCCCAGATGACCAGTGTATCATCGAGCATACCGCGCTGCTTCAAGTCCTGAATCAGGGCGTAGGCTCCCTGGTCAATATCCTTACACTGCTGGGGAAGGTCACGCATCATGCCTCCATGCTGGTCCCAGCCACGGTGGAAGATCTGCACAAAGCGCGTGCCACGCTCCACCAGACGGCGCGCCATCAGGCATGAGTTAGAGAAGGAACCCCGCTTCTTGGATTCAGCCCCATAGAGATCAAAAATGTGCTCAGGCTCGCTCTCCAAGTCGGTCAGCTCAGGCACACTGGCCTGCATGCGGAAGGCCATCTCATACTGCTGGATGCGGGTCTGGATTTCCGGGTCCCCCACCCGCTCGTAGGATTTACGATTGAGCTCATTGAGGCCGTCCAACATTGAGCGCCTCATCTCACGGGAAATTCCGGGTGAGTTTTTCAGGTAAAGCACGGGATCACCCTTGCCGCGCAGCGCCACACCGGCGTGCTCCCCGGGAAGGAAGCCACTTCCCCAGAGACCGGCAGAGATCGCCTGCACGTTGGCCGTGGGACTGGTGTGGTAGGCGTGAAGAACCACAAAGGTTGGCAGATCCTGGTTCATACTGCCCAGACCGTAGGAAAGCCAGGATCCCATCGACGCCTTGCCACGGATCATGGAGCCTGTGTAGATGAGCTGGTTGGCCGGCTCATGGTTGATGGCCTCTGTGTGCATGGACTTAATCACGCAAATGTCATCGGCCATCTTGGCCGTGTAGGGAAGCAACTCACTCACCCACGTACCAGACTCCCCGTGCTGGTTGAATTTAAAACGCGAGGGGGCCACGGGAAAGCCCTTCTGACCTGAGGTCATGGTGGTGAGGCGAACGCCTGATTTCTTCAGGAAGTCACTGATGTCTTCCTTGTAACGCTTCTCAAGCTCAGGCTTGTAGTCAAAGGTTTCCAGCTGACTGGGAGCTCCGATCATCGACATATAGATGACCCGCTTCGCCTTGGGTGCAAAGTGAGGTGCCTGCATGCCACCCACCACGCCATGATCACCCGCTGCAAGAAGTTCCCGGGGCAACAAGGAGGTGAGTGCCGCAGCACCCAGACCCGTGACGTTTTTGCGGAAGAACTGCCGGCGGTTGACAATGCCATTGAGATCAAAGAGGTCGTTCATAGTTCTTACTTTGTTAAGGTTTCGTCGAGGTTGAGCATCTGGGAGGCGATGACGGTCCATGCCGCCAGTTCGATGGGTGGCAAGGAAGGCTCAGCCGGCTTTTCACCGACACCAATGAGCTTGGCTGCCTCCTCGGCCTGTTCCTTGAATTGCCCGATAATCTGCTCCAAAGAATC
>CAYXEC010000070.1:0-10277 GCA_964463855.1 uncultured Verrucomicrobiales bacterium | reverse complement strand
CATGTCACCATTAGCGATGTGATAGCGTCGAATTGCGAGCAGTCCCGCATATTCACCCTGCGAGCCGGCGTTGGGCTGGAGGGAGACGGCCGCAAAACCAGTGATGCGGGCCAACCACTCGGAGAGTTCGTCTAGCATCTCACGATAACCCACGCTTTGATCATCAGGAACGAAAGGATGAATATGAGCCACCTCCGGCCAGCTTAGCGGCATCATTTCCGCCGTGGCATTGAGCTTCATCGTGCAGGAGCCAAGAGCAATCATTGACTCATTGAGGGCGAGATCCTTCTTTTCGAGCCTTGATAGATAGCGCAGCATCTCCGTTTCCGAGTGATAGCTATTGAAAACAGGTGCGGTGCAAAATGCGGAGCCCCGCTCATGAGAAGATCCCCAAGCGTTCTGGTCAGGTTCCGGGGCCTGAACATCATCGACACCGAAAGCCTTCAGAACATGTGACAGCTCTTCATACCCCATGGTTTCATCACAGGCGATAGCCACGTGATCGGCATCGACACGGCGCAGATTGATCCCCTGTTCAACAGCCAAGGCCATGATCTCATCTGCCCTGCCAGCAGCCTTCACAGTAATCGTATCAAAGAAACTCTCAGAGGTGATCTCGTAACCCGCTTTCTTGAGGCTAGCGGCACATACACGTGCACAATCGTGAGTGTTAGCAGCAATGCGCTTCAGGCCCTCTGGGCCATGATAAACAGCATACATGGAGGCCATCACAGCCAGCAGCACTTGTGCCGTGCATATATTGGATGTGGCTTTGTCCCGGCGAATGTGCTGCTCACGGGTCTGCAATGAGAGCCGGTATCCGGGCTTACCCTGTGAATCAATAGACACACCAATGAGGCGACCCGGCATCTTGCGCTTGAGCTTGTCCGTACAGGCCATGAATGCTGCATGGGGACCACCAAAGCCAAACGGAACCCCAAAACGCTGACTGTTACCCACACAAATATCAGCACCAAATTCCCCCGGTGCACGCAACACAGTGAGTGCCAGGATGTCGGCAGCCACAATGGCAAGGGCCCCGGCCTCGTGTGCCTTGGAAATCAGCTCTGCATAGTCTTCCACATGCCCGCGTGTATCGGGATATTGCAATAGGATGGCAAACAATCCTTCATGGGCAGCGGGCTCAAATGCCTGCCAATCACCAACAACAATCTCAATTCCGAGTGGTTCGGCACGGGTTTTGACCACTTCAATGGTCTGAGGGTGGCAGCTATCCGAGACGAACATGACCGTGCCCCTTGGTTTACCTGACTTGGCCAAGGCCATCGCCTCAGCGGCGGCGGTGCCCTCATCGAGCAAAGAAGCCCCTGCGACATCCAGGCCCGTGAGCTCGGCAATCATGGTTTGGAAATTGAGCAAGGCCTCTAAACGACCCTGAGCAATCTCAGCCTGATATGGCGTATAAGCCGTATACCATCCCGGGTTCTCAAGAATATTGCGCTGAATGACCGGTGGAACGATAGTGCCACTGTATCCCTGGCCAATGTAGGATTTGAGCACTTTGTTTTTACCCATAATAGAACGCAACTTCTCAAGAGCTGCGGTCTCACTCAGAGCCTCAGGTAAATCGAGCGGCTCGCCGCCACGGATATTGGAGGGAACAGCATCATCAATAAGGTGATCAATGCGATCGTAACCAAGCTCCCTAATGAGTGACTCACGAACTTGTCCAACACTACCAACGTGACGGCTACAGAAATGATGATCCATAATTTGGTGCTCAGCAAAAGTTCAGTGCATCTCGCAACCCCACAACACGGAGAATTCATTAACCGATGAGCCCCTTGTAGGCCTCAGCGTCCATCAGTGTATCCACAGCAGCAGCATCCTTGAGTCTTAGCTTGAATATCCAACCCGCTCCGTAAGGATCGGTGTTGACCAGTGAAGGGTCGGCTTCAAGTTCGGCGTTGCCCTCCAGAATTTCCCCGGCAACGGGAATGTAAATGTCACTCGCCGCCTTCACGGACTCAACCACGGCCACCGGATCCCCGGCATCACAACCGCGGCCATTTTCCGGCAGCTCGACAAAGACGACATCCGTCAGCTCTTCCTGGGCGTGATCGGTAATACCAACAGTGGCAACATCACCATCGAGCGAAATCCACTCATGGTCAGAGGTGTAACGGAGATGATCGGGAACGTTCATAACAAGTATTAGAGTAGGTGTAACGGGTTGAAAAAAGGGAACGCGGCCACAGCCGCCTCGTTGAGGTTTATTTCGCAGGATCAGGCCTTTTTGTAAAAGGGTTTTTTGACGACTTTCGCCTCAAATCGACGCCCCCGGACATCGACATCGACAAGATTACCCACTTTGGCGTGGGCGACCGGCAAATAGGCCATCGCAATACCCGTTCTCAGGCTGGGTGAAAGGACCCCGCTGGTAAGCTCGGCGATTTGATCGCCCCCCTTACTGAACACGCCGTAATGAGATCTGGGAGGCGCCCCTCTCCCAGTGTATTCGAGCGCAACCAGACGACACTCCAGCCCGTTGGATTTCTGCTTATGCAGTATATCAGAGCCAATAAAGCCGCCCGCTTTTTCAAGATCGCAGAAAAACCCGAGGCCTGCCTCGAGCGGAGTATGAGATGGTGACAGATCAGATCCATTGAGTGGAAAGCAGACCTCGAGACGCAAGCTGTCACGAGCGCCCAGACCACATGGTTTGGCACCTGCATCCACGAAACTTTTAAACCAATGACTACCCCGCTCCGATGGGCAGAAAAACTCAAAGCCATCCTCCCCGGTGTAACCGGTGCTGCACACCATCAACGACTCACCCTCATGGCACCATTTGCCCATACCATTGCGAGCGGGTAACGGCTGGGCTGGAAAGAGCTGCGAAAACAAGGCTGCAGCACGTGGCCCTTGGACGGCCATTGCCGCCCACTGGTCACTTTCGTTGGCAAGCTTGATCCCCTCAGGCAAATGCTGGCTCATCCAGGCAAAGTCTTCTTCAATCTTGGAGGCATTGACGACGAGAAAAATACGCCCCTTGGACTCACGGTAGATAATCAGGTCATCGATTACCCCACCCTCTTCGTTGAGCATGATCGTGTATTGGCCTTCGCCAATGTCGAGCTTGGCGACATTGTTAGTCAGTATGGAATTCAACCATTCTTCAGCACCCTCACCTTCCAAAAAAAACTGCCCCATGTGGGAAATATCGAAGATACCAACATCCTCCCTCACTGCTGTGTGCTCATCAATGATACTGGTATATTGAACAGGCATGCTCCAGCCGGCAAAAGGAACCATTTTGGCTCCCAGATCTGAGTGGAGGGATGCAATGGGTGTCTGATGAATCGTGCTGCTCACGCGGCAGAGACTGCGGCTCATAAGCAACCTTGTCAAATCTGTATGAGGCGTTAATTTCACCGGCATGTCATCGAACCAGCAAGCCCTGCGGGAACTCCCCTCTGTCGAGGCGCTCGCCCAGTCACTTTCACGGGAAAGTGCTCTACCCCGGGCTTTGATTACAGCCTTTGTGCAGCGTGAAATCGGCCAGTTTCGCCATCAGATTCTTGCAGGCGGAACACCCAAACGTGACGAAATCCAGGCCGCCATCGGCAAGCGCCTCGACATGTTTAGCTCCAGTCGCCTGCAGCCTGTCATCAATGCCACAGGTGTCGTTATTCACACCAATCTTGGCAGATCTCCTCTCGGAACCCAGACTGCCGAGGCACTCAACCGTATCGCGACCGGCTACTGCAATCTTGAATTCAATCTCGCCGAAGGCACCCGGGGCAAACGCGCCGGCTATCTGGAGACCGCGCTCGCTTCGATTTTGGAAACCGATGCTGCCACTGCAGTGAACAACTGCGCTGCGGCACTGGTCATTACCCTCAGACATCTCTGCAAGGGCGGCAAAAACGAGGTAATCGTATCGCGCGGCGAGCTGGTGGAAATAGGTGGGGGGTTCCGGATTCCGGAAATTCTTGAAACCTCAGGGGCCAAACTTGTTGAAGTTGGAGCCACCAATAAAACCCACCTCGAGGACTATGCCAAGGCCATCACGCCTCAAACCGCGATGATCCTTAAAGTTCACCGCTCCAATTTCTATATCGGCGGATTCACCGATGATCCAAGTATTGATGAGCTCGCAGAACTGGCGCACGCGCATGAGTTACCCCTGGTTGAAGACATTGGCTCAGGGGCACTCATGAACACGGACGAGCTCGCACCCATTGAGCATGAGCCAAGGCCTCAGGATTCGCTAGCCAATGGTGTTGATCTGGTCTGCTTCTCGGGCGACAAACTACTCGGAGGACCTCAATCCGGCATCATCGCAGGCAAATCAGCTCTGGTTGAGGGCATTAAGAAGGAACCTTTTTTCCGGGCTGTTCGCTGTGATAAAATCATTCTCGCTGTGCTCCAGGAGTGCATCGACACCTACCTACACACCAAGTCAGAGAAGTCCACAGCGATGATTCCGGCCCTGGACTTTATCGGCACGGATGTCGAGAAACTAAAAAAACGGGCAGAAAGATTCATTGAAAATATTCCCCTGGCGCTGCGTGAGCAATTTCAAATAGCTGAGACGGTGGCTAGAACAGGTGGAGGCACAATGCCCAAATCAGAAATCCCCTCCATTGCCCTCTGTATCGCTCCCAAAAACGGATCGGCAAGCCAATTGGCCCATCAACTCAGAACCGGCAGCCCGGCAGTTGTCGGAACTGTGGCGGACAATGTGCTGCAGCTCGATTTGCGCACCGTCTTTGAGCACCAGGATGACGAGTTGATAGATGCCGTGAGCAGGGCAATGACACAATGAGCATTTCAATCGGCCCTACAGCCATTCAAGGACTGATCTTACAAGGCACTGAGTGTGATCACTCTTCCTCAGCAGCATCAGGGGCTTCCTCCCCGTCTGTGGCAGCTGGATCTGTATCTTGAGGGGCATCCTCGCCAGGTTCAGCTGGTTGCTGCGCTGGAGCAACATACTGTTGCGGGCTGTATTGCAGAAACTCCTCATGCTCGGGAGAGAGCGGCTGCAGATCGTGAAAACCAGCCAGCTTGTAATACTTGACCAGACTGTTCGCCTCCATCAGACGCTGGTAGCCGGTGCTGTTGACCTTCTCGTTAACCCCCTTCCAATTTTTTATCGCATACTGAACACCGGGGTCCTCAGTGTAAATGCGCAGCAAATTGCTTGCTGCCTTCAAGACAAGATCGATGGAAGCTGTCGCATCAGCACTCAAAACCCTGCTGTAGGCATTGAGGGCATCTTGCTGTCTTGAGGGATCCTCTTTCTGCAGGGCATCCAGGGCTAATGCGTGACAAAATTCCACTTGCACACGTAGCTCGGATGGCAGTTTGCGGCCCTGCCATGATTCTGCAAGCACGTCCAAACGAGTCCAATCCTCCAGACGAACCGCATCCCAGAAAGCGTAAAGCTCCAACTGTTCGAGGTGTGCCTCACGGGTCAGTGCACTCTTGAAATATTTTTCGAGCTCGGCACTGAGTGCCTCGAGATCGTTGAGTTTGCGGCTGCACTCCATTTTGTAAAAACCGGCCAGCGTCGCGTAATTATCCGGAAGGCTATCTACAGGCTTAAAGGCTTCCTCGCACTCGGCAAACTTGCTCTTGGCCTCCGCATAATTCTTACCACGGTAAAGGCTCATCGCCTCCATGAAGAGCTCCGGCTCATAAAAGTATACGGATTCGAGCCGAGGCTTTTTGACTTGAAGTATATTGAGGGATTTCAGGTTGCTCCTGTAGGTGGCAGTGCCAGCCTTGTAACTGAGCAAAAAAACATCTTCATGCGATCCGTCACTGTAGAGCAATCTTACTTTTGCCGGATCTTCTGCCGCCGTTGCCGCGGACAACACGAAGACGCTGAAAAGAGCGACTAGAATGGATTGAATTTTCATCTGCGTTCCTAATTTCTTGGCCATATCACCTGAATGCTAAATTACCCTACAGCGTCTTTATTTCCCTTTGCCCCGGCGCTTGGCTTCCAGCTCCTCAGCTTTCACCTGCTCCATGGTTTTGATCTGACCCGATGTTTCATACTTGGTGACCAGCGCCTGCACTGAATCCCACAAATTTCGCTCCTCGTCGGACATGTCCGGGTTTTCTTCACGAATGCGCCTGGTGCCATTGACGTAAGGCCAGCCAATCAATTGATAACATGCCTGCCGGTCATCCATCTCAAGCATGATTTGCTTTTCGCCCGCACCAACCTGCTGACCCGCCTTCAAATTACGATCCCACATCAACTCCATCACTCGCTGCACTGAGGGAGCTGATATGAGGATGAAACCGCGGTAACGGTTGTAGACCATTCCGTAGTAAAACAAGGCGTCTTCAACCATGTTACGCTTGTCAAACGACATCGCAAACAAGTAGCTGACTTGAGGCGTCTTCTTGGAAAACTTGGCATCCAGATACTGCCTGCAAGACTTCTCGCATTTCTCCCAATCCCCTATTTTGGCAGTAATTTCAACAATGCGGAAGAGTGCATCTTCCTGCAGTTGCAGATCATCCTTGGCGCGGCTCATGACATCCTCGAGGCTCACAATCGCCTGCTTATTGTCGGCAACACTGTCTGACTGGCCAAGGACATCGGCAATCCCCAGACGGGCATTATATTCACCGGTCTTATCCTCACGCGTGAGCAGCTCTTCGTAGTACTGAAGTGCTTGCTTAGGGGTCGATGTTTTCGTCCTGAGATAATCTCCGATGCGGACAAGCACCAAATTGGTGAGCTCCTTGGGGTTAAACTCCGATTTGAGATCTTTGAAAAGCGCCTTGATCCCGGAATTGTATTTCAACACAAGATCTTTGTCTTCGTTGGCTTCTGCCGTCTTGATCTGCTCTTCAAAGACTCCAATGACCGCGATGCGCAGGAGTGCGAGCACACGCTTGTTTGAAAAATCTATACCGGGAAAATCGTAATAGAGATCCTTGAGTTGCTCCGGTGTATTGCCCTCCTTTTGCAGGAAAAAGTCTGAAAACGCATTGATGCATTCCTCGATGAAAAACTGCTTCTCCTTGCCCGCAAGGTCACTGATCACTGTCTGTAAGTTGTCAAGGCCTTCCTGCTCACGCCCGACTGCCTTCATAGCAGGCATACCAAAGACAATCACCTGAGGCTTGAAAAACGTGGTGCTGTATTTCTCCATGAACTTGTCGTAGTATGGAATGACGTCCTTGAGTCTGGGATTGGGGTTGTCTTTGTCAGGACCTTTTTGATCCGCCAACATGCCCACCAGATAACTCAGAGCCTCTCCAGCCACACTGTCATTCTTGCGCTGCTCGGCGACCTCGAGGGCAAGCTTGTAGTATTTTTCAGCATCCTCAAAATCTGCGGTGCTCTCAAAAATATTACCCTTCATGTTATAAGCCATGTCAATGGTGCTGGATTTCGGGAATTCCTCCTCCAAACGATCCAGAAGCACCATGGCCGGCTCATACTCGCTGTTGGAGAAATGACAATTGGCACGATCATAGAGAGCAATGGCTGTGTAGATGTTTTTGTCAGGCTCAGGATACTCCTCCAAGAATTTATCCAGCAACACGGCAGCCTTGTCCCAGTTTTGCAGACGTGTTTGACAGGATGCCTGATAATACTTGGAATGCATGATCAGCTTACTCTCCGGATATTTCTCAATGTGCTGATCAATCATGGGCTGGGCATCATCGAAGCGGCCGAGGTAGAAATAGCTCCCGCCCAGCACAAAGAGGCAGATGTCATGTTGTTGCGTATTTTCCGGAAGCGTATCAATCATCGGCTCCGCAATCTGAAGGCACTTGGCATATTCCCCTGAGAAAAAAAGGCTTGAGAGCATCAACCTGCGAACACTCTCTGCCTTGTCGCTGTCGGGGAAATCCTTGAGAAAGAGAGTACCGTATTTCTCGGTATCCATGATCTGGTCGAGCAAGGCTGACACACGGACGAGATTATAAAGGTTGGTTTCACGCTTGCTGCTCTTGTTGTAGTAGCGCTCGAGTAACTGCAGGCCTGCGTAGACGCCGCGCTGGTTTCCTGCCTTGTCGTGCAGGAAGCACATGGCCGTGAGAATGCCCACATCATCCGGATCACCAGAGAGCGCCCTCTCCTTGAGGCTCGCCAATCCTTTTTTGAGGCGATCCACTTCTATGGTCTTGTTACCATCGACAATACCACGACGCCCGGGCAGTTGATCAATGCGCGCCTGCATGTCTTGCATGACAACTTCACTACTTGGGATCATCGAATACAGGTTGCGAGCAGCTACATACATGTCTGCCTCCAAGGCATTGGCCGCAAGTTTGAGAAACAGTGGTGAGAACTCATACATCTGATAGGGCTCCAGCGTCAGGTCCGCCTTGTTCTTCATCAGAAAATCCACCATGGCCCGCTCTTGCTTGTCCTTGATCACTGCCTGGGACAAAGCCAGGAAAGCGGCCACGATACCTGAATCGGAGGTCTCCCATTTCTCCTTGTTTGCGATTGCCTGCTCAAACTTATTGATACCCTCGCTGATATCGGGCTCACCCTGGAGGAAATTACATATCGCCAGATTGATATTGAACCCACCCAGGGTGGGCAATTTGGGATCCCGTTTGCTATCGCGCTCGAGCTCAAATTTTTTGTACAACTTGAGAGCCTCTTCATACTCCTTGGTGCCCATTTTTGACTCAGCCCATCTCTGCAGACATGACTTATGCGCCGTATTGGTGGTGGCTGCCATGTTGGGAGCTCCATTAGGGTATTTGGTGTAGCAGGCTTCAAAGGACTTGGCCGCCTCCGCAAACCATTTCTCAGCATCACCCTGGCGATTTTCCCGCTTGGCATCACTGGCCAACTTTAGCTCACACAGGCCTTTGCGGTAGTAAATCACGCCAAATTTGGGACCGTAGAGCATGGGAGCCCGGGCACCATAGGTGGTCGTGATATGCTCCAACAGGTCACGAGCACCCTGATAATCCATGTTTTTGTATGCCTGACTAGCTTGACCCAGCTGGGTTTGCAGATCTTGTGATCTCGCCTTACCTGCCAATGATAGCGAGGCAATCACGACGACCATAAAAATCCGGATCATTAGGTGAGGCTTGAGAAACATGGCGCTTTTTAAAGGGTGTAAAGGTCTACTTGGTTTTGACACTCAGCAACAACAAGCATTGTGTTTTGGTGGTTGCGGCATGACGTGCTGATGCTTGGCTTTTAATGGGAAGGTCTTGGTATTAGTGTAGCATGAAATTTGTTTTTCGCCTTGGGTATTGGCAAACTACGGACCGTCAATGAGGTCAGTAAATGTCACCTTGTGGATTTCAAGTCCTGCCAGACAATTGAGCACATCGACAATGCGCTGCTGTTTGGCCTCACCATCTGCCCATATCTGGACAATTGGCTCTTGAGCTCCGGCCTTGGCTGTTGCCACATAGCCATCAAGGCGGGTTGTCAACTCCGGCAGCTTGCGGCTGGCCGCATCTGACTCCACCAATTCCTCAGCGGGCCCCTTGTTGATGTAGATATCCCCAGCTTTGTCCACCTTGATAAACATCGGTGCTAGCACCGGTGGAGACTCACTGGGGGCAGCAGCGGGCAGTGACATCTTCAAGTCCTGCTCACGGGGCTGGATGGTGGTTGTCACCAGGAAGTAGATGAGCAGAAGGAAACACACATCAATCAATGATGAGATGTCCAAACCTGGTTCATCCTCTTCAAAATTTTCAGCTTTTTTTCTGCGAGACATGTTTAGCTAGATGTTATCCTTCCCAAAACTGACTATTTCTCAAATCCATAGACCGAGAAAATCACATTATCGACCCCGGCGATGGCAGCAGCCCTGATCACCGTGCGCACATATCGAAATGACACCCCCTCGTCACCGCGCAGGTGAATGACAGGAACAAGGCCCTTGGCTTCCTCGATATTCTTACGCTCTTTAACGTATTTCTGAATGGCCTCCGAGTCGTCAAATGTCATCGTTGCTGTTTCAGCGAGGAAAGTTCCGTCTTGGCGAACATTGATCACAATACGCCCCTTTCCGTCCTTGGCTTTTTTCGAATACTTGGCAACAGGAGGGTTCACCTCAGGATCCTGCTTCACCACAATGACGGTGGAGGCAACAATGAAGAAAATCAGCAGCAGGAACACCATGTCAATCATGGGTGACATATCCACCTGAAGCTCTTCGTCGCTACCGGCGGCTGCGCTGCGTAGTTTCTTTGATGCCATGATTAAAATGCTATCCTTGTTGCAGAACGGAGCTGCGAGACCTTACTCAGGCCTGTCTCTCCGGGTCACTTGACTAGACGGCAATACCCTC
>CAYXEC010000069.1:4655-10491 GCA_964463855.1 uncultured Verrucomicrobiales bacterium | reverse complement strand
GGCTTCTTCATTCTCATGCCTCGAACTGTATTAATCACCGGCGCCACCCGTGGCCTGGGCCGTTCCATCGCCGTTGCCTTTGCCAAAGCCGGTTACCAAGTCGCCCTCAACTACGCCCACAATGAAGACAACGCCCGTCAGGCTCTCGCCGAAGTCCGCGAACACGGCACCGGTGAAATCTTCAAGGCCGATGCCCTCAGTGAAGCAGGGGTGAACCAACTCATTGCCGATGTGACTGAAGTGTTCGGCGCGCCCGACACCCTGGTAATCAACGCCACCCCGCCCCAGTATGAAAAGACCCTCGAGGATTACTCCGAGGACGACCTTGCCTCCATGCACCGGGCATTCATCCTCGGGCCCCACTACCTGACCAAGGCGGCACTCCCCGCCATGAGGCAAAACAAGTTCGGCCGCATCATCCACATCACCTCCGAGGTCTTCGACCTTGGCCTGCCTCGTTTCTCCGCCTACGTCGCTGCCAAGGGTGGCCAGATCGGCTACATGCGCTCCACCGCCAACGAGCTTGCCCAGGATGGCATCACTGTTAATTCCATCGCCCCTGGATGGATCCCGGTCGAGCGCCACGACGATGTGCCGCAGGAAACCAGGGACGCCTACCTCGCCACCATTCCCGTTGGCCGCTGGGGAACCCCCGAAGACATTGCCCATGCAGCCCTCTTCTTTGCCCATCAGGATTCCGGTTTCATCACCGGTCAGTCCATCTCGGTTAATGGTGGTAAAACCTTCTAGTCACAGCCTGGCCATCACATTGCTTCCCACATAGACATATCTTTGAAGTTTACGATGAGAATCATCAATCGCCTTGCCGTTACCCTGTTGCTCACAGGAGTATTCCCTGGTTTGGCGGAGGTGCGTGCAGACGCGGGAAAGCCGCCATCAAAGCCCAACATCATCCTCATCTTCATCGATGACATGGGCTGGGCGGATTTTTCCTGTTTTGGCAACAAGGATGCTTCAACGCCAAATATTGACGCTCTCGCCACGGAAGGCATCGCCTTTGAGCAGTTCTATGTGAACTCACCCGTATGCTCTCCCTCGCGCGTTGCCGTTTCCACGGGGATGTATCCACAACGCTGGGGAATAAAGAGTTATCTAGCATCTCGGGGTAAGAACAAGCATTTCGGGATGCCGGATTGGCTGGATCCAAAAGCGCCAATGCTCTCCCGCAGCCTGAAACAAGCAGGCTATGCGACGGGGCACTTTGGCAAGTGGCACATGGGCGGGCAGCGCGATGTGACCGATGCACCGGCGATTACAGAGTATGGGTTCGATGAATCCCTCACCAATTTCGAAGGGTTGGGGGCTAAACTGCTTCCGCTCACAAAGAGCCCGAATGGCAAGGTCGGCAAGATCTGGCAGGATGCAGAGCGGCTTGGCGGCCCGGTAACCTGGATGCAGCGTTCAGAGATCACGGGCGGGTTCGTGGATGCATCCATTAAGTTTATCAAAAAAGCGCAGCAGGAGAACAAACCCTTCTACATCAACGTCTGGCCCGACGATGTCCACTCCCCATTCTGGCCACTGGTGGAAAAATGGGGTGATGGCAGCAAGCGGGACAAGTATCTGGGAGTGCTGGAAGGCATGGACACACAGCTCGGAAAACTGTTTGTGACCATTAAGAATGACAAGGCACTTCGTGATAACACGCTCATCTTGATCTGCTCGGACAATGGGCCTGAGCCAGATGCGGGGCAAGCCACGCCGTTCAGAGGGGTCAAATGGCAGCTCTATGAGGGGGGAATTCGCTCCCCCTTGATCATCTGGGGACCCGGGTTGATTCAAAAAACTGCAGTGGGACGCCGAAACACAGAGTCGGTTTTCTCCGCGATTGATCTTGTGCCGTCACTGCTTCGCCTGGGTGGCGCCCGCAAGCCGGCCGGCACAAACTATGATGGCGAGGATCTATTGGACACACTTCTCGGCAAAGAGGTGCGTTCGAGAAAGGAACCGATCTTCTTTGCTCGCCCTGTTGGTTTTAAGAAGATGCCGATGCCCGGGTTTGAGGAGCAGCTTCCCGACCTCGCTCTCAGAGAAGGTAAATGGAAGCTCTTGAGTGACTATGACGGGAGTCGCCCGCAATTATACAATCTTTCAATCGATCCCGGTGAGCAACAAAACCTCGCCTCGACCCACCCCGAAATCGTCAAACAACTCTATGCGAAATGCACCGACTGGCATAAGCATGTCAGGCAAGGGCAAGGTAGAACGAACGGTGAAGAGTGAGGAGCGGAATACCCCGTGATAAACCACGCAGTAACACCCTTCAACACGAGCATTACCTACTCGCCAAACTCCAGCTCACTAAACGCCACCGGATGCTCGATGAGCTTCTTGCCGTCCTGGTTAATGGAGCAGAGCGAGAGAGACTTCTTTGCCCAGTCGATTTCAATGAGCCCGGCATTGATTTCCCAATGGGATTGACCGACCCGGAATGAGTTGTCCGCGTTTGCCCAGCCTTGCGAGGTATGAGACATGCCACTACTGGTCATGTCGTAAAGCGGGTAGTCACCGATCATGACTTTGGAGAGCTCGGTGTAGTGGACATCTCCTGATATCACCACCGTGTGGTTTGCCTGATGTTTTTTGAGCAGCTCAAAAAGCCGCTGTTGCTCGTGAGGCACGTTGCCCCAGTTTTCCATGCCTTTCTCATAGGCTAGCATCTGGATACTCGTGGCGATGATCCTGACATCCGCCTTGACCTGCAGTTGCTTCTCCAGCCAATGCCACTGGGCGTCTCCCAGCAAGGTCATGCTGGTGTCTTTGGTCGGCACATACCAGCCAACCCTTCCCTTAGGAGGCTTGCCCTTGGCGCGAGGTAATTTATCCCGGAAATAACGTGTATCGAGCAAGATGATCTGCACCTTCTTGCCATCTTTACCAAACGAGTACGAGGTGTGGATCCCCGGCCGGCTGCGTCTGACGGAGTCCGCAGGGTCACCAAAGAAATCCAGGAACACTTGTTGTGATTGCTCACGCATAGGGTAGTCCTTGGCTCCATCGTTGACCCCGTAATCGTGGTCATCCCAGGTGGCGAGCACCTGAACCTGCTTTTGTAATTTCCGGTAGCCCTCTGATGCACCCAGCTTCTTATACCTTTTCTTCAGCAGCTCCATATCCTCCGTGTCACCGTAGATATTGTCCCCCAGGAACACAAAGACATCGGGATGATGCTTGAGTATCCCGTCATAGATCCGAGTGGCTTTTTTACGCGAGGGGTTGTTGCAGGAACCAAAGGCGATCTTGGTCAGGGTCTTGTCCTTGTCGACCACATCGCTGGAAATTTCTGCGGAAAGACCGCAAGCAGTGGCGATTAGTAACAGTAATATCTTCATAATCGTTCGTTCCTAGTTCATTGGCCATTATCACACAATCCTATTTCGAAGTAATAGGTGGAATGTTTTCCATACGCACTTCTGCAGGTCAATCTTCCACCCTTACGATGGATCATACACTCAATCCCCCGGACGGCGGATCATCTCATTAAGCGTGTAGTATGCACTTTTGTTGCGCAGGGCTTTACCAGAGGCATCGGTAATACCATTGAGATGGAACTGATAAATTTTGCGTTTCTCCAGCCCGGGAACGCGGAGTTTGGCTGTATTACCATCTGCGGATATCTCCACCGCAGTGACGGGAACGGCTTTGAGGTCTATTTTCGGTGAGCCGTATTGGGGAGTGTATGCGTAGTGGTAGCTACTGAGGGCAAATTGTTCCGGGCTGAGCTTCTGTGCGGGATTGAGCGGCTTGGTAAAGTGCAGCTTGAAGCCGTCTGGCTGCAGCTCGATGCGGTGAATTTCAAAAGGTAGCACGCCAGTGTAGACCACCCGCTGCAAACCGGTGCCGGGAAGGCCACGGTTCCAGTTGCCCTCCCCGACTCGGCCGATCATCAGCGAGTTGTCGGGAGCAAACGCAAGCCGGCAGATACCGGCCTTGAGGGGCTCTCCTTCTGTGCCCTTTTGTGAGGCTCCTTTGATAAACGGAAAGCACGCGCCCTGATACTGGCCATTCACCTTTTCCAAGGCAACGCGCATCAAGGTAGCATGCACGACATCTCCAATAAAGAGCTGCCCGGCAAAGGGACCGAACTCGCCGCCAGTGGTATCACAGAGGGGCGCTCCCGGTGAGTTACTCAGCTCCCCGTGCGGCAAGAACACCGCTGGCATTTTGCGCAGGCGGTCAAGTTCATCGATTGGCAGCTTAGTGGGGTCTCCCTTTTCTTTAAATCGTGGATCCCAACGCAAGGCTTCCGGATGTCCGTGGAAGTCTCCCTGTTCCAGATGATGCAGCATCGAGCTCCCCACCCAGTCACCTTGGTTATCTGCAGCAAACAAGTCTCCCTCTAGGTTCACCCCGATACCGTTGGCCGTGCGCAAGCCTGAAGACCACGGCACAAACTCCCCCTCTGGGCTCACCTTGTAGGACCACATGCGGTAGGGTTCAGAGGAGAAAGCATCGGCACTTGCCGGGCGGCCGTCAGGATTTGTTTTGCCGCTTCCCGAAAGTGTGCCCCAGAGGTTGCCAGCATCATCTTGCACCAGCCCGTATGTATACTGATGAAAATTCGGCACCATAGAAAACCCGTTGCTAATCGTCTGGTAAAGATCCGCCACCCCGTCCCCATCCTCGTCGATGAGCTGAGTAATCTCCGGTCGCTGGGAGACAAACACTTCTCCTTTATCACCGATGCACATACCCATCGGCTCATGCAGCCCGTGGGCAAAACGTCGCCACGCACCATCCTTCTGCGTCCAAATATCCCCGCGCCGGGTCGCCAGATAGAGAACCCCATCCGCGGAGTAATCCATGCCGGACACCTCCATGATCACGCCCTGCGGAACTTCCACATGCTCCACACGGTAAGATTCGTCCGCGCGCAGTATAGATACCGCGGCCAAAACAAAGCTGAGGATATGGATCGTGACACGCTTCATGGCTTGAGTGTGATGGAGACGGAAAACCTGACCCGCTTGTCCGGATGCACCAGTAACACCCCGGAGGCCCAAGTAGCATCCTCAGTGTGATAGTGCAGATGCTCTTTGGCTGGCAAAAACGAAACCTCATCAGTGACCCCCGGAAGGGAAAAATGATGCGTAATCTGGCCGGTATTACTCGCCGACTTATTGCCCGCCCTCGCTTGATAAGTAATACGGTGAGCCACCTCCTGACCATGAACCTGGTAGAGAAACTCGGGCTGCCCCTCCACTATTCGATAGCCTTTGAAAACAAGCTCGGCTTTTTCAGGCCATTTGTTAGGCTTGCCAATCCTTAGCGGAAAATGTGAGGGCGCCTGATAGATTTTCTCACCCAGCAGTCTGGCATACCATCCACCGAAGCCGGCCCAGGCTCTCTCCATGTCGATGAAGCCGCCACTCCAGAAGTAGAGCAGACGGCACTCGGCGGCATCAAAGGCGTAGGAAATCCCGCCCTGTTTCTCGGGCAAGCCCACGGCAATGGCACGGGAGGAAGCACCCGGCAGATAGGTCCGGTAGACAAGCGGGGTGTCACCCACTTCCACCACCGTGCCCACCCGCTTTTCTGAAAGCAAGGGGTTGTGGAAGACGGGCTCAGATGCATCCGCCCCTGCCTTGGCACCCTCATCTGGCTCCTCCTGCTTCCTCAGCGTGAGAATCCATTCTGCGAGTTTTTTGGCGTTCTCTTTGGTCAGGTGAGTCTGAGGCGGCATTTCGTTCTGCCCCCACTTACCCTTGGCTCCCATCTTTAAGGAACTCAAAATCGTTTCCAAGCCTCTCGGGTCATAGGCGTAGCGACTTCCCACCGCCGCCATCGTGGGCCCCACAATCAGCTGATTGGCTTG
>CAYXEC010000069.1:0-4645 GCA_964463855.1 uncultured Verrucomicrobiales bacterium | reverse complement strand
GGGGTCAACAGGCCGGTTGATCTGATGACAAGCAGCACACCCCTGACTCACGAACAGGCTCGGCACCTTTTCAGGCACCTCCTGCGGCTCCGCCAGCGCAGGCTGGAGCAGACAAAACAGGATGATGGAAATGGAAAACCTCATATCGCCGAACTCCCTGATCATAAAGCCCGCGGATTCCAGAGGGAAGTATTATCCTTCAATCCGCAGGCTCAGATTGATGCGTTTGGGCGGTGCTGTGTCGCGTAGTGACCACTTATATTAGCCGTGGGTTTCAACCCACGGAAGGTTGTTAAGAAAAGATTATCGTCGCGTAGCGACCGATCACATGGTTGTTGTTGGGCTCTGGATTACTGTCTCGGTTTGAGCGGTCGCTGACGCGACGCTAGACATGTTGATCAATGTCCGTGGGTTAAAACCCACGGCTACGATGATTAGTCGCTACGCGACACATGCCAGCCAGCCTCCCAACTTTGCCGCAGGCACCCCGACATGGTCGGTGGCAAACTTAAACTCCCAACTTCAACTTAAACTCCCATCATCCGCGGGATGATGGGTTACACAGTATACTGCGGAATCTTCATCCACTCGCCGTCCTTGAGTGCAGACTTGTGAGCAATGACACCGGAGAGCGTTATGTTGAGTGCGTCGCACACGTCGACAATAGGCTTTTTATCCAGCAAGATCGACTCAATAAAATTGTTGGTCAGTTGCCCGTGTGAACCACCGTGACCACCTCCACCCACACCCGGAGGCAGGGCCGGGCGAGCACCACTGATCTTGGGATCGTGTGGTTTTTCCCCGTAGACGCGGCCTTGTTCACCGTGGGCATTCTTCATGTCCCAGCTCACCGCCATGCGGGAAATGCCACCTTCGCTGGTTTTGTACATCGCGACCTCGGTGCCGAAGGGGTTTTTGTATTCATTGTTCTGCGCCTGGAATTCCGCGTAGCGCCCTGCGGTTCCCAGTCCTGACACCTCGGTGAACCGACCACCGGTGATGGACACATAATAAGCCGCCGAGTGAGTCGGATACCACATAGGAACCAGTCCCCTTCTCCATCCCATTTTGTCCACCTTGCCCGTCTTCGGGTTGTATCCAGCCAGACCATTCGGGCCAAAGTCATGGTAATACTCTCCCTCTGAGTAGATGATCTTTCCGAGGGCACCCGCCTGATACTGCATCCGCTTGGCGTAGAGATCTGCGTGGAAGGTCGAGGTCTCATTCATCATGTATTTCATGCCGCTCTTCTTAACCGCGTTGAAAAGTTCTTCCGCCTCACCCTCCGCCTCAAAGCCGAACACCGCAGGCACGGCCGAGCAGACATGCTTGCCGTGATTGAGTGCCATGATGGCGAGACGTGCGTGACTCGGTGCATCGGTGGCGATGTAGATGGCCTCGATCTCCTTGTCCTTGATCATCTCCTCACAGGAAGGGTAGGTCTTCTTGGCCCCCACTCTCTGGGCCAGCTGGGCACAACGGTTCGGGTCGAGATCGGTGGCCGCGACCACCTCCACGTTCGGGTGGTTCTGGTAGAAAAAGGCAGCTCCAAACTGGCACAGACCAAAGCCGGCAATACCGACCTTAATTTTGCGATCTGACACCGGCTGCCAGCCCTGGGCGGCGGAGGTAGCCTGCTGGTCTTTTTCAAAGCCCGGGATGATGTTTCCCTGAGCATCGCGGGGAGCGTTGTCCGCCTTGGCAGTGCCGGCAAAGGCTCCCAGACCAGCCATGCCCAGGAACGATCCCGCCCCGGTCAAACCCTGGATGAACCCCCGGCGGGAAAGTTGCGATGATGCGGATGGGTCGATGCTGCTGCCTTGTTCTTCCTTATTCATGATGTTTGATGATGTTTGATGATGTTTGAATCTAAACGGTGGTTTTCGCATTAGCAATGGACCGTTCCAGCTAAATACATAGATAAATCCGACTTTTGAGCTACTGCGCCGCAAGAGGAGCTAAACGACTTTGTCTTCCATACACCTCCAAAAGCCTCGACGTTGATGCGAGCCACCCCACGGCTCGCACTGCTTCGCAGCACAGTCGCTACGCTCCCTGTCCATCTCGTTCCACTCGGTTGTCGGGGCTTTTTCTATGGCGCCTCTGCGGCTTGGCGTGAGTTGGTCGCTTTGCGGCAGTTGAAGTAGCAAGTTCAAGTTGAAGTGGTACCGCTCCACGGCTGGTGAATGCATCGAAATTGATTTCACCATTCCAAATTCACTCCGCCTGAGGCGGATCAAAATTCCGCCCCCGGCAGTCATTGGTCAGCCGCACATATCGGACTCCTTGGCGCCTCTGCGGGCAGTATTTAACATGCTAACCGTATTACTCACGTAATATCACGCTTTCTCACATTGACAAATCTCACGTTTTCTCACATAATGTCACGTATGGATTGGCGAGATTCCAGATTGAGCACGCGTTTAGCCCTGTCTGCCTCAATGACAGAGGACATCTACGCGAAGATTGCGCAGATTGACGCGGTCAAAAACACCTATCGCCTGACCAACAAACTTCTCCCCCAGACAGTGGAACGCCTGACACAATCTGTCATCGTCACATCCACCGGAGCCTCCAACCGTATTGAGGGGAATCGCCTAACCGATGATGAGGTCGAGGCACTCTACAAGAATATGCGTATCAAATCTTTTACCTCCCGTGACGAGCAGGAGGTTGTCGGCTACATCCAAATGCTGGAACGCGTCTTTGAATCCTACAACGATATTCCCTTTTCTGAATCCTATGTTCTCCAAATGCACAAGGACATGCTGGCATACAGCGACAAGGATCAAGGTCACAAAGGGCAGTATAAATTTGGTCCTAACCGCGTTGAAGCCAAAGACCAGAGCGGCAAGGTCGTCGGTGTTATCTTTGAGCCTACCCCACCACATCTAACTCCAAAGGAAATGCAGGAACTGATTGGCTGGTATCGCTCGGCATCAGAAGAAAACTTCAAACACCCCCTTATCCTAATCGCCAATTTCATTTTTGAATACCTTGCCATTCACCCGTTTCAGGACGGGAACGGACGGACGAGCCGCTTGCTGACAAACCTCATGCTGCTGCAAAACGGCTACGCCTTTACCAGACTCGTTTCCCACGAAAAACTGATCGAAGCCCGTAAAGCCGATTACTATCTTGCGCTTAATCAAACCCAAAGGCACTGGAAATCGGAATCAGAGGATATGAGCGCCTGGCTGACCTTCATTTTTGAGATTTTCCACGAACAGGCCGAGCAGGCCCAAGCCTTGCTAGAACAAGACCAGTTTGAATACCTGCTGTCTGAAAAACAAATGACATTCTGGAACTGGGCAAAAAACCAGGAAACATTCTCGCGCAAGACAGCCATGGAGCACCTCGAGTTCCCGCCCCGCACTGTCGAAGACATTATCCGTAAATTCCTCGACCTCAAAAAACTCGAACGCCTTGGAGAAGGCCGCGCAACTCGTTATCGTGTTCTAGCTTAATTCACTCAATTACAAAAAAAGGGTTCAGGTGATAAATCTTATAATCTTCTGTTTAACATCCCCCCATTCTTTGTTCCTTGGTATGGCCAGCTTCATCCCCTGGAGGTTAAGCACGTCCCGGTAGTAACGTATCTCGTTCTCTACGTTAAGCTGTTTGGCGACCCCGGCCTGTCGGGGTGCTCAGCTTGTCGACAGCTTGAAAAGCCGTCCTACTCTGGCTCCGCACATATCGGAATCCTTGGCGCCTCTGCGTCCGCCTCAGGCGGATGGCGTGAGTTGGCCGCGATGCGGCAGTTGAAGTAGCAAGTTCATGTTGAAGTGGTGCCGCTCCACGGCTGGTGAATGCATCGAGATTGATTTCACCATTCACTTTTCACCATTCACCATTCCGCTCTCAGGCGGGCTGCATCCTGCTGGATTTCACCATTCCAAATTCACTCCGCCTGAGGCGGATCAAAATTCCGCCCCCGGCGGCCATCGGCGGGCTTGAGCGGCTCCCACTTCTCACGATACTCCATCTTCACCCTGCCTGTTTTCGCATCGATATCCAGGGGCAGGAAAAGATAGCGGGACTTGTCGATGTCCGCCCTGTCAGGGATCCACCACTGGTCACAGAGTGCCATGACGATATCGGATTCCTTGAGGTAAATGAGATCACTGACTTGGGAGCTCCAGGTCCTCTGCTCACTGATGTCTGCCTGCCCGGTCCATGCTCCCAGTGGCCTGTCTGCAGTGGCGCACTTGGTATCTGAGCCTGCCCAGCCATGCACACCAGAGGCGACGGCGATGTACTTGCCCCGGTGCTTGACCATGGCAGGTGCCTCGCAGCCTCGATCAAAAACGAGAACCCCTTCCCTGTTGCTGGTTAAATAGTCATCACTGAGGCTATCAATACGGATAGCGTAGCGCCAGCCTCCAGCTGACTCAGGCTTGGCACCCGGTGCGTTATGATCACAGTAGATGACGTAAGCCTTGCCATCCTCATCCTGGAACACATTCATGTCCGAGCCAAAACCTGTGGAAGTCCCCATCTGCCGTGGCCCGTGTGGGGTGAATGGACCCTCCGGGTGGTCGGCTGTGGCGACACAGAGAAAAGACGCCGGCATGGCCACAAACCAACGATACCACATCACATATTTCTTGGTCTTCTCATTGTAGATGACATGTCCTCTCCCCGT
>CAYXEC010000068.1:0-10748 GCA_964463855.1 uncultured Verrucomicrobiales bacterium | reverse complement strand
CCAACCCCTTACACCCCCATGACCATTCGCACCTTCTTTTGGTTGTGCGTGATTACCGGTCTGCTCATGGCGCCCATAGCCAAGGCACAATCATCATTCACGCTTGACGGTTACCATACCGTTTCTGATGCCTACACGGGCAAAGTCGCATTCCATTTCGACAATGACGGCAAATCCGGCCCATCAGCAACTGCCAACTCACCCGCAATACAAAACCCTCCTCTCTTCCTGAAAGGCATTGATGGAGCTGCGAATTCCGAGGCCGAATACCTCCATTTGTATATTGAGACACCAGGCAGGGTGAAGCAGATGATCTGGGCAAATGCAGTCACCGCGCAAGACATTGCCAGATATGACGTGCACTACTCCAGACAGCCTATTGAAGAGGCAGACATCGATTATGGCCAGATCAGCCTACTCGAGCTCAAGTGATAACGACTCTCCCCAAAGCAATATATTATACATAAGTTTGTATTTGTTTATAACACCAACCGGGACCTGCTCTGCAGGTCCCGGTTTTTTATCGGCGTATAGCATCATCAGGAAACGGCATTTGCTTTTGCCAGTCCTCGTCCAGGCCTTCACGGCTGGGGTTGGCAGGATACATACTCCCCAGACATGTCTCTCTCGGCGAGCTTGACCCGCCTTGAAGGCTATGACCCCAGCCCTCACGAGGAGGGCTGGCAGGATAAAAATGGGCGGGATTGCCCCGACCTGTCGGGGCTGTGCCAGCGTGCAAGTTTCCTCCTCCGGAAACTTGAAGACTATGAATGCCGTGACACACGGCGCTTGCGCTGTGCGCTCGAACCCTTGCTCGCCTGCGGCTCACAAAGGCTGCTCGGCCCAGCCTTAACGCCATGACCCCAGCCCTCTCAAGGAGGGCTGGCAGGATAAAAATGGGCGGGATTGCCCCGACCTGTCGGGGCTGTGCCAGCGTGCAAGTTTCCTCCTCCGGAAACTTGAAGACTATGAATGCCGTGACACACGGCGCTTGCGCTGTGCGCTCGAACCCTTGCTCGCCTGCGGCTCACAAAGGCTGCTCGGCCCAGCCTTAACGCCATGACCCCAGCCCTCTCAAGGAGGGCTGGGGTCATGGCGGACAGGGCGGGATTCGAACCCGCGGAGACATTTCTGCCTCACACGCTTTCCAAGCGTGCGCATTCGACCACTCTGCCACCTGTCCTCAAGTGTCCCGTGGGATGCGCGCGGACGCTACCCAGCAATCCCGCTGATAGCAACCCTTTTTTCCACCTACATCCCACAACGCGAAGCCCTCACTTCACAATAACCGCAGCAATACCACGGCTATGATTCTCACCCAGATGATTTACCCGAAACCATGTTTTGTGTTCCTCATCATAGTGGAAATAGACGGCTGTTTGCTGGTAACCATTCTCACAGAGCACAGAAACGTGCTTACCGGGATCAACGCGATAAATTTCAGCAGCTGACCACTGGTGAGCACCGGGCCGGTTCTTTTTGCCCACAGAGGCGGCAATGTTATCATCATTGTCGAGGAAAGTGAGCAAGGCCTTTTCTTGGTCTGTGAGACGTATCCCGGAGCCCGTGAACTTTACGTGCTCTTTGAGATGCACGACAGCACGATTCTCTGGAGCAACTTCCACAGGCCATCCCTCCGGTGCAAAAAATTGACCACACGCGGCCAACATTATACACGGGACAACAGCACCTAGGAGAATTTTCATCATGATGGGGTATACTAGGCGGGATGAGTGTTGTTTGACAAGCCCCGGGTTCAATGAGGCAAGAGGACTCTGGGGCTGCTGCAGCATTTATTTCCCGGATGGCGATAAGGTATACTCCCAGTCATACAAGGCATTGTCAGCTCCCAAGCCGCCCACTTCACTGAGAAGTTCGAAACAGCGCTGCTTCCAGAACTCGTAGTCTGGCTCACGGAAGGAGTCCCTTGAGCCAGGAAAGACGATATAGGTCACAGTGAGCTCACTCACTGGGCGGGAGTAAATACCGGCTTTGGAGTTGATCTGCTTGCAAAACCTCAGGGAGGCTTCACCCACCTTAAAACTTGGCCCCGCGTCTCCCACAATCGTCGGGTAGATCTTTCCTTCATAAATCACAACTGCGTAATCACCGACCCTGGCCGCATGCGCATCATCCTTGGAAGTCAGCATATTGACGGGCATGACAATAAAAGGATCATAGTCCGCAATGAGAAAGCTCCTCGCTTCCATGTCCTTGATCTCACGCCGGATCTTCTCCATGCGTGCGCGCAACCAGGTCTCGCGATCTTTCGTGGCAGCGCCTCCGGCTATTTCCTCCTCTGCTTTCTGGATCCTTTTTTTCCAGCCGGCGATCAGAGGATTGGGTGTTTTGCCGGTTTTTTTCCAGCCATAGCTTGTCAGCGGCTGGTAATTTGTCGAGTTGACGATTTTATCTGGCATCACTGGCAGGCGGTCCCCATCTGATCCGTCTGACACGACATCCATTTCTGCCTGCATGAGCAAAACCCGTCTACCCGTATCAGGATGTTTGAGATTGAGAATGGTCTCACAATCATAAAAGTTATGTCTGGTCATCAGCTCATTGAGCCTGGTTGCATTGCTACGCAGCCGCTTGGCTTTATTTTCATAGAGCTGATAAAAAAAGCCGGAGACTTTGGCCGTGGACATCATGGTCTCAAGCCCCGGTATCAGGGAGCTCAATCCGGGTGTGTTCTTTTCCAGCTCGGGAAGTGAGGTGACAGCGGCTGGCAATTTCACCTTGAGCTCATAATGGGCGCTGAAGCTCTCATCCGTGGCGCGCTCCAGCGTGGCCGCGAGACCCTTCTCCATGGTGATTCTGGTTTGCAGCTGCAAGCCCCTGGACATAAGACGGATGTCCCCACCTGAGGCAACCGTGTGATCTTCCGGAGCACGGATCACGGGCTCCTCGGGTTTCCGTAATTTCTCTGGTCCAGACTGCTCGGATGGCCTCTCTGTCTTCTCCTGACCTGCACGCTTCAGTTGGACGATCTTGCGGTAAACTTTCTCCGGAACCGGGCTAAACAGAAGAGCAACCAGGCCAACGCAAAGAACAAGAAACGATGCCCGTAACCATGGAAAGGAATGTGCCCTGCCATGACGGTTTTTCACCCCCTCTATCTCATGAGGGTCGTGCTTTTTATGGTTATCAGGATGGGCAGGCATACAGCTGAATGGTGAACCGTTCTCCGGTTTGATTCAAATGCTTATTTGCAGTGATCATATATCGCTTAAATCAAATGCAGCAGCAAGACCGTCGGGGGCCAGCTCGGAAAAAGCGTCCCAATCACGCATGTTGGCAGGGTAATGGGCAGGCTGGTAAAATTCCCCCTCCTTGATTTTTATTACTGCGGCCTCTGCCCAGCTCATTGCACTCTCAACAACCGGCTGGTCGAATTTTTGCCAGGGACAAAAAGCCACGTCACTGACTGCCCTCGGTAAATTGATATATCCCACTTGTGGTGCCTCACCGGTATTAAAATGCTGCTGACTGAAAGCGGCATACATGGGCAGCTGCACTTCGGACCACCTCAGTTGTTTTCCTGATTCTCTCCACAGCTCACCCAGAAGCGGCCGGTTTTCCACTTCCTTCCACGGGCTCAGATGCGCCTGCTCAGGATTTTTTGCCTTACCGGATGTCTTGTAATCCCATACGCGCCATTGCCTGCCATTCTCATGACGATCAATACGGTCGATGGCCATTCTGACCGGATGCCCTGCAATCTGCCAATCTACACCCTTGTCTCCCACCTGATATTCCGTGTGGGCGATACACCATCCATTGGCTCGATCAGCTGCCTGAATAGCGGCAAAGGCTCGCAGACGCTCACGTGCACTCTCAAGCTGAACGATAATGGGCAAGGATAGATTTTCCCCATAGCGCTTCTGAATCGCAGCATCGAGATGCACGATGAAATAGTTTTCAATCTCCGCTGTATCGATGGAATCGCGAATTGCCTCATCAGTACCAAACCTATCGAGCACATCATGACACAGTCTTCCAAAATCAAGTGCATCCATCTCCCGTTTACCGGCATCACAAGTCTCCATTTTCAGAAGCCGCTTGAGAAAAAAGCGCAACGGGCAGTCGAGGTAATCCTTGATCGCGGATGGGGAGATTGGACGGGCTTCGTCCATGGTGTAAATATTATCCACCTTGGGTAATTTGAGCTTCCAATCCCGTTTCCAGGCACCGCGGTTCACCATGCCAGAGGGAGACTCATCAAACAAATGGCTCACCACGGCTGCCAAATGCTTGCCACTCTGCCGCATCAGCAGGCGGGATGGTTTCCGGGCCTCCCCCGCATCATTGAATCTGGCTACCACGGCATCCACTCTACCAGTTCCAGCCCTGGATTTTAGGGCAGCTTGTAGCATGAACGCATCCCTGGCAAACCGGGCCTGCATATCACGCATTCCGAGTTGATCTCTCAATGAATCAGGCAAAAAGACATCATCCGCACTGCCCTCCGGCACGCATTCCTCATGCATGCCGGCTAGCAGCAGATGTTTGGCGGGGTCATATGGGATCTCAAGCCACCCCTGCAAATCCAGCACGGTATGGCTGCGATCTCCAGGCACGCGGGCTGAGCAGACACTCTCGGCTAGCATCTCAAAAGCTTCATCCGCTGATATGTTCTCATCATGTTGGGCCAAACGTTCGAGTGCATCCACCGCTTCGATCAGTGCAGGCTCGGCTGCCTTGGCCACATTTTCATCAACATGCTCCAACCACACGGATAACCAGCTGCGTAAGACCTCGGCGGGGTTCTCCGTCTTGAGCTCGCCGATACGCGAGGATACGGCATCGAGTATAATGACTTGTTCGCGTGAAGCCAGATAACGCGCGTCACCAATGGTTTCAGGCAGATGCTCAAAATACAGTTTGTCCATCTCCATGGCCGCGCTATGCCGGCTCGACCCGGATGGCAGAAAAACCTCCGCACCGGGAAGTTTTATGAGCTCGCGTAAAGCCTCAAAGGCACTGTCCCTGCCGACCACCCCAGCCATAGCCCTCAACAAGCGGACCAACCCTGACTCAGCAAGACCGCTGCCCTCAGGGTGATACAACGACCAACCCGCATCACCAAATGCCTTTTCCAGACTCGCTCCGAGAGTGGGATCACACATGATCAATGCGGTGTCCTCCGAAGGCGAGTCCTGGTCACTTACGATCCGCACGCACTTCCGTGCAGCCTCTGGCGCAGAATCAACAAGGTGCAACCTGTTTTTCCACTCAGGAAATTCGATGCCTGTTTTACTCCAAACATCCCTCAGAGGAACACCCCATGCATCGAAGCCAGCTTGCTCACTCTCAGGGGCGTGGATCAGGACCTGGACGGGGACTCCCTTTGTCAATAGCGACTGCAAGGCACGAACGGCCAGAGGCGTGGGATCAGCAACACATGCCACCACGACTTTTTTGACCCCTGGAGGCAAGGCAGGTGAAGCTACGCGGTCTCGTTTAGCGAGTATGGGGTCGCGCAAGTTCCATTTTCCGAGCTGCTTGAGCATCAAGCCCTCAATCTCACCGAGTTGCGCCCAGCGCTCTTTTTCAGGGCTGTGATAGCCGGCATCGCGGAAGGTGGCATTGGCATCCGCCAAGGTCTGACGTAGCTGGACTAATTGCCGTGCCAGTGCCAGGGCAACCCGGAAGCCCGCTTTGGAATCGCTATTTTGATTACGGAACAAATGGGGATAGTCACCCAAGTTCATATCTCGCAGAACCTGCACCCAGGCCCACAATGTTTCCTGCTTGCTTGCCACTCCATCCACCTCAAAAAGTCGGCTGGGCACTACCACATGGGCAGAAAGCACCCCCCCGTCTCCAGAGAGTGCCATACGCAGCCGGCGACCGCTGTTGGATGTGGGAACCACCACCAGAGTGGAGGCGAGTTCCTGCCGGTTTTCATCGGCCAAGAGCCAGTGCTTCACAGATTCAAGCATCGGAGCATCCCAGCCGAGAAAAACCCGGTCTGCGAGTTGCTCCTGCTCAAAATCCAGAAGTTCCTGCATCCATCAGTCCTCCCCGCCGGCTTGCTCCGTGTTGCTTGCCTCACCGGCATCGGCAGCTTCAGGTGCTGCAATGGCCTCCTCGCTGGAAGCCTCAGCCCCTTCCTGCTCATCATCGGGCATGACCCGGGCGATGTCTTGCAGCTTTTCCCCGTTTTTGAGGGTAACGAGCTTCACGCCCTGGGCCGCACGACCTGTCTCACGGACATCCGAGCAGCGGATGCGAATACTCTGACCATCGGTGGTCATGAGCATCAACTCATCTTCCTCGGTGACGGAGATCGCACCGACGACCTGACCGGTCTTCTCGGTGACGTTCATGGTTTTCATGCCCTTGCCTCCGCGGCCCTTGGACATGTATTCCTCATAGGCAGTGCGCTTCCCAAGTCCGTTCTCACTGGCAACGAGAAGTTTGGCATCGGGGCTTACGATGGTCAGTGAAACCAGGTAGTCCCCTTCCCTTGGCTTGACCCCGGCAACGCCGGCCGAGGGCCTTCCCATGGCGCGGATATTGATCTCGCTCGTGCGCACACAGTAGCCAGCACTCGTGACGAGGCAAATGTCGTCTTTGCCGGAGGTAAGTTTGACATCCACCAGGCTGTTGCCCTCGTCGAGCTTGATGGCAATGATGCCGTCCTTGCGGAAATTGCGGAAATTACTGAGGCCGGTTTTTTTGACTTTGCCGCTGCGGGTTGCAAAGAACACGTAGCCGTTCTCCTCCCCAAAGGTGATATCCTCACCGTCGTCATTGGTCACACGCTCAAGACGCAAGGTCGCGGCGATGTTCTCCTCAGGCTGGAGATTGAGCAAGTTCTGGATACTGCGCCCCTTGGCAGCACGTGAACCCTCTGGAATACCATAGACACGTTCCACGTAAACGCGCCCTGTATTGGTGAAAAACATGAGGTAGTCGTGTGCCTGCGCGGAGAAAAGATGCTCTACAAAATCCTGCTCTTCATCCTCGGTCTGGTTGGCACTGCGCGTCTCCATACCACGCACACCCTTACCTCCACGTGCCTGCACGCGGTACTCGGCAGAGGGGGTGCGCTTGATATAGCCGCGGTTGGACAAGGTGACTATCATACCATCATTGGCAATCAGGTCCTCAATGGCAATCTCTCCCTCATCGGGTAAAATCGGACAACGGCGTGGAGTCGCATACTTCTCTTTCACCTCGAGTAGCTCCTCCTTGATGATGGCGAGAACCCGGGCCTCCTTGTCGAGGATGTCGAGGTAATCCTTGATTTCCTCAAGAATGTTATCGTATTCCACCTTGACCTTGTCCTGCTCCATGCCAGTGAGCTGATAGAGGCGAAGTTCGAGGATGGCGTTGACCTGACGATCGGTGAAAACGTATGTATCACCCGTCACACTGGCTTGTGACCTGATCAAAATACCCAGCTTCTCAGCTGTTTTCACCGGGAAGCTATAGGCCTTGAGGCGATCACGTGCCTCGTCCCTGTTCTTGGAATCACGGATCATCTTGATGAAGTCATCAAGGTGCCCCAATGCCAGCAGGAAGGCTTCCAGATTTTCCGCCCTGTCCTCCGCCTTGCCAAGCAAGTAGCGCGTTCTGCGGATCACCACCTCACGCCGATGCTCGATAAAGGCATCCAGCGCATCCATGATGGAGAGTTGTTTGGGGCGACGCTCGTGAATAGCCAGCATGTTCACCCCAAAGGAGGTTTCCATGGAGGTGAGCTTGAAGAGCTGGTTGACCACCACTTGTGGGCGGGCATCACGTTTCAGCGTGATTTCGATACGGGTCTGCTCATCGGAGAGATCACGCATTCCGGAAATATCTGTGAGCACCTTCTCGCGCACGAGCTCTGCAATGCGTTGCTGCAGCACTGCACGGTTCACACCATGTGGCACTTCAGTAATGGTGATGATGGAAGCCCCGGATGCTTTCTCCTCCACCTCCATGGTGCCACGCATCTTGATACTGCCACGGCCCGTGTGGAAATAGCTGTCAATGCCCTTGAAACCGCGGATCTCGCATTTGCCTGCAAAATCAGGCCCCTTGATATACTCCTTAAGCTCATCAATACTGAGCTGCGGGTTGTCAATGCGTGCACAAGTGCCATCAATGACCTCACCGAGGTTGTGCGCAGGAATGTTGGTGGCCATACCCACCGCAATGCCCGTACCGCCGTTGACCAGCAGGTTCGGTATGGCGGCGGGAAGCACGACGGGCTCATTGCGAGTCTCATCGTAAGTGGGCTGGAGATCCACCGTTTCCTTCTCCAGATCAGTCATCATGGAGGAGCCAAGGTGGGTTAGCCGCGCCTCGGTGTATCGCATGGCAGCAGCCGCATCCCCCTCCACAGAACCAAAGTTACCCTGGCCATCGATGAGTGTTTCGCGCATTGTCCAGGGCTGAGCCATGTTGACCAAAGTGGTGTAGATCGCACTGTCACCATGCGGGTGGTATTTACCCATGGTGTCACCCACGATACGTGCACTTTTGAGGTGTGGCTTGCTGGGGCTCAGGGAGAGATCATTGTGCATCGCATAGAGGATGCGGCGCTGGGACGGCTTCAGCCCGTCACGCGCATCAGGGAGAGCCCGCGATATGATCACCGACATCGAGTAGTCCAGGAAGGACTTCGACATTTCGTCGGCTACATTGATAGGTTTGATATGGTCAAAGGACATTGGAAAAATGAGATCGGTGATTCAGGCCGGAGATCAGACGTCGAGATTTTGGACATTGAGCGCATTGTCCTCGATAAAGCGTTTCCGGGGCTCAACAACATCCCCCATGAGGATATCGAACATCTTGTCTGCCTCGAGTTGGTTCTCCTCGTCAAGGCGCACCCTGAGGAACTGGCGCTTTTCAGGATCCATCGTCGTCGCGTAAAGCTCCTTGGCATTCATCTCGCCCAGTCCCTTGAAGCGCTGGATACGCATCCCCCTGCGCCCGATTTCAAGCACACGGTCCAGGATTTCGAAGAGATTGAAAACCGGCAAGGCCTGGACATCCGATCCATCCCCCTCAATAAGCTCATAGATGGGTTTGTCCTCGGAGAAAAAGGGATCCGTTTGCACGCCCAGCTCGTTGAGACGCGCAAGCACCTTGGAGATAGCTGCCGACTCATGCAGCTCACGCATGACTGCACGGCGCTGGATATCCCCGAATTTCTCTTTGTAGGCGGCCTCATCCTCCTCAGTGAGCTCCTCATCAAAAAGTCGCAGGTCACGGTTCTCTTTGGCGAATGCCAGTAGCTCCTTCTCGGTGGTGAAATACTGGATTTGCTCCTCATTGCCTGAGCGAATACGCACCATGTACTCGGGTAGCTGCCCGTCCTGGCCATGAGCCAGCAAATCCTTGAAATTGCCTCCGTGTCCCTCCAAGGTAGAGGTAAATCGGGTGAGCTGGGCAAGTGTGTCCAAGACACTCGTCAGGAGGTCACTGTCCACGCCATCATCACTTCCGTATTTGCACAGTTTGACGTCCTCGGAACCGAGGCGGATGAGAATTTCATTCAGCGCCTGATCATCCGCGATGTATTCCTCGCGTTTCTTGCGGGTCACCTTGTAGAGCGGGGGCTGGGCAATGTAGAGGTAGCCGGCCTTGACGAGCTCTGGCATGTGACGGCAGAAGAAAGTCAGCAACAAGGTGCGGATGTGGGCACCATCAATGTCGGCGTCGGTCATAATCACCACCTTGTGATAACGCACCTTCTCAAGCTTGAAGGCACCTTCCTGATCCCCCTCCCCGATTCCAGCACCAATGGCGGTGATCATCGCCTGGATTTCCTTGTTTTGGAGTGCCTTGTGCAGGCGTGCTTTTTCCACATTGATCACCTTGCCGCGCAAGGGCAGGATCGCCTGGTTGATACGATTACGGCCGGATTTGGCAGAGCCTCCTGCGGAGTCACCCTCCACAATGTAGATCTCTGACTTGGCGGGATCTCTCTCCGAGCAATCTGCGAGCTTACCGGGAAGACCTCCACCAGAGAGCACGGACTTACGCACCGTCTCGCGAGCCTTGCGGGCTGCCTCGCGGGCACGAGCCGCATTCACCGCCTTGTCGATGATCGTCTTGGCAAGATTGGGATTCTCGTCAAAGTAGGCCTGCAGCCCCTCGTAAACGATCGAACTGACAACCCCCTCGATCTCGGTATTGACCAGCTTGTCCTTGGTCTGGGAGCTAAACCGCGGGTTGGGCATTTTGACACTGATCACGCAGACAATGCCCTCACGCACATCGTCACCGGATAGCGAGGGGTCCTTGTCCTTGAGGATTTTGTTCGTCTTCGCGTATTGGTTAATGGAACGTGTCAGCGCGGTCCGGAATCCAGTCAAGTGCGTTCCCCCGTCCGCGTTGGGGATGGAGTTGGCATAACAGAGAATGTTGTCCTGATAGCTGTCATTGTATTGGAAAACAATGTCGGCAAAGACATCATCCTCGGTGACCTTGCCGTCGTAATCAATCTCAACACTGCGCTTACCCCTGAGTACTACGGGATCATGGTGAACCAGGGTCTTGTTTTCTCCCAGTTGGGCGACAAATTCTTCGATACCCTTGGCGTAATAGAAGCGCGCCTTCTGGGCGCTCTCCGGACGCTCGTCTTCGAGCTCGATGACAAGACCCGGGTTAAGGAAGGCCAGTTCGCGCAGACGCACTGCCAGACGGGCGAATTCAAACTCAATGGTATCAGTGAAGATCGTGGCGTCGGGGAAAAAAGTAACCTTCGTGCCCGTGTGTCCGGGATCCACCTCACCAACCAC
>CAYXEC010000067.1:0-10783 GCA_964463855.1 uncultured Verrucomicrobiales bacterium | reverse complement strand
AGTTATGATAGCGGCATGAAAACCTACGGCCAGTTTTGCTCCGCCTGCCATCAGCCGGATGGCAAGGGCCTGGCCAGCATGGCTCCCGGCCTGGCCAAGAGTGACTGGGTCACGGGAGAACCAAACGTGCTTATTGGAGTCGCCGTGCATGGACTCGCAGGACCCATCCACATCAACGGCAAGGCTGTCCAAAACGTCCCCCCCATCATGCCAGGCCACGGCTTCCTGAGTGATGCGCAACTTGCCGACACCCTCACCTACGTCCGCAATGCCTGGGGCAACAAGGCGGGACAAATCACCGCTGACGAGATCAAGTCCTACCGCGAGAAGAACGCAGACCGCGCCGCGCCGTGGACCGAGGCGGAGCTGCGTGGCGCACAAAACGTCTCCGCAGCTGACCCTGCTACTGCCGGCGGGGCAACCGACCTGTTTGCCTCCGGGGACTTCTCGGCTTGGACAACCGTGAAGGGGGGTCCAGTTGAGAAAGGCTGGAGAATCGAAGATGGAGTTATTCACCGCCACGCCAAGGGTGGTGACATCATCACCAAAGAGTCCTACAAGGACTTCGAGCTGAGCTTTGAGTGGAAAATTTCCAAGGCGGGCAACAGCGGGGTGAAGTATCGCACCAAGGGCAACCTTGGCTTGGAGTATCAAGTGCTCGATGACCAAAACCACCGTGACCGCAAAATCGCCAATCACCGCGCCGCCTCAATGTATGAGCTCATTGCCGCTCCTGATGACAAACCGCTCAAACCGGTGGGCGAGTGGAACCATGGGCGCATCGTGGCCAGGGGCGATCAGATTGAACACTGGCTCAATGGGGTCAAGGTCGTCGAGCTTGAGTATGGCAGTGATGACTGGAACGAGCGCTTCCAGAAAAGCAAATACAGTAAGCGCCAGTACAAGAATAAAAACGAGGGCTTCGGCTCGTGGGAGGGTCCGATCCTGCTGCAGGACCATCAGGATCCCGCCTGGTTTCGAAATCTCATCATCAAAAAGTTAGACTAACTCCAAACGAACAAGACCATGCTCAAAAAACACATCGCCACTCTCGTTGCCATCGCCCTCGCCTCTCTAACAACAGTGGCGTGCCAGGCCGAGCCGGACTCCTCCGCCACAGCAACGCCCGAAAAAACTGCCAGCACGGCCAAGGACGGCTGGCAAGCTCTCTACCGTGGCACCCTTGATGACTTTCGCATCTACTTCCGCGGCCAGGGTTACATCGAGGATGTTCACAAGCAGGATGTTTTCGTCGCCGAGCCGGATCAGATCCATGTGCGCAAAGGTACCAACGGCCTGATCGTCACCAAGGTCCCCCACAGCTACTACCACGTCAAAGTCGACTACCGCTGGGGAGCCGAGGGCGGCAGCATGAACGCGGGCCTGATGACCCATGTGGACCTCGCCTCCAAGTGCGTGAAGGACAACCGCCCCCTTTCCGTGGAAATCAACATGCTGGCAAAGGCTCCCGGCAGCATCTGGCTCGCCAGCAAGCTTGGCCCCTTTGCCTCCAGCTTTATCGACAAGGATCATAAAACCTACTTACCTGAGGATAAAGGTGGCGCGGCACATGACGCCTCTCCCTTCAGAAACCGCACCATCCTCGCTCGCTACCCCGAGGCAAAAATCCCAAACAGCAATCCCCACGGAGAGTGGAACACCCTCGAGGCCATCGTCCGTGGTAGTGAGTCCGTGGAAATCATCCACAACGGCGAATCGGTCAATCTCATCACCGGGCTGAGCACTCCCAAGCCAGGCAGCCAGGAACCTGGCGAACCCCTCACCGAGGGCGGCATCGGTCTGCAGAGCGAGGGACAGGAAATCTTCTACCGGAATTTCGTCATCAAACCCCTGCAGCCTTAAGCTCCATTTCGGCAGCCATGTATCACCGTCTCTTTCTGGCCGCCTTGTTGGGTCTCACCTCACTCACCGGGGCTAGCCACGCACAGGTCTTCCAGGCTAATGGCATCAAGATCGGTGAGGTGGACCAGAACTCAGCCCTGATCTGGACGCGTCTGACGCTCAATGAGCAGGCGAACATTGCAGGGGCCGGGTTTATCCGGCCTAAAAAGTCCGGCCTTCCGAATACGGCGGAACAATTGCCGGAGGGTAAAACACTCGCCGACATGCAGGGTGCTGTGCCCGGGGCTGCGGGCAGCGTGCGCGTCATGTGGGCAACGAAAAACGGCGAAAAAAACAACACGGCCTGGATGGACGTTGACGCGGAGAAAGACTTCACCTTGCGTCACCAGATTCGTGAGCTCGCGCCCGGCACAGCATACACCATCACGGTTGAAAGCCGTGATCCGGACGGCCATGCCGGCCAGACCATCGAAGGAACATTCCGCACCGCGCCAGCACCGGATCAGCAGGCAGCCGTTTCCTTTGTGGTGGTTTCCTGCCAGGACTACTCGCGCCGGGATAGCCCACAAGGACACAAGATTTACCCCAGTATGCTCACCCTTGATCCGGACTTCTTTGTCCATACTGGAGACATCGAGTATTACGACAAGCCCGAGCCCTTTGCCACCAACGTGGAACTCGCGCGCTTCAAGTGGAACCGTCTCTACGGCCTGCCCCACCTCTCGGGCTTCCACGGGCAGGTGGCGAGCTACTTCATCAAGGACGATCACGACACCACCTGCAATGACTCCTGGCCGGGGGTGAACTACGGCGAGCTCACCTGGCAACAGGGCCTCGACCTGTTCCGTGAGCAGTTCCCGGTCAAACAGGACAACTACCGCACCATCCGCTGGGGCAAGGACCTGCAAATATGGCTGGTGGAGGGACGTGATTACCGCAACCCGAACACCATGCCCGACGGACCGGATAAAACCATCTGGGGCAAAGAGCAAAAGGCATGGTTTTTGCGCACCTTCAGGGAGTCAGACGCGACCTTCCGTGTGCTCATCTCCCCCACCCCGGTTGTCGGGCCGGACCGTGGCAGCAAGAACGACAACCATGCCAACAAGGGCTTCACTCACGAAGGTAACGAAATCCGCTCCTTCCTCGCCAGCCAGAAAAACGCCTACGTCATCTGTGGCGACCGCCACTGGCAGTATGTTTCCATTGATGGCAAGACCGGGGTCAAGGAGTTCTCCTGTGGCGCCTCCTCCGACAAACACGCCGGCGGCTGGAAAAGCGGACGGGTCGAGCCCGAACACCGCTACCTCAAGGTCAAGGGTGGCTTTCTCGGTGTCGCCGTCAGCCGGGACAAGGGCGCGCCCGTTCTCAAGGCCACCCACTACGGGGTCAACGGCGAGGTCTATCACGAGGATAACAACGTGGCCCGCTAAGGTGTTAGCTCCAATAAGCTAAAAACCATGGACCAGAGGCCGGACATCATTAGAACTGATGACTGGTCAATTGCGGCATAGGCGCTAGGGTATTGAGCCCGTCAGCCCTGCTGTCCGGAGGCATTTTGCCGCTAAGAAATGGACTGGTCATCGCGTATCCGCAAGCACCAGTGAAACCAATGACCAGCAAAACACCCATCACCATGTGTCTCTCCATCGCCGGCTGCTTGACGACTACCCTCAGCACCCTGGGTGCTGCTGCACAGCAGGACAGCCTCGCTCCCTACACCAGTCCGGACCAGGTGCCGCAAAACGCCATTGACCTGTGGAAAGACTATGACCCGCGTAAGGAGGATCTGGAGGTCAAGGTGCATCATGAGTGGAAAAAAGATGGCGTCACCTCCCGCCTCATCAGCTTCAAGGTGGGAACCTTCAAGGGAACCGATGCCCGCATCGCCGCCTACTACTGCTTCCCGGACAACGGCAAAAAGAACCCCGCCTTTGTCTGGAGCCACGGGGGGGGCCAGCGCGCCGACCGCAACCGCGGCCACTACTTCGCCACCCGGGGATTTGCCACCGTGGATATCAACTGGCTGGGACGCCCTCTCGAGGCCGAACTCGATCCCGAAAACAAGTGGGGCACGGACTGGGGAAAGATCGATCCCACCCAGGGCCCCAATTTCTACGCCAAGGCACTGCGCAAGCATTACAAGAGCGACTTCCAGCCCGATGAGCACAGTGTCGATCCCATCATGAGTCCACGCAACTCGAACTGGTTCATGCTCTCACTGGCCGGACGCCGTGCGCTCACCTTCCTCGAGCAGCAACCCGAGGTCGATGCCGGCAAACTTGGATTCTCTGGCTTCTCCATGGGCGGCACGATCACCTCGATGACATCCATCGACAAACGCCTCAAGGCAGTCGCGCCTTTTGTCGGGGGCACTGCCAACCTGCAGCAGAACTACCCGGGCATGACTTCCGGAGGCGTGATCCGCATCAAGGACATCGAGCTCTACAAGAACACCATCGACCCGGGTGCCTACTGGAAACACGTCGGCATTCCCGTCATGTTCATCACCTCGTCCAATGACTTCCACTCCACACTGGACCGCATCTACCAGTCCTTGGATCTGTTGCCTCACGACAATTGGCGGGTCACTGGCAACATGCACGCCAACCACGGACCCGGGCCCGAACAGTGGATCATGCTCAACCAGTGGTTCAAGCAATACCTGGCGGGAGAGGATCAAAACATCCCCGTGACCCCGCCCTCCAGTTTCATGATCGAGGGTAATACCGCCCACTTCTCCGTTACCCCCGCCCAGCAGGAGCACCTGCAGGAGGCAGAGATCTACTACAGCTATCATCCCAACCCCATCACCCGCTTCTGGAATAAAGCGACCGCCAGCAAGGATGGGGATACCTGGAAGGCCGACATCCCCGTTCACGCCCGGCTGCCGCTCTTCACCTTCGCGCTCTGCCGCTATCAACTCCCCGGAGAGGTGCCCCTGGAGAGAGGAAGCACCAAGACCCTCAGCCTCAACTCCCGGGAACACACGCACATTCCCGCGGACATCGATCTCGCCGCCTTCGACCAACTGCCCAAGTCCGGTCTCATCGACGATTTCTCCGGGGGCATGGAAAACTGGAGCAGCCGTGACCAGGGAAGTTTCACCACCTACAAGTTTCAGGACCCCGAACTCGACACAAGCGGGGAGGGCAAGCTCGCCATCACGCTTCAGCTCACGCAGGGCCGGGACATCCTTCTCGGCCTCGGGCTCGAGAGCAAATTCAACGGCCACGGCAAGGATCTGGGCAACTTTCACTACGGAACCAAAATCAGCGGCAATGGCCCCCAGACCACCCTGCTTGAGGCCAGGGACTTCAAGAGCAAGGAGAACAAAGCCCTCGAATGGTCCAAGATATCGACCTTCAACATCACCCTCACCGATGCCGCAACCAAACAGAAAATCAACCTCGCCAGCCCTGAGGGGCGGGCTATCCTCAAGCGCATTGAGCTCATCAAACCCTAGACTCGCCAAACCCCCAACTCACCAATCCCTGTAACCAGACATGAAAAAACGAATCGTCACATTGCTGCTCGGCAGCCTCACTCCGCTGCTCGCCAGCCCGGAGCGCGGCAAGGAAGTCTACATGCAAATCTGCTTCACCTGCCACGGCCCACAGCTCGATGGAGGCATTGGACCCTCACTCAAGGACCCTTTCTGGAAGCACGGCTCGTCGCCACAAGCCATTCTGGACGCCATTGACAACGGTATCGAGGGCACGGAGATGATCGGCTACAAGAACGTCTTCCCCGAGGCCGACCGCCTCGCCCTGCGTGACTTCATCCTCTCCGAGCAAGAGGGTCTGCGTGGCCTGGTGCGCTCCATCTATCCCGCCGCCCCTTTCAAAAACAAGCCACTCAGCCTCGAGATCGTCAACAGTGTCGAGTCCGTCTCGCAAACCGCCCTGCCTGAGAACTGGATCTCCGTGGAACGCAACACCGATGGCGTGCTGCGCGCAAGTGCCACCGCCTACATCCGCGAACCCGGCGACTACCGCTTTGTCACCAACCGCGCCGGCCGCACGGTGATCTACTTTGACGGCAAGGAAGTCTACTCTGCCGATGAAAAATCCCCCAAGACCAGTGACCAGAGCGAGGTTCTCAAGCTCGAGCCCGGCACCTATCAGGTCGAAATCCTGCACGAGGAAAAGAAGGCCCACAGCTATCGCTTCAACGGCTCACTCAGTGGCCCCAAGGGCAAACGCTTCCCGCTCGCCGGCCGCAGCCTGGAAGGCAATGTGCCGAAGTTCATCATCGCCGGACCCAAGGCCAAGGTGGCACGCAAGTGGATCGATGGTCTGCCGCCACGCACCCTGCTCTGTGTGCTACCCAACAAGGTGATCGTCGCCTACAACGCCGCGGACGGCTCCGTGCTCAAGGCATGGCACTCTGCCGAGATCAACCAGACGCCCTCGCTGCCGGACCGCAGCCAGCAACCCTCTGCCATCAAGGGCGAGGAGATTGGCGAACTGGCCAAAAGCGATGCACCCCCTGAGGATTATCAGTTCCTTTCCTACGAGGTCACGGGGCCTGAGGTGTTGATTCACCATCTCGCCGCCGGCCAGACACAAACGCTCGTGATTGCTCCCGAGGGAGAGCAGTCCTTCACCATCACCACCAAGTCATTTTAAACCTCATGAAATCCATTTTTATCCTTCTCTGTCTGCTCAGCGCCCAGCTGCTGGCGCAAATCCCCGCCGGTTACAAAGTCGAGACCGTTCCCCTGCCCAAGGGTGCAGTTACGATCCTCGGCCTCTGCCACAAACCGGACGGCACCCTTGCCATCGTCTCCTGGGAAGGCGAGGTCTGGGAATATAAGAACAATTCCTGGAGCCTGTTTGCTGAAAACCTCATGGAGCCCAACGGCATCCACTACGATGCCAGGGAAGACGCCTACTACGTGGCGCAGAAGCCCGAGCTCACCCGTCTCGTCGACACCAACAAGGACGGGGTCGCGGACCGCTACGAGTGTGTCACCGACGGCTTCGGCATCTCCGGAGAGTATCACGAATACCACTTCGGCCCGGTGGTTGATTCCCTCGGACGCAAGTATGCCTCGCTCAACCTGGGGGCGCGTGGCGAGTTCACCGTCACTGATGGCAAACCCGAGGGCAAGGGTGGGGGCAACATGTCCTACAATGCCCCCTGGCGCGGCTGGGTCTACCGCTCCGACCGCGACGGCCACTTCCAGCCGCTCGCATCAGGTTTCCGCTCCCCCTGTGGTATCGGCATGAGCCCCGAGGATGAGCTCTTCATCACCGACAACCAGGGCGACTGGGTGGCGGATTGTGTGATGTATCACGTCCGCGAGGGCAACTTCTACGGCCACCCCGCCTCGCTTCCGGCACGTCCGGATTTCACCAAGGAGAAGGTCCTCTCCATGACCGCGGCTGACTTCGACAAGATCCGCACGGTCCCCGCCGTCTGGCTACCGCGCGAGGTCATCGCCAACTCGCCGGGAAGCCCGATCTGGGACACCACCGGTGGTAAGTTCGGCCCCTTTGCAGGGCAGATTTACAACGGTGACCAACGCCAGTCCAATTACTTCCGCTGTGGCGTGGAAATGGTCGATGGAGACTACCAGGGCTGGTGTGTGGACTTCGTGCGCGGTTTGAGCTCCGGGCCGGTGAAGATGTCCTTCGACCCGCAGGGCAGGCTCTGGTCCGCCCAGGTGGGCCGCGGCTGGTTTGCCAAGGGAGGCAAGCGCACCGCCCTGCAATACGTCGAGTGGGACGGGGAAACCATCCCCTTTGCCATCCACTCCGCCAAGCTGACCCGGACCGGTTTCGAGGTCACCTTCACCCAGCGCCTTGGCAAAAAAATGACCCCCAAGGTGAAAAGCTGGCACTACAACTACTGGAGCACCTATGGCTCAAACCCCGTGGATGAAACCGAGCTGCCCGTCAGCAACTACAGCCTCTCGGAAGATCGCAAGACCATCAGCTTTGACGTGCCGCTCACTACGGGCAAGATCTACGCCATCCAGTTTGCCGGCCAGAAAAGCTCCGAGGCCAAAACCCTCGATTTTGACACCATCTACTACACGCTCAACAAAACCCTGCCCGCCAAGGAAAAGGCACGCGGCAAGTCCCCGATCGTGCTTACCGGCTCCGGCTGGCTTAGAAATGATAAGAATCGTCCGGTGCCACCTGTGGTCGACCCCCTGCCCGCGGACCAGTGCCAGCAATCTGCTCCTGCCGGGGCCACTGTGCTGGACGCGTCCCAGTGGACCAACCCCGAGTGGAAATTCGATGCCGAGGGAGTGATGCCACGCAGCAAGGGCAACAACGCAACCAAGGAAAGCTACGGATCGGCGCGCATCCATCTCGAGTTCCGCTTTGACCCCTCGGATAATCCCGAGTGGGCCGGTCAGCTCTACGGCAACTCCGGTGTGTTCCTCATGTCCGGATACGAGCTGCAGGTGGTCAACACCTATGAAAACCCGACCTTTGCCGATGGCCACTGCGGAGCCATCTACGGCCAGCACCCGCCGCAGGTCAACGCCTGCCGCAAACCCGGCGAGTGGCAATCCTACGACATCCTCTACAAAGCCCCCGAGTTCAACGAGGACGGCAGCCTCAGGGAGCCCATGCGGGTGAGTGCCTTCCACAATGGCAAACTCATCCACAACGATGCCTGGGTCTACGCCGAGGTCGCCCGCCTGTATCAAAAGCACGGGAAGCGCCCGCTGGTGATTCAGGACCACAAGGGCACCGGGGTCGCCTTCCGCAACCTGTGGATTGTGCCGGACGTGGATTATGACCAGGAGCTTAGGTCCTTCCTCAAGCTCTACCCGGGTAGCTAGTCTTCAACACAGCCGCTGGCAAATGGCACGCAGGTGACGGTCTGTCGTGCCACAGCAGCCGCCGAGGATTTTCACCCCGTGGTTCCGGTGCAGGCCGGCCATGGCGTCCGCCCACTCGTCGAGATCATCCTCCACGGTGTGCTCAAGCTGATCCAGCTCACCGTGGTCAATGGAGGAAGCATTGGCAGCGACCTCAATGAGCCGTGACAGGGCGCGCGGGTTCATCCGCCCTGCCGGCACAAACGACGGGTGCGAGCAATTCACCGCGTAGCCCAGGGGCCCTCCGTCAAGCCGCTCATCGAGGATGTCGATAGCCTCGTCCAGGGGCGTGCCGTCCAGCACCTCGCCACGGCGATTGATGCAAAACCCGATCACTGCGGGCAGACCGGTGGCGATCATCGCGCGTGCCATGCCCTCCGCCTCGCTGACCGCGGGTATGGTCTGGGCGGTGAGAAGATCCAGCCCCGCCCCTGCAAGCTCACTGGCCTGCGCAATGTGGAAGGCCTCCGCCTGCTCAGCGCTGAGAGCGAGCTTGGGATCATAACAATCGTTTTTGGCTGCCAGCAGGCCGGTGACAAAAACCGGCTCATAGCCGGAGTCCTCTTTGACCTTTTGAATAAACTCCACCGCATCCCGGTTGATCGTTCTGGGCACGCCTGCCTCTGCCACACGCTGCGCATCCAGCCTCCATGTGGGGGCGGCGATCACGATCGGGATCCCGTGATCACGCGCAATATCGATATACTCGTGATAGACCCGAGCCAGAACTTGCGCTCCGGAGGAATCATAGATCAGGGGGGTATTAAAGAGTGTCGGATGCAGGGTGATGGACTTATCCCGCCTGAGACGCTCACAAATCGCGCCTTCAGAGAGCACAAAGGGATAAGGAGAAAACAGATCCGGCATAACAACAAGGGCTCAAGCCTGCGGGCTTTTCGGGGGCTGCTCCTCCGGGTGCTCCGTCTCTGCCTCACCGACTTCAGGGCCGGCCAGGGTGTTGACCTCACTTTGCTCATCCCCGGTCTCCCCTTCGAGCTCTATCTCCGCATCCCGCATGTGCCGCTCGTCTGCAAGCTCCGCTGCGAGCTCAGAGCCGTAGAGGAAGGCCTGCATGGCGAAGTAGATCCAGAACAACACCAACACCAGGGTCAGCGCACTGCCGTAAAAGTCGCCCACGTCCGTGTGCTTGAGGAACTGGGCAAGGCCGACTTTCAATCCCACCAATAGAACCGCACTGGCACAACCACCCACCAGCGCCTCCATGAACTTGGGAGGCCGGGCAGGTAGCCAGCGCATGGCAATAGCAGCGAGAAAGACCGTCGCTGCAAACGAAAGGAGCGGCGACACCGCCGTGGCAAGGCGTAGTAAAAAAGGAGAATCCTGCCACGAGCTGACAAGAACCCCCATGATGGTTTCAAACACCACGGCACTGGCAATGAAAATGCCCAGCACGAGCAGCATAACCAGAGATGCCAGACGCCCGAGCAAGCCGGCAAGGGCCGCCTTCCTGCCTTTTTTGACGGGAATGCCGAACACCTTGCCGAGTGATCGGCGCAGCTCGGCGATCACCTTGGTAGCGGCAAAGAAAAGCAACAAACCCCCGATGATGGGAGAGATGCCGGAACCAACCCACTTGATGTCGGTTTGCAACATCTGGGCAAAGTAACCGGCCACCGTGGGACCGGCCACGCGATCCGCCTCGGAGACAAGAATACGCGTGGCGGTTTCCTGATCCACAAGCACCGAGGCAATGGTCACCCCCACAATCAGGATCGGCACCAGCGAGATCAGGGAATAGAAGGCAAGGGCTGCCGCCTCATCGGCGTGCTTGTGGTGCCACCACTTGCAGGCCGCCTTGCCGAGACGCACCACCCAGAGCTTGATCAACTCCCATGCTTTCATCATTTGCGGCTTATGCTAGTGACTTTGGCCGGTCATGGCGAGAAACAACTCACTCCAGTCCTGCGGCGATGTCCGCGACGGGAATGCCGAAGAGCTTGCGCGAGATGATATCCAGCTTGGCCGGATCCCCCTGGCAATGAATGGTGCGCTGGATGTGGGTCATGGACTCGCCCGGCTTGAGGGGAAGTGCGGGTGAGGAGGACTCGATCTCAT
>CAYXEC010000066.1:4114-12323 GCA_964463855.1 uncultured Verrucomicrobiales bacterium | reverse complement strand
TGGTGTTATTCAAGACGTGGCCGAGATGCAGAATCCCCGTCACATTGGGGGGCGGAATGACAATGGAATAGGCTTCCTTCTCTGATGCCTCATCAGCATGAAAACACCTGTGCTCAAGCCAGGCAGCATACCATTTCTGTTCTACCGCCTGGGGTTCATAGGCTTTGGGAAGCTCGGACATGGCGCGGGTTCTGCCAAAGTCACCGCACTTTGTAAATGGCAAAGGGGGCGCAATCCCCTCAGACAAGCACTAAAATATCCTGTGCATCCGCAAAATCCCATCTAAATAGAGGCTCATGACGAAGACGATCCTCGCCATCGAGTCCAGCTGCGATGAAACCGCTGTGGCAATCCTGCGCCAGCATGGCGGGCAGGTCGATGTGCTCGCCTCGGAGATATCGTCCCAGATTGATATCCACCGGGAGTTCGGCGGTGTCGTGCCTGAGTTGGCGAGTAGAAACCACTCACTGCACCTGCGACCACTCATCGATATCGCCCTGGAAAACGCCTCGGTCGGCATCGACGAGATCGATGCCTTTGCGGCAACTGCCGGCCCGGGACTGGCCTCGTCCCTCCTGGTGGGCAACACCACCGCCAAGGCGCTCTCCATTGCCACCGGCAAGCCCTTCATCTCCGTCAATCACATGGAGGGGCATCTGCTCTCCCCCTTTCTCACCTCTGGTCCTCTTGAGTCCAGCCTCGCCCTCATCGTCTCAGGCGGGCACACCATGCTCATTCACATGAAGGCATTTCGGGAATACAAGCTGCTTGGCAGCACTCGCGATGACGCCGCCGGGGAAGCTTACGACAAGGTCGGCAAGATGCTCGGCCTGCCCTACCCCGGTGGACCCGAGATCGAGAAACAGGCACGCCTGGGCTCGGCCACGGCATTTGAATTCCCTCGCTCCATGATGCACGACGGCCTGGGCTTTTCCTTCTCGGGGCTTAAAACCGCGGTCCTCTACCAGCTCGAAAAACTCGACCCGCAATCAGGCCAGGCACCTCAGCAAGCCATCCCCGACCTGTGCGCCTCCTTTCAACAGGCGGTCATCGATGTTTTGGTGCACAAAACCATGAAAGCCGCTGAGCAGGCTGGCGAGCAACTCATCACCCTGTCAGGTGGAGTCTCCTGCAATCTAGCCCTGAGAGAGGCCATGCAAGAGGCCTGCGATTCACAGGGAAAACGCCTGCTCATTGCACCCCCCCAGCTCTCCACGGACAATGCGGCCATGATTGCCTATGTGGCACTTCAGTGTGAGCTCCAGGGCATGCACTCCAGCCTCGAGGAGGATATCGATCCAAACCTCGCCTTGGTATACTGAAAACCGGTTTTTTGGGAGTTCATTTCTGAGCAAATCACCCCATCGGTGTGAATTATTTGCATCTGGGGCCAGAGGGCCCTTGCACTCGTTGCAAAAACAGTCTAAAAGTCCTTAAGTATCAGTCACTGCAGACAATCAAACAAACCATGGAAACTGACAACAGGCACGAGAGCATCGAGACCCATTCCAACAATGCTTCGCATTCTGGCCAGGTGCTCGCCAGCGAGCCGTTACCCACTCAGCAACAAATCAAAAACAGCCAAATCACCACGGCCCTGATCGTTCTGATTGTCTTTCTGCTATTCCTGATGCTGATGCTCTCTCTCAACGGTAAATTCACTCAGGCTGGCACTGGCAACACGAATCCCAATCTCACCACCCTCGAGCTCAACAACGATCAGCTGCGCGCCGAGGCAAACGCCCAGCGTGAGCTCCAGGGGCTGCCCCCTCTGCCTGCAAGTGCGTCGAGTGCCTACACCACAGCACAGCGCCTGCGCGCTGACGCTAACAGCCTCGCCCAGTTCACCAGTCAGTGGCAAATGCAGCTGGAAGCAAGCAATGAGGCCATCAACGAGATGGGCGCCAAACTATCCACCCGGGATGAGACCATCAAACATCTCTACAGCCAGATTACCGACCTCCAAACCCAACTCAGTAAATCGGGGGATGCAGCCAGTCAGCTCCCGGCACTCAAAAATGAGCTGCAAATTGCCAACGAGCAAATCGAGCAATACCGCATCGAGCTCAGTGAGTTCCAAAGCCGCCCCACCAGTGACCAGTTTTCCAACTTGCGCAAGCAGCTCAATGACAGCATGGACCACAGTAGTAAACTGCAGATCCAGATTGACGAGCTAAGCAAGTCGGCCGGAAGCCCCGCAAATACCGAGCTCTATGACGAGGCCCTGACGGAAATAGAAAACCTGCGCGGCAACAACCGCCAGCAGGGCTACGAAATCCAGCGCCTGCGCGCCGAGCTGGACCGCCCCAGCCTGCTCATTGAATCCGGGAAGGATCTGCCGGCACCAGCCGCCAAGCTCTTTACCAGACTCACCTCCCTGGAGGGCTCCAATCAGGAGCAACTCGAGGCCGCTTACGAAGACATCCGTGCGAATATGAATGCCCAGATCATTCACCGCCATACTTTTGCCAGCGGCTCATCCACCATCACCTTTGACCGGGAAAAAATTCTCCAGAATATTCTCGATCAGCGCCGGGACAAGAAGTCCCTGTTCCTGGTGGTAGGCTACACTTCCAAGTCCGGAGAATCTGAAACCAATCAGAAACTCTCCCGCACCCGTGCCGCCACACTTGCCTCAGTCATCAAGGCACTCAAGGCAAGTGACCAGCAAGTAAAGGCCATCCACCTGGGAGCAACCGCGCGCTTCTCAGCGGATGAGGCATTGGAAAACCAGATTTGCGAAATCTGGGAAATCCAAATCTGAGATCTTATATCGATCCCGAAATCAGGCTACTGATTGGCGTGCAGCCTTCACGGTGTTGGCAATGAGCATGGCAATGGTCATGGGGCCAACCCCACCGGGCACAGGTGTGATCGCTGAGCATTTGGGCGCCACTTCTTCATAGGCCACATCTCCGACCAGGCGGTATCCCCGTTTTGCCGCGGGATCATCGATCCGGTTAATGCCAACGTCGATGACCGCCGCTCCGTCTTTGACCATGTCCGCTGTGACAAACTCGGGCATGCCGATGGCCGCAACGATGATGTCCGCACGCCGGCAGACCGCAGCCAGGTCTTTGGTTCGCGAGTGGGCCACCGTCACGGTGGCATTGCCATTCTTACTCATAAGCAGCAGCGCCATGGGCTTGCCGACAATCATGCTGCGGCCGATGACAACAGCCTCCGCACCTGATGTCTCCACCCCTGCTTCCTGGAGCAAGCGCATACACCCGGCAGGTGTGCAGGGCACAAAGCCAGTGCTGTCCTCGAGTGCAAGCTTGGCCACATTGACAGGGTGAAAACCGTCGACATCCTTGGCCGGATCAATCGCCTTCACAATAGCGTCTTCATCGATTTGCGGCGGTGGAGGTGATTGCACCAGAATACCGTGAATCAGCGGATCTTCATTGAGCTCTTCAACCACGGCGAGCACATCCTGTTGAGTGGCATCTACCGGAAGCTCAATCTTACGTGAGTGAAGCCCGAGCTCGGCACACTTGCGAACCTTGGATCCGACATAGACTTTGGAGGCCGGATCCTCGCCCACCAAAACAACGGCAAGCCCCGGAGTCACACCGGCGTTTTTCAACTGCTCAATTTCCTCTACACACTCAGCCAATACTTTTTCGGCCACTGCCTTGCCATCAATTATCTTACTCATGATTTACATTCTGTGTTGGTCACATCATCCGCTTTTTCGAGAAGTGCATCCTGCACGCTCTGACGATAGTTTTCAAATTCCTGTTCGTCCAACTTTGCCGGCACGTAAATGGACTCGCCCACATGCACGGTAATTTTGCTAAACGGTTTGGGAATGTAAAACCGGTCCCAACTATTGAGACGCCAGCTCGATGAGTGATCAAAGCGCACCGGAATAATGGGTACGCCAGAGGATTGTGCCAGCTTAATGACACCTGGCTGCAGCGCGTAGCGGGGGCCGCGCGGGCCATCCGGAGTGATAAAAAGCTGCTCCCCAGCCTTGAGGGCTTTCTTGAGCGCAATCAGGGCGGCAACACCACGCCGGGAGCTCGAGCCCCGGACTGTTTTCACCCCAAAGCTCGCGATCAATGACTCAATGATGGCTCCATCCTTACTCGCACTGGCAAGAGCACTCGCCTTTGCACTGCCACTGTATCTTTTTTTAGCCAGCGGGGAGGCAAAGAGGCAGTTATGCCAGAATACCCATATGACTGGAACGCCTGTCACCGAGTTGTCTCTTTGCCGGTGAGGGTCCTCCACTTGGAAGCGCAAGGTCAGCCCAATGAAACGCATTAAAAGGGCCGCTAATTTGCCCGCAAACCACTGCCATCTCGTTCCCCTGATTTCTGAACGATCACTCATCATTCCAACAAGCCAATTCCACCTAGAGGAATCCCGGCAGATGCAGTGTTTCGACCAGATATTGTTGCCTGGACAGCAGGTCCTGATAGAAGGCATGAGCTTCATCATCAGGCTCGCATTCCGTGTCAGGGTCAGGAACCACAGCATAGCTGACGATTTCCTGATAACTCAGATCCTCACCATTCTGACGGAAATAAGCCACCGCTGCTTGCAACGCGGCTCCAAGGGCAGCCCCCTCGTCTGTCTTCAACTTCACAATGGGAAGGCCCAGAACATCAGCCATCATTTGGCGCCACACCGCACTTTTGGATCCTCCTCCTGTCACTCTCACTGAGGTCGGTTCAAAACCGAGCTCGCAGAGGCGCAGCATGCCGTAGCCAATACTGAGACTGACTCCCTCCATTGCTGCACGCATGACATTGGAATCCTTGAAATTGTTCAGATTGAGGCCGTGAAGAACACCGCATCCCTCAGGCAAACTGGGGGTCCTCTCACCTTGCATGTAAGGCAGCATCAGTATGCCCTCAGATCCCATCGGAGCTGACGCAACCTCTTTTTCCATGCGCTGGTGATCCCAGCCGTAGTGCTTTCTAACGGCTTCGGTGACAATGGTCGCGTTCATCGTGCAGACAAGAGGCAACCATTGGTCGGCGGAATCACAAAAAGCGGCCACCTCGCCCTGCGGATCAATCAAGGGCTTGTCGTGCACTCCGTAAATCGTGCCGCTGGTACCAAGGGAGACAGTCACCTGGCCACTACTAACGTTACCTGTTCCTATGGCCCCCATCATGTTGTCACCACCTCCGGCACTCACCAGGACCTGATGATTCAAACCCCATGCATCGGCAAGCTCAGGCCTTATCGGGCCAATAGTGTCAAGCGAGGAGCCAATCTCAGGCAGGGCATCGGATAAGCTGGGGTCAATAAAATCGATAAGCTCCTGACACCACTCGCGTTTTCTCACATCAAGCAAGCCGGTGCCGGACGCATCGCCCGGCTCCATGCGCTTCACTCCGGTGAGCCAGTAGTTGATAAAATCATGCGGCAAGAGAATGGTGCTGATCCTGCGGAAATTCTGGGGTTCATTCTCCTTGATCCACAAAATCTTGGGAGCCGTGTAGCCTGGCAGCATCGGATTGCCAGCCAGCTCGATGAGCCCCGGATTACCACCAAAAGCACGGGCAAACTCCTCACACTGTTCGCTCGTCGATGTATCGCACCAGAGCTTGGCCGGCCTGATAATATTGCTCTCATCGTCCAGCACGACGAGACCGTGCTGCTGGCCACTAACCCCGATGGCAGCAACCAGGGAGGCATTCTCACCGAGTTGCTCCACACAGTCTCGAACCGTCTTGTCAACAGCCCTGAGCCAGAGGGATGGATCCTGCTCACGGTGACCCTCCGGCAAGCCTTCGATCATGCCATAAGACTCCGAGGACTCGGCGATGACAGCTGCCTTCTCGAGATCAAAAACGAGTGTTTTCGTACCTTGGGTTCCTGTGTCGATGCCTATTACGTACATGGCTTAGGGGAGAGATTGATGCGATGTGCAATCTTGCTCACTCATTCTTGGGCATGACGGGGATTTTTGACAAGCTCCGTGTCATTTTTCTCACAAGAAAAACCCGGATCACCGGGAGCACTCATGCCAACAGTTTGACCCATACCAAGATCACCGCCATGAGAATGAGCGCGGCCGCCGCTCCCCCGGCAATGACATCTTTCCACAAAGACTTCGGGCGGTGTGTGGATGAGGAGGCAGGGAATACCATCAGTGCGTATGCCACACCGGCAAGCAAACCACCCAGGTGGGCGGCATTATCAATGAAACTCATGCCCAGAAAACCAATGACCACGAGCAGGACCAAACCAACAAGCAATCTGAATCTGGCAGGCTTTGGCACAATGCGGGGGTGCAGGGACTCAAAAACGAGCATGAATCCCAGCAAACCCACCAGACCACCTGATGCTCCGACAGAAATCTTCTCAGCAACCCAGTAATGGCTGGTCAGCCCACCAACCCACGCAGCTGCCACAAAGACAACCAGCAGGTGAGGCCATCTGGCAAGACTCTCCGTGCGCCTACCCAGATAAAGCAAGCCGGCAGCGTTCATGAGCAAATGGATCGCATTACCATGTAGCATGGGAGCCGTCATGATCCTCCACCATGCATTCCCATCCGCTTGCCCGGGATGTTCAAGGGCAATTTGCTTGAGTAGCCCGGCTTGCAGGATGGAGTCATGAAACCGCGTGATACTATGGTCTGTCAGTACCTGTGCCAGGCCGCATATGAGGATGCAGGCCAGCAGCAACCAGGTAACCGGGACGCGCTGCCTGTGCAACCACGCCTCAAATTCAGCCTCAGGCACCTCGGCAATAAGATCGGATGACTTGGTGCGCGCAAGGTGACGCTTCATTCTGATGCCCTCATAGAGTGGCAACACGCCAAAAAAGAAAAACAACATGGCCGCAAGACCTGTGAGCTGATGGGTGTAGAGTGCTGTGAACTGCCCGCCACTGTTTTTCCACGCTGCATAGATGGTCCATAGTGCCATGACACCAAAGACCAGCCCCATGCGCTTACCGTCACTGATGTCGTGCTCTGCCTGCCTGAGTGAGCGGAGCCGCAGTGGAGCGTGAAGGGCTGGCAGTTTCTCCGGAACGAACAGCTTGCCTCGCTCCGGCGACCACACCAGATCGATACCTTCTCGTGAGTGCCTGACTTTGTGGGCGAGCTCGTCCTCATCCTGAGCGGAATGGACCTGCCCCCTGGCATCAATGAAGCCATAGGCATCTTGCCCATCAGGCTTGGCAGGAAAAGCTTCAGACCGGGCCCAAACAGGAACCTCCGTCTCAGCCTTGGATCTGTCCTGCACGGAACGAATTTCTAATTGCCGTCTGGCGCGGGCTCAGGATTTTGCGCTGGAGCTTCTGCAGGCGCGGGTTGCCCCGCAGCGGGCTCTTCCGGCTTTGGCTCGGAGGGGGCAGGCTCTTGAACTGCTGGCTCTGGAGAAGCAGGTGCTGGTGCAGAGGGCTGCTCTGCACTTTCCTTTTGCTCCTCAGCTGGCTTGGCGGGCATTTTGACAGCAGCCTCAGGCTTCTCTGGCTCCGCAGACACCTCCTCGACAACAGCCGCTTCCTCAGGCTGGGGTGCAACAACCTCAGTCAGGGTGGGATTGTCACTCTGGCGCTTGCCAATCAAAATGGCAAGAATGAGCGTGATGATGAAAAAGAGAGTTCCAAGATAGACGGTGGCTTTCTGCAAAACGTCTGTCGTGCGGGCTCCGAAGGCCTGGTCAGTGAGTCCACCGCCAAAGGCAGCACCGAGACCCTCCTGCTTGGGGCGCTGCATCAGCACTACCAGTGCAAGCAGAAGACAGATGATCACGTGGATCACGAGCAGAAGATTGATTGAAATGTTGAGCCAGTTGGCAGCGATGATGTCAGTCATGGGCGCGGGAATATGATAAAGTCAGTGTATCTTGTAAAGGCGGGAATGAAAGCTTTTCAGAGGAATTTTCTCATGGGTGAGCAATTGAAAATCTGTCAGTTGACCCGGCGGATGACCTCATTGTTTTCATTGCAGACAATTTTCTTCGGGAGAATTGGATTTTCAGAAATTGCAAAGGCCATGATGGTGATGCGCTCACCGGCCTTGATGATGTGAGCCGCTCCACCGTTCATGATGATTTTCCCCGTGCCCGGCTCACCTGCCTGAACATAGGTCTCAAGTCTGCCGCCCTTGGTGGCTGAGGTGACCAGGACCTTTTCCCCTTCCCAGATACCCGCCGCCTCCATCAAATCCGAAGGGAGTTCAATACTGCCCTCGTAGTCAACATCGGCTACAGATACGCATGCCCGGTGAATT